>CAZEEJ010000004.1:0-65793 GCA_964511155.1 uncultured Planctomycetales bacterium | reverse complement strand
GCCGTAGCGGCGTCGGCAGCCGGGGTGACGCCGATCGCCTCGGCGACCTTGCCGGTCTGCCTGGTCCACCACCACCAGGAGATGGTGGATCGGCTGGGCGAGGATCTGGCGACACACGTCAGCGAGCACTTCGCGATGGTGTATGCGCCCAGCCAGACGTCCTCCGCCGCGGTCCAGCGGGCTTTCGGGCTGCTCGAGCGAACGCATGAGGAGTTTTACCTCTCGATGCGCTCGGCGGGTTTCGCCCCGCAGCCGTTGAGCGAACGGCTCGTCTGGGTCTCCTTCGGCAATGCCGAGCAGTTCAGCCGGTACGCCCGCGAGACCGAGCGCATGAACCTTTCCTGGTTGGACAGCTACTACTCCAGCCGGACCAACCGAGTGGTGACGACGCGGTGCAGTTCGGAACGGATGACGCACGAAGCGGCACACCAGTTGGCGTTCAACAGTGGTTTGCAGACCCGTGGGGTGATGTATCCGCTGTGGGTGTCCGAGGGGCTGGCGACGAACTTCGAGGCGGACAGCTCCGGCGCGATGGGCTTCGGCCGCGACAATCCCGTTCGCCGCGAGCGACTGCTGGCGGCGCGAGCGGCCGACCGGCTGGTCTGGCTGCCTGACTTCCTGACGCTGACGCGTCCGGCCACCGGCGAGCTGGACGCGGCTAACGACCTGTATGCCCAGTCGTGGGGTGTATTCCGCTTTTTGTTTGCGCATCGGCGTGCGGATCTGCGCCGCTATCTTGCGGCGCTGTCGGCTGCCGATCCGGGTTGGCGTGATCCCTCGACGCTCGAGCACGAGATTGAGGCTGCGTTCGGCTCCAGGGAGCCGTTGACGGCCGCGTGGGAGCGGTTTTTGGAGCAACTGGTTGTTCCCTCTGCACCGGCTGAATCGCCCCAACTCGCGGCTGGCAGCGTTGAATCGCCAGGTGGCGCGCCTTGAATTGGTGCGCGTGCCTTAACCCTGAGCCGCTGATCCGGACGGCGGAGTCCGCTACGCTCCTGTTACTTCTATTGTGAAATCAGGCGCGAAGTGGCCGCCCTTGTGGATTTGCAGCTTTTTTGATTTCACATCGCCTTCCGTCGAACCTGGCGGGCATATACTCACAATATAAGCGATTGACGCTCGAGGCGGGACCGTCGGATGGCGGTAGACCTTCGCGATCGAGTGAATCGCACCCTCGAGCGCCGCGTGTCTGGAAAAAGGAGTGATGTCATGCGGACGTCGAGAATCGCTCTAGGTTCGCTGGCCGGGCTTGTGGCGTTGGGGCTGTGCCTGCCGGTCAGCGCGGGCGAAGAGAAACCGTATGGGGCGAAGGGAACGGAAGCCAGGACCGCCGAGCCCGGTGTGACCCACGGCTTTGTGCCTCGGCTAACGGAGGCGAACAAGCTGATCGGCACGAAGATCGAGGGGATCTCCGGCGAGAAGTACGGGAAGGTGAAGGAATTGATCCTCAACCGTAACCGCGATCGCATTATCTATGCGCTTGCGGATTTCAAGCCCGTGACGGAGGCCGGCGATCAGCTTTACGCCGTCCCCTGGTCGGCGCTGCTGCTGAGCGAGGACCGGAAGACGCTGGTGCTGGATATGGAGAAGCAGAAGCTGGCGTCGGCACCGGGCTTTGCGGAGGACCGGTACCCGAACTTCGACGACCGGAGCTGGTGTTCGGAGATCGACCGCTTCTACGGCCAGGAGGAGCGGATGGGGCGGGAAGCCAAGCACGATGAGATGAGGGGGAAGAGGATGGCTCGTGGCCTGGAGGCGACCGTGCATGAGGCGGCCCCCGCTCCGGAAGGCGAGGCGGTTGAGCCGCCGACCGAACCGGCGGCCAAGCCGACTCCGGCAGACAAGCTCTGGGGCCGCAAGGTCAGCGGGCTGGTCGGTCTGTCGGTCGATAACCCTCAGAAGGAGGAACTGGGCACCATCGAGCATGTGATGGTAGATCTGTACAGAGGCCGGCTGGCCTACGCGATCGTGGGTTTTGGGGGTCTGCTCGGTATAGGCCAGAGCCAGGCCGCCGTCCCGTGGTCCTCGGTCGAGTTGCGTGAGCAGGACCAGATCGCCCGTGTCGCCACGACCAGCGAGACCCTGGAGGCCGTGGCTTTCAAGTCGGGTGAATCGCCCAGTGACCTGTCCAACCGGACTTTCGCGCGCCGCATCCACGAGCGCTTTAACCAGGAGCCTTACTGGGAGGTGTTCGGGTACGTGGGTCCGGATACAGGGCACGCGGTGCGTTTCGATCCGGAACACATGCGGACGATCGAAGGGACGATTGACCGCATGGGCAGCTTCCGGGCCACCGGGAGTACGGTCGAGTGTCAGGAGCTGCACCTCCGCGGCTTGGACGGGAGCGTGGCGATCGTGCACGGCGGCCCGGCCGATTTTGTCCAGCAGCATGGGTTGAGCCTGGCCAAGGGTGACCGGATCACCGTGATCGGCTCCCACTCAATGGTGGGCGATCGATCCGTGATCCTGGCGACAGAGATTCGCAAGGGTGAGCAATCCGTGCAACTGCGCGATGCCGCGCTGGGCAGCGAGTTGTGGTCGGCCGAATCCCCCGGCCATGAACGGCTGCCTCGCCAGCCGGATGAGCAGCCGGCGGTAGACTGACGGTGAGGCGGCGAGGGCATGGGGCCGTCCGTAGGGCGTGTGCGAGAAACTCCTCCGGCCCGCGTGTGAGAGAGGGATCTTTCCATCGCCCCGGTACATCGGTTTCGGGGCAAGCGCGGCCGGCGATTCCCCTGCTCCTCCGCACGCTTGAGGCCCATGCCCCGCCGCCCCTGGTGTGTGGGGTTCTGGAACCTGTTCGCTGTTTCAGGCGGGTGGGTTCACGATGATGCGGCTGCGGAAGGGTCTCTTGGTGAAGGAACCCTTCCCGCGTGTCGGATCATCGTGGACCCACCTTTGCTGCGCAAGGAAGTGTCACGGAACCGGTTGCTCAAGGATGGGCCACCCGCCCCTTTTCATTGGGCGGGCGGGCGGGTACAATGCCGCCATGATGAGCACGCAGGCGATTCGAATGTCCAGCTTGTTCGCACTACCGTCGTTGCGGGGTACGACTCCACCCTGATTCCCTGCTGATTACCCTCGTTTGAACCTTTGGTTTGTGCTCCAGCTCGCGGTGACCGTCGGTCGGTTGCCACTCTGCAGGCAAGGGCCGGAGATCGGATACGACGAATTGGCCTCTGGATGATGGACATGACCACAACCAGCGTACAGCGCATGTCGCTTCAGGAGATTGCCCGGCGGCGGACGTTCGCCATTGTCTCGCACCCCGACGCCGGCAAGACCACGCTCACCGAGAAGTTCCTGCTCTACGGCGGAGCGGTGAACCTGGCCGGTTCGGTGACGGCGCGGAAGACTCAGCGGGCCACCACCTCCGACTGGATGGAGCTGGAAAAGAAGCGCGGCATCTCGATCAGCTCCACGGTTCTGCAGTTCGACTACCGTGGCTTCCGCATCAACCTGCTGGACACGCCGGGGCACAAGGATTTCTCCGAGGATACGTACCGGGTGCTGACCGCGGTGGACGCGGCGGTCATGGTCATCGATGCCGGCAAGGGCATCGAGAGTCAGACCCGCAAGCTCTTCGAGGTCTGCCGGCACAGAGGCGTGCCGATCTTCACCTTCATGAACAAGCTCGATCGCCCGGCTCGGGATCCGCTGGCCCTGCTGGATGAGCTGGAGAGCGTCCTGGGCATTTCCGCGTACCCGATGAACTGGCCGCTCGGTACGGGGACCAACTTCAAGGGGGTATGGGATCGTCGGACGCGGATGGCCCACCTCTACGAACGCACGCCCGGCGGGGCGCACCGCGCACCGGTCTCGACGGTGGGCCTGTCCGACGCGCTGGTCCGCGACCGTCTGGACGAGACCATCCATCGTGCCGTCTGTGACGAGGTGGAGATGCTTGAGGGGGCGGGGGCCGAGTTCCAGCCTGACGAGGTCGCGGCCGGGCGGACCACGCCGGTCTACTTCGGCAGCGCCTTGAACAACTTCGGCGTGCAACTGCTGCTGGACGGCTTTTTGAAGCACTCGCTGCCGCCGGTCGGTCGGCGCAGCGGGGCCGACCTGATCCAGCCGACACACCCGCTCTTCTCCGGTTTTGTCTTCAAGATCCAGGCGAACATGGACCCGCGCCACCGCGACCGCATCGCTTTCGTTCGCGTGGTCTCGGGCAAATTCGAGCGGGACATGACCGTTCGGCATGCACGGACCGGCAAAACGATTCGACTGTCGAACGCCGCCAAACTCTTCGGCCAGGAGCGGGAAACCGTGGATGAGGCCTACCCCGGCGACGTGGTGGGCATCGTCGGCAACGCCAAGTTCGCGATCGGCGATACGCTGACGGAAGATGCCTCGATCGTCTATGACGAGATTCCGCGTTTTGCCCCGGAGTGCTTTGCGTATCTGGAGAATCCCGAGCCGGCCAACTTCAAGCGGTTCCGCGACGGCCTGAGCCAGCTCCTTCAGGAAGGGGTGGTGCAGACGTACGAGCTGGCGGATGCGACGCGGAAGGTCCCGCTGCTGGGAGCGGTCGGCCCGCTTCAGTTCGAGATCGTGCAGTACCGGCTGGAGTCCGAGTATGGGGCGGCCTCGCGAATCGAGGGGACGTCCTGGACGCTGGCTCGCTGGCTCGATCCCGCGACCAGGGTTGAAAGTATGGTCCTGCCGCACGGGGTTCGCCTGGCAACCGACGGCCGGGGGCAGCGGGTGTTGCTGTTCCAGGACAACTGGAAGCTGCGGTACTTCCAGGAGCGCAACCCGGAGGTGACCGTCAGCGATTTGCCGTTTGCGAGCGCGCCGGCGGATCTGGTAGCCGGGTAGGATCTGGGCAGGCGACAGGGGAAGCTGGCGATCCGCAAGCACGACGGGGGTACGGGGGTCACTTGCCCAGGGCGCGGATGCGGGCCCGCAGGGAACCGATGTGGGTGACCCGCAGGCCGAAGTTCTCGCTGACCTTGACGGCCTGGCCCTGGCCGATGCACTTGTTGTTGATGACCAGGTCGAGGTCACTGTCGGCGAGCTTCTCGAACTCGATGATGGCGCCGGTGCTGAGGGTGATGATCTCCGAGAGGGGCATGGTGCGGCAGGCGAGCTGCACGATGACCGGGACCTGAAGCCGGAGGATGCGGTCGAGGTCCTCGACCTTTGTGGTCAGGGCTGAGGCCGGGGCCGGGTCAGCGGGGGGCGTTGGTGCGCTGTGGGCCGCAAGAGGCTCGGTCACGGGGGAGAGTGGCTCGGTCACGGGGGAGAAGGGGACGTCGGCGTCAAAGGTGTCGCCGGCGGGCTCCTGCCCGACGATCTCGGCCACGGCTTCGTCGGCGAGGGCGTTGACCTCGGCCAGCAGGGCGTCGATATCCTCTTCTTGTCTTTCGGGCATGCGCAACCGCTCCAGCGCGGAGACCGGGGGCACGAAGGCACAGAGGCGCAAAGGCCGTGACGCCTCCGGCGCGGGGATCGAGCCCGTCCCTGGGAGTTATCGGCCGATCGGGTGGCGAACTTGACCGGGCGATCAGACCCGCCCGATGAGGACGCAGGCGTTGTGGCCGCCGAAGCCGAACGAGTTGCTCATGGCCAGGCTGACCTTGGCATCGCGTGCATGATTGGGGACGTAATCCAGGTCGCACTCGGGATCGGGGCTCTCGAGGTTGATGGTCGGGGGGAGCACGCCGTGCTGGATGGCCTTGACGCAGGCGATGAGCTCGATGCCGCCGCTGGCCCCGAGAAGGTGGCCGGTGGCGGACTTGGTGCTGCTGACGGGGACGTGAGTGGCCGCGGTGCCGAGGGCCTGCTTGATGGCTCGGGTCTCGGCGATGTCGCCCAGGGGGGTGCTGGTTCCGTGGGCGTTGATGTAATCGAGATCGTCCGCATTGATGCCGGCGTCGGCGATGCACTGTCGCATGGCCACGGCGGGGCCGGTGCCGGTCTCGTCCGGCTGGGTAATGTGCGCGCCGTCGGAGCTGAGGCCGAAGCCCAGGACCTCGGCATAGATCGGTGCGGAGCGTTTGCGGGCGTGTTCGTATTCTTCGAAGATGAGGACGCCCGCCCCTTCGCTGATGACGAACCCGTCGCGGCCGCGGTCGAAGGGCCGGCTGGCGTGTAGCGGGTCGTCGTTTCGGGTGCTGAGGGCGTGCATGGCGTTGAAGGCGCCGACACTGATCTCGATGACGGCGGCCTCACTGCCGCCGGTGATGACCATGTCGGCGTCTCCGCGGCGGATGCAGAAAACGGCGTCGCCCATGGCATTGGTAGCGGAGGCGCAGGCGGTAGCGACGGCGCTGCTGGGCCCGCGGATGCCGAAATGGATGGCAATGTTGCCGCTGCCGGCGTTGACCATGAGCTTGGGGATGGTGAAGGCGGAGATCTTGGACGGTCCCTTGCGGATGAGCCGCAGGTACTGGGTCTGGAGTTCGAAGATGCCGCCGATCCCCGACCCGATGATCACGCCGACACGGAAGGGGTCAACGGCGGCCATGTCGACGCCGCTGTCGCGCATGGCGTCGATGGCGGCGGCCAGGGCGAACTGGGCGAAACGGTCGATCCGTTTGCAGGCTTTGGCCTCAATCCAGCGGGTCGGGTCGAAGTCGCGGCACTCACCGGCGATCTTGGTGTCGTAGTCGGTCGTGTCGAATTGGGTGAGCGGTCCGATCCCCGAGCGGGCGGACACGAGCCCGTCCCAGTACTCATCGACGGTACTCCCCAGGGGCGTGATTGCCCCCATGCCCGTGATGACGACTCGTCGCTTGGCCATGAACAACCTTCTCCGCTGTAGCACTCAGTCGGATGGCGGGGCGGCTTCCGGGGGCCGTGCCGGCCGACCTCCGCCCACTCATCCGCGCCTTGCGGCAGGGAAAGCCCGGGGACTTTCGCCTGTCGCACGCTTCGACCGGGGCTGGTCCACATCAGCATCCCAGCCCGCCGAACTCCGCCGGCTGATCCGCTTCAGCCCTTGTTTTGCTGGGCGACCATGGCGATGTAATCGATCGCTTGGCCGACCGTTTTGATCTTCTCCGCCTCCTCGTCGGGTATGCTCATGTCGAAGTTGTCTTCGAACTCCATGACCAACTCGACGATGTCGAGGGAATCCGCGTTCAAATCGTTGATGAACGAGGTTTCTCTCGTGATCTCGGCCTTGTTAATGGCCATCTGCTCACTGACGATGGTAAACACTTTGTCTTCAATTGCCTCGGGGGTCACCAGGACTTCCTCCTATGTTGTGCCTGTATTGTTGCCCGCGAAAGCCGTCGAGGAGCCCCCCGATCGGGAGGACGACCCTGTCCGGCGTATCTGATCGACGAAGGGCGGTCGTTCCGCCGCTTCACATGCTCAGTCCTCCATCCACGGCCAGGGTCTGCCCGGTGATGTAACCCGCCGCGGGGGAGGCCAGGAAGGCCACCGCGGCGGCAATGTCGTCGGGCTCGCCGAACTTCTGGCAAGGGATCAGCGGCTTGAGACCCTCCTTGTACTTGTCCGGCAGCACGGCGGTCATGTCCGTCGTGATGAATCCGGGTGCCACCACGTTACAGGTCACGTTACGGCGGGCCAGTTCCTTGGCCACCGTCTTGCTGAAGCCCATCAAGGCGGCTTTGGCGGCGGCGTAATTGCTCTGGCCCGGGTTGCCCATGATACCGGAAACGCTGCCGATGTTAATGATACGGCCGTAACGTCCCCGCACCATGTAGCGGCTGACCGACCGGGTGATCCAGAAGACGGACCGGAGGTTGGTGGTCAAAACCGTCTCGAAGTCCTCGTCCTCCATGTTCAGCAGCAGGCCGTCCCGGGTGATGCCCGCGTTATTGACGAGGATATCCAGGCGGGTGAACTCATCCGCCGCCTGCTCGACGAAAGCGTCGATCAGGCCACGCTGAGTCAGGTCAAGGGTCCGGGGCACGATGGTCCCGGGCAGTTCGGCCTTGCGGGCCTGTTCGGCGAGATCCGCCAGCTTCTGCTCGGAGCGGGCGACGGCGATGACCGTGGCCGACTGCTCCGCCAGCTTGAGGGCGATCGCCCGCCCGATGCCGCGGCTGGCACCCGTGACGATGGCTATCTGCTTGGCCAGGGGCATGAGCTCTTCCTTCCACTGCTGTTGCGTGCCATGGGCTCCCATCGCTATCACCAGCCGCTTCCGGTTACCGGGTCGCGGCTACACACTCCTCCAGACTCGGCGCCGTGCTCACGTTCACCACCGGCGTCGCCCGCGAGATCTTTTTCATCAGGCCGGCCAGCACCCTGCCCGGGCCGATTTCGATGAACCGTTCCACTCCCTCGCCCAGCAGTCGCTCAACGGAGGCCTGCCAGCGGACCGGATGGGTCAACTGGTCGGTGAGCCACTGCCGAATAGTACCGGCATCGGTGTGGTTTCTGCAATTAACGTTGGCCACAACCGGTACCTGGGGCTCCTCCAGGGCGGTCTGGGCCAGAACCTGGGCGAGTCCCTCGGCGGCAGGCCGCATGATCGGAGAATGGAACGCCCCGGCTACCTTGAGGGGGATGGCCCGCCCGCCGGCCTTGTCGATCAGGGGAACGACCTGCTCGCAGGCGTCCCGGGTGCCGGACACCACGATCTGGCCCGGACAATTGTAGTTGGCGGGCACGAGCACGGCCCCGGCGGGTGCTCCCTCGATCACGGCCTTGCAGAGGGCGTCGACGTCTTCGGGGCTCAGGCCCATGATGCTGACCATGCCGCTGGGGATGGCCTGGGCGGCGGCCTGCATGAGTTCGCCCCGCCGTCGCACCAGTTGCAGGCCCGCCTCGAAGGTCATCGCCCCGGCCGCGTACAGGGCGGTGTACTCGCCGAGGCTCAGGCCGGCCATCGCGACCGGGACCTCGGGCAGGTCGCGGCCCTCGTTCATGGCCCGCCAGATGGCGACGCTGGTGGTGTAAATCGCGGGCTGCTGGATATCCGTCCGCTCGAGCTGGTCGGCGGGCCCCTCGAAGCAAAGCTGGCGCAGGTCGTATCCCAGGAGGTCGTTGGCCTGGTCAAAGGTCTGAGCGGCCGCCGGCCAACGCTCGGCGAACTCTCGGCCCATGCCCACGGACTGGGCGCCTTGCCCGGTGAACAGGATGGCGGTTTGAGGCATCGCTGGTCGTCCTACTCTCGTGAAGGGCCCGGCCAAGGCCGAGGCCCCCAAGCTACTCCAACTCACAGGCGCAGCAGCGCCGAAGCCCACGTCAGTCCTCCGCCAAACCCCGCCAGGAGCACCCAGTCGCCTTTGCGGACCTGCCCCCGGCTGACGGCCTCCTCGAGAGCCAGAGGAATCGAAGCCGCCGAGGTGTTCCCGCACCGGTCGATGTTCAGGGCCACTTTCTCCATGGGAATCCTGAGCTTTTGGGCGGCCGACTCGATGATGCGGGCATTGGACTGATGGGGAACGACCAAGGCGAGATCCTCGATCGGCAAGCCGACCCGCGAGATCGCTCCCTGGATGACCTCCTGCATCTTCGTGACGGCGAACTTGTAGACCTCGCGGCCCTGCATTTTGAGGTAGTGCAGCCGATCATCCACCGTCGCCGCGGTGGCGGGCTGCCGTGAGCCGCCGGCCGGAATCCAGATCAACTCCGCTCCGCCGCCGTCCGCCCCGAGCAGATGATCGTAAAGACCCCCGACATTGTCGTCGGCAGGTCCGAGGACGGCTGCTCCGGCGCCATCCCCCAGCAGGATGCAGATCCCACGATCCTGGAAATCGGTGACCGCGGACATGGCCTCCGCCCCGATGACCAGCACGTGGCGGTACTGCCCGGAGGTCATCATCTGCACTGCGCAGACGTAAGCGTAGACGAACCCGCTGCACGCGGCGGCCAGGTCGAAGGCGGGGATGTGCCGGCAACCCAGCTCGCGCTGCAGGAAGCAGGCGGTGGCCGGGATCGGGGCATAAGGCGTACTCGTAGCCACGATGATCAGGTCCAGGTCACCGGGCGTGAGCTTCGCCCGCTCGAGGGCCCTGCGCGAGGCGGTGACCGCCAGGGTCAGGGTGTTCTCCCCTTCCCCGCAGATCCGCCGCTCGCGGATGCCGGTCCGTGTCTGGATCCACTCATCCGAGGTATCGAGGAACTTCTCGAAGTCGGCATTGGTCATGACCCGGTCGGGTAGGGCGGTGCCCAAACCCCGGATAACAAAGGGCAATCGCTGTTTCATCATGAAAAGCTTCTTACGGGCTCGCCTGGCTGACGGCGGCGGGTTCCTTGGCCAGCTCCGCGGCAATGATCGCGTTCAGATCGCTCTCGAGATATTCAGTAGCCACCCGGACCGCGTTGCGGATGGCGAAATAATTGCTGCTGCCGTGACAAATAATGCAGGTTCCGTCCACTCCCAGCAGGGGGGCTCCACCGTACTCGGCGTAATCGTGGTTGGCCCAGACACGCTTGACGACCGGCTCGAAGCTCTTGGCCAGTTCCGGGCTGGCCAGGAAGATCTCCTTCGAGATGATCTTGAAGAGGCCCTCGGCCAGGCCTTCGATGAGCTTGAGGGCGATGTTCCCGACAAAGCCGTCACAAATCACCACGTCACACCCGCCGCGGAACAGGTCGCGGCCCTCGAAGTTGCCGACGAAGTTGATGCTTGGGCTGACCCGCAGCAACTCGTGGGCCTGTTTGACGAGGGTGGTGCCCTTGGCGTCTTCCTCACCGACGGACAACAAGGCCACGCGGGGGCGATCCACTTTCAGCACGTATCGGGCGTAGGCCCCGGCGGTGATCGCGTACTGCAGCAGGTGGTGCGGCTTGGGGGCGATGTTGGCGCCGGCGTCGCACAGCACGATGGGCCCGTAGAAGGATGGCAGCACCACCGCTACGCCGGGGCGCGAGATGCCCGGCAGGAGCTTCATGCGTAACTGCGAGGCGGCGGCGAATGCCCCGGTATTCCCGGCACTGATCACCGCGTCCAGCTCGCCGTCGCCGGCCATTTTGACCATGCGGCAGATCGAGGAGTCCTTCTTGGTGCGGACGGCCTCGACCGGGGACTCATTCATCCCGATGACTTCCGCCGCGTGCACGATGCTCAGGGGGCCGTCATACGGGGGGAGCCGGGACAGCTCTGCCTGGATGGCCTGCTGGTCGCCGACGAGCACTACCTCGTGGCCGTTGAGCGCGGGCAGAGCTTCAACCACGCCGCGGACGATCTCCCGCGGCGCGTAGTCCCCGCCCATGGCATCGACGCCGATACGCATGGCTGTTAGCTCTCCTGCTCCTTGAGAGGCAGGGCGACTCGGCTGGTGACGTAGCCGCAGTTCTCGCAGGCTGCGTGGGGCCGCTTGGCGACGCCGCATTTGGGACAGGCCACCAGGTTGGGCCTGCTCAATGCGTGATGCGAGCGACGTTGTCGCTTGCGGGCCTTGGGGGTCTTACGAACCGGTAACATGCGATTCCCCAGTAAGCGATAAGAGCCCTCACCGCCGACGGCGCCGTTGCCGCCGGACAGGAAGCTCACGTAAGTACGCCGGGTCTGCCGGCCGTTGGCCATCAAAGAAGAGGCTTGCAATGATCGGCGCCGCGCGGGGAGCCGCTAATGCAAGCCTCTTGGCGCAACCCGCGAAACATAGCGACCTTAGCATTGCCTGTCAAGCGGCGGGAACGGGGTGCGACCAGGGGGCCTGGAATCGGGGATTGGGAGTCGCGGATCGGCGATCGGGCATCGGGACGCACGAGCCGGGGACGCAAGTCCCCCGGGTTTCCGGGAATCGGGGGTCGGGGATCAGGAGTCGGGCAAGCCCAGGGATAACCGGCCCGGCAGGGGTCGTCCGGATCATGCGGGCAGTGCTGGCGGGCCGGTTATCCCTGGGTTCGCTTTCCGCGGATGTAATCCTTTGTATGCTCTGGGTTTAAGGGTCTTCGAGGGGCCTGGTGGACCGCTGGTTTCAAGCGCTCTCCCGGCCGGCTTTGAATCGCTGGACGGCTTCGCACTGGTCCGGGTCGCGGCAACAGACGTCGCGGATGTATTCGTAGTAGACGTCGCGATCCAGCCCGTACTCGGCCCGCAGGGCACAGCGGAGGGCAATCCGCGGTCGGGTTCGGACCCCGACCCCCAGGATGGTCGACTGCAGGTAGACCTGGTTCCGGCCGGCGAAGCACTTCATGTCGCGGTTGAGGGAACTTTCGAGCATGGAGAGGTTGCTGTTGAGTTCTTCTTGCGTGATGGGGCGGGGGCCCAGCAGCTCGGTCGCGCGGGCCTGGAGGGCGGCCTCGATGGCCTGGTTCATCTCGTGTTCGCTGACCGGGTACTCCAGCAGGCCCCTGGCGCCGAGCTTGGTCAGCAAGGGCTGGGCGACGCCGCCGCCGGCCGAAACCACGACGATGACCGGAATACGAATCGTATTCTCGCGTAAAAAGTGCAGCAGGCGTGCGCCCTCCTGCTTCTTGCGGTCATGGCCGACGATGATGACATCCGGTTTGAGCGTGGCGATGGCCTTGACACCCTTCACCAGGTTGTCAATCGCGGCGAACTCGTGCCGGTGTTGGAGGGTGGCAGCAAGGCTGCGGAGGATCAGCGCGTCGTGATGGATAAGCAATACGCGAGCCACGAGGACAACTCCCGGTAAGAAAGTATTCCGAGCTTCCCTCTGTGGCACCGGTTCTCAGTCGGCGGGGTCAACAGCGGGGAGGCTATGCCAGGCGGGTGGTCGGGACACACGATGACAACCCTCAGCCAGGCAGTGTTGACCGCTGGGGAGGCCGGCGAAACCCGGCGGGTACGGCAGAGGAAACTCCCAATCACATGGGATTGTACCTCAGCCCGTGTGGCCGGGCAAGCCCTGAGACCGGTGATTTAACAGACGAGGGCCGGGCGGGCAGAAGAAGACTGCACCCGAGCCGCGGTTGTGGCTCGGATCGGTCGGAGTGCACGCTTCGTGAGCTGAATTCTCTCGTGACAATCGAGGCGGTCATAGGCCACGGTGGCGCTACAATCTTGGCAACGTGCGAGCCGGTGTGCTCTTTCTCGTAACCGGAGCCGAATCATGCCTCTCTATGGGATTACCGACCATGCGTTGAAAGGGGGCTGCTGCCTGGCGATCCTTGGCCTGCTGGCGGGCTGTCCTCTGTTAACGCCCCCGCCGCCGGATATGATCCTGGGCGTGGAGGTGGTCGCGGACGGCCTGTCCAGTCCGGTGGGTTTGGCCGTTCCGCCGGATGCTTCGGGACGGCTCTTCGTCGTCGACCAGATCGGCGTGATCCGGATCATCGGGCCAGCCGGGCTTCTGGCGGAGCCGTTCCTGGATGTTCGTGATCGGATGGTCGCGATCAACCCCTTCTTTGACGAGCGTGGTCTGCTGTCGATGGCCTTCCATCCCGACTACGCGGAAAATGCGCGATTCTTCGTGGTCTACAACGC
This sequence comes from uncultured Planctomycetales bacterium, assembly GCA_964511155.1. GTDB lineage: Bacteria > Planctomycetota > Phycisphaerae > UBA1845 > PWPN01 > JAAYDF01. Next base: position 52,472 of record CAZEEJ010000004.1, on the reverse strand, counting down.
CCCGCTGCGGGATGACGATCCCGCCGGCTTCAACTGCCGCTGGCGGCTGTCGGAGTTCACGGTCTCGGGTGACGATCCGGACCTGGCCGATTCGGCCAGCGAGACGATTCTCCTGGAGGTTCTCAAGCCCCAGGCCACACACAACGGCGGGCAACTGGCTTTTGATGCCGAGGGCAGGCTATACGTCAGCCTCGGGGACGGCGGAGGAGCCAACGACACGGGCTTCGGCCATACCCCCGGGCTCGGCAACGGCCAGGATCGCAGCAACCTGCTGGGCACGATCCTCCGTTACGAGCTCGGCGACGTCGGGGAGTTGACCCCGGCCGCGGATAATCCCTTCGTGGGCGAGGGCGGGGACGCGGCGGCGGTCTACGCATTCGGCCTGCGGAATCCGTGGCGCTTCTCGTTCGATGTGGGGCGACCGGAGCGGCTGTTCTGCGCCGACGTGGGGCAGGCGCTGTTCGAAGAGGTCAACCTGATCACGGCGGGGGGCAACTATGGCTGGAACATCCGAGAAGGCCGCCGCTGCTTCGACCCTGATTCGCCGACGGAGCCGCCCGACGAGTGCCCGACCACGGGGGCGGAGGGCGAGCCGCTGATCGATCCGATCATCGTCTACCGTCATGTGGACGAGGCCGCCAACCTGATCGGCGTGGCCGTGATCGGCGGTTACGTCTACCGGGGGGCGGCGTTGCCGGACCTCGACGGCGCGTACATCTTCGGGGATTGGTCCACGTCGTTTCCCGAACCGGATGGCTCGCTCTTCCTGGCCACCGAGCAACTGGACGGGAGTTGGGAAATGGCCTTCGTCGGCATCGCCGGTGCTGCCGGCGAGCGTTTGGGTCGGTACCTTCTGGGATTCGGGCAGGATGCCGCGGGTGAGGTCTATTTGCTCACCTCGATGATGAGCGGACCGTCAGGGGTTACGGGCGAGGTTCTGCGGGTTGTGCCGCCCTGACGCCAAATTCCAGGCGGAGCAGGGCACCCGCCCGATGCATCCGCCGCAACACGGAATGGAGGAATCCCATGTTGAAAAGACGCAGTGGATGGATGTCCATGGCGGTCATGGCTGTTTTGTCTGTCCTGCTGGTGGGTTGCCCCGAAGGCCCTCCCGACGACGGGGACGCGGCCGCGACCGTTCGCATGAGGGGTATGGCTTTCAGTCCCGCGTCGGTCACCATCCGCGTGGGTGAGAAGGTCCGCTGGGTGAACGAGGACCTGCTCTTGCATTCGGTGAGCTCGGGCAACCCGGAGGATGCGGATGCCGGCAGCGCGTTCAACTCGCCGACGTTGTTCTGGGGCGGCAGCTTCGAGCACACATTCGAGGACGAGGGCACGTTCACGTACTTCTGCCGCGAGCACCCGGTGGAGATGCGCGACGCCACGGTGATCGTGGAGCCGTGACGCTCTTGATCCTCAATCGTCGCCGGGGTCGAGGACGGCCATGAAGGCTTCCTGGGGGATGGTGACCTGGCCGACCATCTTCATGCGGCGTTTGCCCTCCTTCTGCTTTTCGAGGAGTTTGCGTTTGCGGGTGACGTCGCCGCCGTAGCACTTGGCGGTGACGTTTTTGCGGAGGGCCTTGATGGTCTCGCGGGCGATGACGCGGTTGCCGATGGCCGCCTGGATGGGGATGTCGAACAGGTGGCGATCGATCTCGGTGCGGAGTCGGCGGATGAGGGCCCGGCCGCGGCGCTCGGCTTTGTCGCGGTGCACGATGATCGACAGGGCGTCCACCGGGGTGCCGTTGACCAGGATGTCGAGCTTGGCCAGTCGGCTGGCCTCGTACCCGACGAACTCGTAGTCCATGGTGCCGTACCCGCGGGTGGCGGCCTTGAGCCGGTCGTAGAAGTCGAAGATCGTCTCGGCCAGCGGGAAGCGGTAGGTGAGCATGACCCGCTCGGGAGACAGGTATTCGGTTCGCTGGTACTGGCCGCGGCGGTCGTCGGCGATCTTCATGATCGCCCCGATGCAGTCGGCGGGGACGATGAGGCTGGCGTCGATGACCGGCTCGCGGATCTCCTCCACCGTCGAACCGTCGGGCAGATCGCTGGGCGAGTCGATGGTGACCACTTCGCCGCTTTTGAGCAGGATCTCGTAGTTGACCGTGGGGGCGGTCTGGACGACGTCGATGTCGGATTCGCGCTCCAACCGTTCCTGGATGATCTTCATGTGCAGCAGGCCGAGGAAGCCGCAGCGGAATCCGAAGCTCAGGGCATCGCTGTGCACCGGATCAAAGGAGAAAGAGCTGTCGTTGAGCCAGAGCTTCTCCAGGGCCGCCCGCAGGTCAGGGGCTTCGGTCATCGGGCCGGGGTAGAAGTCGCAGAAGACCATCCGCTGCGGCGGCTGGTAGCCTGGGAGGGCCTGCTCGGCGCGCGGGTCGTCGAGCGTGATGGTATCGCCGATGTTCACGTCGTGCAGCGTCTTGATGCCCGCGACGACGTATCCGACCTCGCCGGCGGCGATCTCGTCCACGACGCGCGGTCGGGGGCAGAACTTGCCGATCTCGCTGACTTGGTAGGTTCGCCGGGCGGCCATGAGCAGGATCTTGTCGCCGCGGCGCAGACGGCCCTCGCGGACGCGCACGTGGCAGATGACGCCGCGATGTACGTCCGACTTGGCGTCGTAGACCAGGGCCCGCAACGGGACGTCCACGTTGCCGGCCGGCGGCGGGATGCGCTCGATGATTGCCCGGAACAGCTCCGGCAGGCCGACCCCCGTTTTGGCCGAGGTGAACACCGCCTGGTCCGCGGGGACGCCCACCACGTGCTCGAGCTCCAGGGCGGCATCCTCCGGCCGGGCGGTGGGCAGGTCGATCTTGTTGATGACCGGAATGATCTCCAGGCCGGCCTCGATGGCCAGATAGGCGTTGGCGACGGTCTGGGCCTGGACGCCCTGCGACGCGTCCACCAGCAGCAGCACCCCCTCGCAGGCGGCCATGGCCCGCGAGACCTCGTAGTGGAAATCGACGTGCCCCGGCGTGTCGATCAGGTTGAGCATGTACTCGCGGCCGTCCAACTCGCGGAAAACGGTGGCCCGGTTGGCCTTGATGGTGATGCCCATTTCGCGTTCGAGGTCCATGTCGTCGAGGAACTGCTCGCGCATGTCCCGCTGGGCGACGGCATGCGTGGCCACGAGGATGCGGTCGGCCAGGGTGCTCTTGCCGTGGTCGATGTGGGCGATAATGCTGAAGTTACGAATCAGTGTGCGGTCGAACATCGCGTTGGTCGGTCTCCGGTTTTCATGTCGGCCGGTCAGTGTAGCCGACTTTCCGGGCGGCGAATAGGGGACCGTGGTGTGGCCCCGGCGGTGTGGCACCGGACCTCGGCGAGCTCGGTCGAACCGCGTCCCGCCGGTGCCCGGCCGCCACCGTGTGCCACTGCTCCTTGAGCAGTGCGGTGTGGCAGCGGGCGGTGTGGCAGCGGGCGGTGTGGCACCGGCGTCTCGCCGGTGCCCGGCCGCCGCAGGGGGCGGCCGCTACGGTGTGCCACTGCTCTTTGAGCAGTGCGGACCGCGTGTACGCTTACATTTCCCTTCCTCTGCCGCTTCTCACAGGTCCGGGTACGCGGTCTTCAGGTCGAGACGGTCACCCGTTTCCGGCTGCAGCTCTCGCAGGGTCGCGAAGAGACGTTGGATGGTCATTCTCTGGGCGGGATCATCGGCCAGGTTGTTCATCTCGTGCGGATCGTTGGCCAGGTCGAACAGCAGCGTCTTGCCGATCCCGGGATACAGGATGAGCTTGTGGTGATCCTGGATGACCGCGCGCTGCAGATCCAGGTACGCGCCGTAGATGGCCTCGTACGAGCGCTCGTGCCGGCCGTCCACCAGCGGCAGCAGGCTCTTGAACTCGACGTGCTCGGGTGGGCTGACGCCGGCCAGTTCGAGCGAGGTGGGCATCACATCCTGCAGGTACACGGGCGTGTCGATGCGCCGCCCGGCGGGGATGCCGGGACCGGCGATCATCAGCGGGGCGCGCATGCTGTGCTCGAAGAGGTTCTGCTTGCCGATCAGCCCATGCTGGCCCACCGCCAGCCCGTGATCGGCGGTGAAGAGCACATAGGTGCGCTCGCGCAGGCCGAGCCGCTCGAGGTGGTCGAGAATCAGGCCGATCTGCGTGTCCAGGTGCGTGATAATCGCGTAATACTCGCGCCGATGGACCCGCACGGCCCGGGGCGTGCGCGGGAACGGGGCCAGTCGCTCGTCACGAAGGTCCGGGCCGCAGCCGATGTCTGCCGCGAACGGGTAGGCCGGCAGGAAGTTCACCGGCAGGCTGATGTGGTCCACCGGATAGCGCTCGACATACTCCCGTGGCGATTGTCGCGGGTCGTGGGGGGCGTTGAAGGCCAGGTACATGAAAAACGGCTGGTCGCGCCCGGCGGCCTGATCGAGGAAGGCACACGCATCCTCGCGCAGCACCTCGCTCCAGTGCTTGCCTCCCTCCCAGAACCCGCCGAACTCGGGGTCCCACGGCGTCCACGGATCCGGCTCATTCTCCAGCGGGCGGTTGTAGCCTTGCGGCGCGTCCTTGGGCATGCCCGGACGGACGTGTCGCGTGAACCGGAATGCCTTGGACGGGTCGGGCGCGATGTGCCACTTGCCGGTGAAGTACGTGTCGTAACCGCCCTGCGCGAGGAGCTGCGACCAGAGCTTGCCTTCCTGGAAGAAGCGCAGGTCTTCGCGCTGCCCGTCTCGCGGCTCGGTGCGCCACAGGAACCGGCCGGTATTGATCATGGCCCGACTCGGCATGCAGACGGCCGGCGACCATGCGCCCATATTGTAGGTGTGGGTAAAGCTGACGCCCGACTCAACCAGCCGGTCCAGGCTTGGCGTCTGGATCTCGCGATTGCCCCATGCCCGGATGGTGTCGAAGCACTGATCGTCGGCGAAGATGAACACGATGTTCGGCTTGGCGGGCTTCGTCGCCTGCGCGGGCTGGATCGAAACGACCACGACAACCAGGGTGGCTGCAAAGGAAAGTAAACGGGGCATCATGCATACTCCTCCCGCGAGGCGGACCGGCGGCCGCGGCCATTGCGCGTTCCGGCCCATTCCTCGTTCTCCACTTCCCCGGTCGCCGAATGCAACTGGGGGGCATACTGGCCTCGGCCGCCACAGGGGGCGGCCGCTCCCCCCGCTTCTGTCATTTCACGGCTGGATCTGCGTGCCGACGCCCTTGTCGGTGAAGATCTCCAGGAGCAGCGAATGAGGGATGCGGCCGTCGATGATGTGAGCCTTGCGCGTGCCGGCGTCGAGGGCCCGCAGACAGGCCTCCACCTTGGGGATCATGCCCCGGTCGATGATGCCGCGCTGCATGAGGTCGGCGATTTCCTGCCGATTGAGCGACGTGCAGAAGGAGTCGGGGTTATCCTTCTCGGTGCGGATGCCGTGAGTATCGGAAACCATGACCAGCTTCTCGGCCTGGATGGCGGCGGCGACGTGGCCGGCGGCGGTGTCGGCGTTGACGTTGAGCTTGCCCCCGCTGTGGTCCCGGGCGATGGGGGCGATGACCGGGATGGTGTCCGCCTGGCAGAGCAGCCGCAGGATCTTGGCGTTGACCTCCTGGACTTGCCCGACGTACCCGATGTCGATCCGCCGGCCGTGCTCGCCGCTGAGGAAGAGCCGCTCGGCGAAGAGCACGCAGCTCGTCAGGCTGTGCAGGCCGAGCGCCGCGACGCCCATCGACGTCAACGTGTCCACGATGCGATGGTTGATCCGGGCACACAGGGCCTGCTCGGCGATGGCCAGGGTGCGTTCGTCGGTGTACCGCAGCCCCTGCACGAAAACGGGCTCCAGGCCCGCCTCGTCCATGGCCTTGGAGATTTCCTTCCCGCCGCCGTGAACGATGATCGGCTGCATCCCCACGCTGTTCATGAAGACCACGTCGCGGAGCAAGTCCCGCTCCGCTACCGGATCGTCCATCACCGACCCGCCGAGCTTGACCACCACGATTTTGCGGTCGTAGCCCTGGATGTAGGGCAGGGCCTCGATGAGCACCGACGCTTTGTTGATTGCTTCCTGCACGGGTACGCCACCTCGCCTGTCCCGCGGGAATCTCCGGTCCGCGGTAAACCGTCAACGTAGGAACGCGTCGGCGGCAAGTCAAGAGGAGGCAGCAGGGCGGCAAGGCAACGAGTCAGCGAGTGAGCAAGGGAGCAAGTGAGCGAGTCAGCGAGTGAGCGAGTTAGCAAGTGAGCGAGTTAGCAAGTGAGCGAGTTAGCGAGTGAGCGAGTGAGCAAGTGAGCGAGGGAGCACGGCGGCGAGGGAGCACAGGCTCCGGTCCCGGCTTGCCGCTTCGCGGCGCAGGCGTACCAACCGCTCCCGCACGGCGGCTACGGCGTGGCCGAGGGCGCCTGCGTCTGACCGCTCGCGGGCGGAGCCGGCACGTCCGTGGTCGGGGGCACGAAGGCGACGGCCCGCGGCGAACGCAGGGGGAGCCGCTGAAGAAGGTAATAGCAGGAGACGGCGATGAGCAGGATCACGATGCTGATCGACTGCGAGACGGTCAGGCCAAGCGTGTCGTGCGGGTTGTCGACGCGGATGGCCTCCTCGATGAAGCGCTGGACGGCGTAGAGGCCGAACCCCAGCGGCATCACGGTGCCGTGCCGTGTTCGCCGGTAGAAGTAGGCACTGGTCAGCAAGGCGAGGAGGATCGGCCCCATGGCGGCGTACACCTGGGCCGGGTGCACGAGTCGGCTGCGCAGGTCGGGCGCCTCGCTGAAAGCGAGCAGTTCCTCGGGGCCGGTGTCGTAGTCGTCGAAGTGTTCGAGCAACAGGCCGATGCCCTGTTGAGCTAGCCGCTGGTTCTCTTCGGCCTTGGCCAGGGCCTCCGGGTCACCGGCTCGGCGGGCCTTCTTGAGACCCTGCTCCGCATGGCGGACGGCGCTCTGGAGCGTCTGCCGCGGGAGCTTGAGCACGGTATGATTCAGGAGGGTGCCCTGACCGCCAGGTTCGACAAAGATCAGGCGGTCGGGCACGGTGACCAGGCGGTTCTCCCATTGCCGTTGGTGGGGTGGGCTGCCGAAAGGGAAGCTGACGGCCCAGGGAAGTTGCTCAGGGCAAGGCCCGCCCCAGCAACAGCCTACCGCGAAGCAGCCGAAGCGGCCGATCCCCATGCCCAGGAGGATGCCGGGTGCCGTCAGGTCGGCCCACAGGCGAAGCGAGGCTCGCTTGAGCAGAAGATACACAAGGCAGGCGACAAAGGCCCCGATGAGCCCACCGTACAGTTCCGCTCCGCCGGCCGACAGGTTCAGCACCCGCTTCGGGTCCTGGGCGAACTGCGACTCCCAGTAGTGGATGACGTAGAAGGCCCGGGCACCCGCGATGCTGGCAATCAGGCTGATGAGCCCGAGGTTCAGGGCGATGTTGGGATCGACCTTGACCTTCATGCAGCGCCGTGCGGTCCACCAGGTCGCTGCCAGGAAGGAAACCATGACGATGAAGCCGTAGCTGGGTACGGCCAAGTTGATGACGGGTATCCTGAAAAGTTCCGGATGCATGGCGACGAAGTTAGCACCGCGCCGGCCGGTCGTCCACTGTTGACAGTGCCGGGGGGCCAACCTATGGTGGCCCCCGCGGTAGGCAGCGGAGCAGCGGCAGCGGGGCAACCAGGCAGCGTTCTGAGGCTCAGTGAACCTTTCTAACCAACCATGAGCGCGGCTCAGGCAGTGCGGCGGGGTTTGTGGTGGCTCGCGTTGGCCGGCGTGGTGCTTTTTGCCCTGGTGGCCGGCCTGATCGATTCCGCCGAGGCTCTGGTACGCCATCTCGCGGCGTTTCAACTCTTTTATGGCTTGGCGTTCGCAGGATACGTGTGGCTGGTGTGGTCGCGTGCGGTCACGCGCGGGCGGGATCATCCGCAGGAAGCGGTGGTACTGCTGACGGCGGCGATCGCGCTGCGTCTGCTGGCCTTTAGCGGGCCGAGTTCGGAGCAGCTTTACCGTTACCTGTGGGAAGGCCGGGTCCAGTTGGACGGCTGGAACCCGTACGCGGCACCGCCGAACGATGATCGGATGGCCCATCTGCGCGACGAGCGCTGGGCGGCGGTGGCTCACCCGGCCGCGACGGCGACCCAGCCTCCGCTGCTGGAGATGGTGTTCGCGGCGGTGGCGTGGGTTTACCCGGCCTGCGGGTCGATCAAGCTGGCGCTGCTGGGGAGCGAGGTGGCGGCGCTGCTGGCCCTGGCGGGGTGGGCGCGAGCGGTAGGGCGGAGCGCGGCCTGGGTGGGGGTCTACGGCCTGGCGCCGCTGACGCTGGTGGCTTTTGCCATGGAGGGGCATCCCGACGGGTTGATGCTGCTGTGGATCGCACTGGCGGGGTGGGCATCGTTGCGGCGGCGGTGGTATGCGTGCGGGGCGTGCCTGGGGCTCGCCGTGCTGTCCAAAGCCGTGGCGGTGGTGCTGCTGGTGTGGCTGCTGGTCCGCAATCCGCGGGGGGCACTGATGGCCCTGGCGGTCATCCTCATCGGGTACCTGCCATACTCAGCCGCCGGGCCGGGGCTGCTGGGCTCCTTCCATGAATTCACCAGCGGGCCGTTGTTCAACAGCCTGGTTCCCCAGTGCCTGGCGCCGGTGATGGGTGCCTGGTCGGCGGCGGCCCTGTGCATGGTCGCCCTGTGCTGCTATGTCTTGTGGCTGGCGACTTGTCGCCAGTTGGAGATGCACGAGTTCGGAGCCCGGGCCTTCGGGGTCATGCTCATTCTGCTGCCGGCCGTGCGGTACTGGTACGTCAGTTGGGTCTTGCTGTTCGCGGTGCTGGGCCTGCGCTGGCGATGGGTGGTGCTGTGCGGCGCCATGCTTTTCTACTTTGATGTGTGGGGTGCCCATGCCCGCACGGACGTTTGGCACATGCCGGTCACCTCGCAGGTCCTGATCTGGGTGCCGCTGGTGGTCGCTTGGGCGGCCGAGGAGGGCTGGCGAGCCTGGAACGCCCGCCAGGACCAGCGTTACCTGGCCATGCGCATGGAGCCGTACGAACCGTTCGATGAGGAGTAGTGCGGACCGCGAAGCGGCAAGCCGAGACCAGGGCCTGTGCTCCCTCGCCGCCGTGCTAACTCGCTCACTTGCTAACTCGCTAACTCGCTAACTTGCTCACTCGCTCACTCTCCCCGCAAACTCCTCGATCTGCTGAGCCAAGCCCATGAGGATCTGAGCTTCCGTGCGGGTCAGGCCGGCCCGCGAGAGGATGCCGCGGATGGGGAACATCAGGTGGTCCGGCTTGTCGGGGTTCAGATAGCCGATGGTGCCCAGGGCCTGCTGAAGCCGATCCAGCAGGCGGGACATGAGGGCCAGGTCGGCGGGTTGGCCGACGGGGTGGAGGTTGGCGTCGGTATGACGGACGTCGGCCAGGGCGAGGAAACACTCATAGAGGCAGACGGCCACGGCATGGGAGAGGTTCAACGTCGGATACGCCGGCTGAGCGGGAATCTGCACCACGGCATCACAGCGGAGCAACTCCTCGCGCGACAGGCCGTTGTCCTCGGAGCCGAACAGCAGGGCCGCGTAGCCGGCGTCCAGGTGCGGCCGCAGCAACCCGCCCAGGTCGCGCGGGAAGCGGTCGTCCGCCTGGTGCACCGGCCCGGTCCGCCGGCTGGTGCCCACCGCGTAAACGGCCCCTTCCAGGGCTTCGGCGAGCGTCGCGACGACGCAGGCCTCGTGCAGCCGATGCTCCCCCCGCGTGCTCCGCTGCAGCGCGTCGCGCGAGAGCACGTCGACCTCGGGCGCCACCACGTACAGCGCTCCCGCGTCGAAGTTCTCCATGACCCGCGCCACCGCCCCGACGTTCCCCGCAATCTGCGGCCGCACCAGCACCACCCGCACACGACTCATCATGCTCGCGTCAGCCATGCGGTCATTGTAAGCCCACTCCCCTCAGCGCCAAAACGCAATGACCGTCGGCTCTGTTTAGCCGTGTCGCTTGCGACACGGATCGCTGCCGCGCGGAACCACCGAACACGAATTCGACAAGCTCCCACCATCCCCCGTACTCCTGCTCACAGCAAGCTGCACAGGGCAGGTTGCGACGCTTGTCCTTGATGATCGCGCCTGCGATCCGCTATGCCTCAAACGTCCAGCCGCATTTCTCGCACGTTGATTGACCAGCCGGTATCACTGCGCCGCATCCCAAACAGGCGATGTCACCATCCGGATCCAGGTCTCCCTTGATCACGAGCGAGCCACATCGCGGGCAATAATGGCTCTTCTGCATCACCCATGGCTGGAGGACTTCGACCTTTCTATAACTGATGGCGTCGGTGAAGAAGAGCTTCATGTATGATACACCGACGGCCAGGAAACCGAACAGCGTGCCATGAATCCGGCACGAACCCTCGCTCATCAGAACTCGACAGTGTGGGCAGTCCATGGGGCGTCTCCATTCCACGTGTCCGGCAGCCAACCGACTCGTATCACTCCTATAAGGAGCATTGCGGCTCGTATCGCGAAGATCGCTGGTCTCCTCTACACCTCTCGAGGGGCTGCCCTCCCATCCTGGTCAAGGGCTTGTAGCTCGTGCTACCGTCATGTTCTGTACCGCGGCCTCCACCAACCGGTCGTAGCGACCTCGATTCTCGTAGGTCGGCTCGAATTGCTCCCGCAGATGCTTGAGCTCCTTCAACACGACGTCCGTTTGGCCCGCTTCGATTCCTGAAATGGCCGCCTCGATCAGCTCATGGGACGCTGATCCGTACCAGGCATTGTATTCAAACACAGAAATGAGGCGAACAGCAGGCCAAGTGATTACGAAACAACACAAAATGGCCAGTGATCCGAGCACACAGCGTACCCATAGCCGTTGCGACTTGAACTCGGACACAAGCCATGCGACAGGCAGCCCCACCAGCAGGAGGAGGAGCACAATCAGGCAAATCCAGCACATGTCGGTTCGCTCCGGTCAATACCACGCCACACACAACATCCGCCGGGGACTACCTCGGAGGATACCCAGCTTACCAACCCTCACGCCAGTTGGGCGTCGTCGGGGCGACAGGCGTACTGATCGTGCAACTCAACAATCCGGGCCAAGTCCTCATCAAGCAGCCCGTTGCCCAGGATCTCCAGCAGACGGCAGACGGCGTATCCTTGGGCCTTGGCTTCGTACTCCTGCTGCCATGCGCGATACCTGCGCTCATCCTCAACGCGCTCCCATGGGTAGCGGTTCGGCGGCTGACGGCACCCGCAGCGCCAAGGCTTGGGAGTGAGGCGGGCACGGAAGCATTCCTGCCGCAGCGTCAACCTCCGATATAGCGCATCGCTGCCCAGATGGGAAAGCAGCGATGAGACCTCCTCGGAAACCGGGTCGTAGTGCCGGTCCGTGAAAAGCAGGCGGAGGCCCGCGGCCGTTTCATAGACTCGGCAGGAATGATCCGGATGCTGCTGCAACCAGTGACGGACCCTCTGAAGCGTGGCCTGCCGGTTCGCCTGTGCCTTCTCCCGTCGGTGGCGGGCGGAGAAGAGGCACCGCAATGCATCGATGATGCCGCCCGAACCGGTTCGTGCATGATCGACGTCCGCGAAGCACACCGAGCGGCAATTGAGCACCAGAACGCCGTAGCGGTTACGCGTGATGATCGCCGATTCCTCGCCGGGTGCCCCGACGGACTGCACAATCTCCTCTCTCAGCGGATGCTCGAGGTAGTCGTACGCATCGCGTTTTTCGCCGGTGGCAACCAGATCGCAGATCGATCTGGCCCTCGCGGCCGCATGACGCGTGGCCTCGGCGAGGCTGTCGAAGGACCATCCCCATACGCGAAAACGCACCTGCCCCCCACGGTGATCCGCGCCGGACTGCTCCGCCTTCGCCCAATAACGTGGTATTCGCATGATGATCCTCTCTGCGTCCGGCCGGCGAGAGGCCCGATCCCCCCGGAATAAGGTCACCGCCAGTCAAACAGCCGAAGGTTCTGCACGCGAGTAAACTCTGCCCGGTTATGTGTCGCAACCGGGAGGTGTTCGATGAGTGCCGTGCAGGCGATGGCCAGGTCACGAAAGCCGATGACCCCCCCCGCGCTCTTCTGTCGCTCCGCTTCGGCGGCAATCTGCCAGGCGATCTGGACCGTGAAGGGTAGAATCTCGACACCGTAAAGAACCTTCTCAACCTCGGCACGCAGCAGGTCTGATCGAGCCCCATAGCAGAGCTCGGCCACGACGATACTGGATGTGACCAACCGGTGGCGTTGTTCCTGGATGCGGGCCAGCGAGGTGGTTTCTTTCTGCTTGGCCCGGATATGCTCGATAAAGAGGTTCGTGTCGATCAGAACTTGGGTGGGTTCCATGCCCTTTGGGCCTCCTCGACTTCGCGGCCGAAGTCCGGGTGGTAGCCCACGGAGAGCAGGCTGTTTCGCTGCGCTTCCCACTCGGTGGGCAGGACAATCTCCACCTCGGTACCATCCGGCACCTCAGGCTCGTGCTCCAGGAGGATCACCTGACCCTTCTTGATACCCTTCATGATCGTCTCCCTTTGTGCCGACTCCCCCAAACATTATCCGAAGTCACTAGCGGTAAGTCAATCGCCCAAGATGGATCGCGCTATTCGGCTATTCCGCAGAAACGCTCCTATGCCAGCCATCGAACAGTGGTGACGAGGCAAAACGTCACCACTACAGCTTGTCCGCCGGGGCGGGCTCCTTGGGGTACGTCGCTACGCTCCGCGGCCCCGGCGCTGGCGCTTCGGGCTCGTGGGGCTTGACGCTCGGGGTTATCCCAACAGCTTCTCAGCCGCAGCGACCAGTTCCTTGACGTGGTCGATGCTGACCTGGAAGGCGGCCTGCTCATCGGGGGCCAGGGGGACCTCGATGACCTTCTCGACGCCGTTGCGGCCGAGCATGCAGGGCACGCCGACGAAGTAGCCGCCGATGCCGTACTCCTGGTCGCAGTAGGCGGCACAGGGCAGGATGCGACGCTTGTCCTTGATGATCGCTTCGGCCATCTGGACGGAGGCGGCCGCCGGGGCGTAGTACGCGCTGCCGGTTTTGAGTAGGCCGACGATTTCGCCGCCGCCCTTGCGGGCCCGGTCGACAATCGCGTCCAAACGGTCCTTGGGGATCAGGTGCGTCACGGGGATGCCGGCTACCGAGGTGTAGCTGGGCAGTGGCACCATGTCGTCGCCGTGCCCGCCGAGCAGCAGGGCGGTGATGTCCTCGACGCTGCACCCCAGCTCCATGGCGATGAACGTGCGGTAGCGGGCGGTGTCGAGGATGCCGGCCTGCCCGACCACCCGCTGCGTGGGGAAGCCGGAGGCCTTCCACGCCGTATAAACCATCGCGTCCAGCGGGTTGCTGACCACGATGAGCACCGCCTCCGGGCTGTACCGGGCCGCCTGTTGGGCTACGCTGCGGACGATCTCGACGTTCTTGGCCAGCAGGTCGTCGCGGCTCATGCCCGGCTTGCGGGCCAGGCCGGAGGTGATGATGACCACGTCGCTGCCGGTGGTGTCTTCGTAGTTGTTGGTGCCGATGACCTCGCAGTCGAATCGCTCGATCGGTGACGCCTGACGCAGGTCCAGGGCCTTGCCCTGCGGCATGCCCTCGATGATGTCCACCAGGACGACGTCGCCCAGCTCCTTGGCCGCCGCCCAATGAGCACAGGTTGCCCCGACGTTTCCGCCGCCGATGATCGTGATCTTCGCTCGCTTGGTCATATCCTCGTCAGACCTCCGTTGCTGTTGGTTTTCGCCCGGCCCGTTACCCGAATGGACGTGCGGATTATACAGCCGGTGCCGCGAAAGGCCAGCCCGTCGCTCGTCGGCCCCGCGTCCCATCAAAGATCAAGCCGCGTCACCGTGCCGCTTGCGGCTTCGCAGGCCCGCGCAGTGGGACGCTTTCAGCAAGAAACCGCTGAGCGGATCACGGGCGTGGGCCTACGGCCGAAAGAGCTTCAGTTCAAGCTCCTTGATATGCTTGTAGTGTCTGCGGTTCCCGGTGAACAGTGCGCTACGATAATCGACGGCCGTGGCGGCAATCAACGCATCGGCCACGCTCATCGCGACCGCAAGACCGTACTCCTCCACGTAGACGGACGCCCGATGCCCGATGTTCTCCGTCAATGGGAGTGTCTGGAAGCCCAGGTCGACCAAGAAGCCCCTGATCACCTTCACCTCACGCTTGTCGCGCGCCCCTTGAAGCAGCTCCATATATGACACCACGGAGATGGCCCGGGCATCGGCCTTCCCCACGGCCCGGGCGGCTTTCGCATTGCCGCGCAGCACCCAGATCAACACGTCAGTATCAAAGATCAAGGAACCGCCCTTGTCGTAGCTTGCGGACATGGTCAGCCACGTCTGTTATATCCTGTCGGCCTGCCCACAGACCGAAAGCAGGATGGCCTGTGACGCGGGAAACCGCGGAGCCGTCTTCCGCTCCAACGGGATGCATGACCGCCTTGGGGCGGCCGCGATAGAGAACGGTTACCCGTTCATTGCGGTCCAATGCACGGATGATCTCACTCGATTTCTTCCGCAAGTCGACAAATGAGGCCTTCATGTCGGGCACTCCTGGGTCAGCATCCCTTGGCCAAGGACTGACCAGAGTATACACTATGAGTATACACTTCATATCGCCTAAAGGCAAGATACCGCACCGCGCGACCGCCACGTTCGTTGCTCACTCTCCCGGCTCTTCCGGCAAGACCTCGACCCGCAGGCGGTTGATCTTGCGCTCCTCGGCGTCCAGGACGTGGAACCGTACGTTCTGATAACGCAGCTCCTCGCCGGCGATCGGGATCTTGCCCATCTCGCTGAACAGGAATCCGCCGACCGTGTCGTAGTCCGGGCCCTCGGGCAGCTCGACGTCGAGCTCCTCGTTCAGCTCGTCGATGTGTACCCGGGCGTCGATCTCCAGGGTGTGCGGGTCGATTCGACGCATCGGCTCGGGCTCGGGCGGCTCGTACTCGTCGGCAATGTCCCCGATGATCTCCTCGACGATGTCCTCGATGCTGACCAGCCCCGCGGTCCCGCCGTACTCGTCCACCACGATGGCCAGGTGGACCTGTTTCTCGCGCATCTCCGCCAGCAGGTCCGAGACCTTCTTGGTCTCCGGTACGAACGGCACCTTGCGCATCACCTCGGTGGGATCGAAGAAGTCGCGATCCTCGAGCATGAGCAAGTCCTTGGCGTAGAGCACGCCGCGCACGTCGTCGAGGCTCTCCGCGTAGACCGGTATGCGCGAGTGCCCGACGCGGGTGATGAACTCCTTGGCCTCGATCAGCGTGGCGGTGGCCGGTAGGGCGGCGATTTCGGTCCGGGGGGTCATGATGTCCGCCACGTCCTTGTCGCGGAAGGCCATGACGGACTCGATCATCTCGGCGTCCTGCTCGTGGACGGCGCCGGCCAACTCGCCTTCGCTGACCGCCCCGAGGATCTCCTTTTCGATCTGGTCGGCTTCGTCCTGCTTCGCGTCGCTCTTGGGCACGCCGGCCAGTCGGCGCACCAGGCCGTCGGCCAACCGCTCGAACGCCAACAGGGGCGTGAACACATAGCGCAAGCCCAGCAGCACGGGCAACGTGGCCACCAGGAACGCGTCGTCTCCGTATTGGGCCCAGGCGTTGGGAATGGCCACGCCGAAGACGAGCACGACGACCACGGAGATGCTGAAGGCGCCCAGATACTGTGCCAGGGTTTCACGGCCGCCGGCAGGGGCGAGCATGTGGGTAATCAGCAGCGCCAGAGCCAGGATCGCGGCGATCCGCACGACCGACGAGCAGAAGATCAGCGTGGCGCGGTGGTCGATGAACTGTTGAAGCCGAGCGCCCCGGCCCACGCGATCCAGCCGCTCGGAAAGCCGCACGCGCGAACAATGGCGAATGGCGACGTGAGCGGTCGTAGAGAGGGTGATCAGGGCGGTGAGTGCCAGGGCGGCCCACAGTTCGGTTTGAAACACGTCGTGGATTCCTCCAGTCACAGGTGTTATTGCCGGCGGGCTTTCGGGCGACCGGTTGCCGCCAAATGTGCCAGCACCCGATCCTCCCGCGCCCGCATTTGCCGGCGCTGTGCCGCCGTCGCGTCGTCGTAGCCTACCAGATGGAGCGCGCCATGGACAACGTAACGGAGAATCTCCTGGTCCAGAGCGATTCCGAGTTGCTGGGCCTGACGGGCCGCCGTCTCCGCTGAGACCACGATCTCACCGTCGATGGCCTCCGCGGAAGGATCATCCCTCAGATCGAAACTCAGTACGTCGGTGGGGGCGGGATCGCCCAGGAAACGCTGGTGCAGGTCGGCGATCGTGGCATCGTTGACCACGGCCACGCTCACGGATCGAATGACCCGGTCACCCATCGCGGCACGCACCGCCCGAGCCAGCCGTCTGGCGGTGAGGCCTTTCACGCGGACCAGACTGCGCACGGTCACGCGACCTGGACCGTCGTCGTCGCCGGAACTGTCCTTCGGTTCGTTCACGCCTGGCGTGCAACCTCCCGAGTACGAGGCGCGGGGGAGGGCGACGCCGAAGCCGGATCCTCCTCGGGCGGCGCCGCGGGACGCAGCCCAGTCCCCGCCGGCTCAGGGGCCGTCGGGGGCCGCCGGGCTTCCCCCGACGACTCACGCGTGTCCTTGGGGTACTTGATGCGGCCGTGGTGGATCGCGCACAGGCTCTTCACGATCGACTGCTCGACCATGCTCAGATCGCGCATGGTGATGTCGCAATCGTCGAATTGCCCGTCCGTGAGCCGGTCCATGACCACCATGTGTACGGTGCTTTCGATGCGTCCGGGGGTCGGCTCCGCCAGGGCCCGCACCGCTCCTTCGCAGCCGTCACAGAGCATCAGGATGGCCGACTCGCGCGTCCGCGGCCGCGGTCCCGGGTAACGGAACTCGCTCTCGGATACCTCGCGGTCGTGCCGGCCCGTGTTGCGCGCGGCAGCCTCGGTGGCCGCGTGGTGGAAGTACTTCACCACCGTCGTTCCGTGATGTTCCAGAATGAACTGGTGCAGGGCCCGAGGCAGCCCGTACGCCCTGGCCATCTCCAGCCCGTCCTTGACGTGCCCGGTGATGACCAGCAGGCTCATGGTCGGCGAGAGCCGATCGTGGCGGTTCATCCGCGCTTCCTGGTTCTCGACGAAATAGGCGGCCTTCTGCGTCTTGCCGATGTCGTGGTAGAGGGCTCCGACGCGGGCCAGCAGGCCGTTGGCCCCGATGGACTCGGCGGCCTCCTCGGCCATTTGGCTGATGATCAGGGAGTGGCTGTAAGTGCCAGGGGCCTCCTGTGCGAGGCGGCGAAGCAGTGGCCGGCTCGCATCGCACCATTCCAGCAGGGTCATGCTTGTGGCGATACTGAACAACCGCTCGAAATGCGGCAGAATGCCCTGTACGATAAACCCGGCGAACAAGGCCGTGCCCCCCGCCGCCAGGGCGTGGGCCACCACGTACTTGAGATCCTGGCCGGCGAGCAGCCCGGTGGCCAGCGACGCCAACAACGCACCGGCCCCGGCCATCGCCCCCACCGCCACAACCTTGCTGCGCGTGCGGATTTCATTCAGCGCGAAGACGGCCACCGACATCCCGACCATCAGCGTCAGGAAGAGCTCGAAGTCGCCCCGGCAGGCCAGCGTCACCAGGATGGCCAGTCCCGCCCCGCACCCGAAGGCGAACCGCTGGTTGTAGGCGATCGTCAACAGCATGGCTGCGATCACGATCAGCCCGGCGGCGAACTCGGCCGGCGGGTGAGAAGGGAACTGCACCTGGTCCAGCAGCCGACTGCCCAGAATGACTGCCGCTAGCAGGGCCGCCAGGGCCAGCGTCCGTGCCGGTTTCTCGAAGATCCGGTCCTGGTACGCGGCGGTGTACGCCGCCAGCCCCACCGTCACCATCAGCAGCAGTACCGCCATCCCCAGTTCGGTCAGCAGTTTCTTGCGATACAGTTCGGGGACGCTCTTCTCCGCTCGCAGGTATTCCTCGTGTTCGGTATGGAGCAACTCGAACTCCGGGCTCGATAGAATCGTTCCCGCCCGGACCAGCAGGTCGCCCGGCTGCTTGCGGATGGTGATCGGGCGGACGCCCTCCTGGGCCTCCTTGATGGCTTCCGCGGTCGCCGGCGCATCGTAGCGCCACAGCGGGGTCAGCGTCGGCGGATCCTTGCCCGGCGAGCCCAGCAGGGTCTGGGCGATCAGGCTGGCTACCGGGGTGTGCAGGGGGACGGGGAAGTGCCGTGCCGCTGCCTGCTCGGCGAGTTGCCGGACCGCCCGCGCGTCGGTGATGTACCGGAGCTGGTTGGTGAGGATCTCCGTCTCCATCGTCCGGTCCTGTTCCTTGCTGCGCAGGATCGAGGTCCGGGGCGTGGTTTCGCGGTCGGACGTGTCCGGTTTGTGGACGATGTACGTCCGGCCGAAGTCGGCCACCAGCGCGTTGACCAGGGCCTCATACGCGCTGCCCCGACCTTCCTCGCAGAAGGGCTTGAGGGCCTCGAAGCCCTCCTCGGTAATCGCCCAGCCCTTGGCGGTCGCCTGCTCAGTGAACTGGGCCTGATCGCCCGCCGATGCCTTCGCGAGGGCCAGCAGCTCCGTCAGCTTGCCGCGGATGGAGGCCAGGGGAACCGGGTTGCGGAGGTAAACGTCCGGTGCGGCGGCGGCGGCTACCTGCCGTTGGTCCTGCGTCGCAACCGTGTCCACGATCTCGAAGGCCACCCGTGCGGTGATGTCGTTGTCAACCAGTTCGCCCAGGCGGCGGGGCATGGACTTGCTGCCCGCCTGCATGATGACGACCACCGCGACGTAAAAGCCGGCCCACACCAGGAACCCTGCCGGGTGGCGGGGATGGATGAACTGTTGCCACAGCGTCGTCCGCTGCTGGCTGAGCCGGCGTCGGGCGTCCTGTCGCCGGGCCTCCTGTCGTGTGGTGGGTTTCTGTTTCACTGCTCATCGTCCGAACGAGCCGCGGAGCGCTGCCCCACGGGTTTGATCCGGCTGCCGGTTCCGGGCGGCGCCGGCTTCACGCCAAGGGCGACCCCACCGGCCGTTCCGTCGGGAGTGCCGCTCCTCGGATCCCGGGACGGCGCGTGCTCCTACATCATCGTCAACCCGGCCGCGGTGCGCCACTGCCACAGCCGGCGTCCGATAATATCATTCCTCCCGCCTTTAATATCATTCCTCCCGCCTTGCATAGGCGGTTACGATATCCTGAACCAGCGGATGCCGCACGATATCCTGGTGGCTCAGCCGGATGATCGACACACCCGCTACGCCCTTCAACCGCCGCAGGGCGTCCGTCACGCCGGACTTCTCCGGCTGTTCCAGGTCAATCTGGCTGTCGTCTCCGGTCACGATCATCTTGCTCCGGTGCCCCAGCCGGGTGAGGAACATGAGCATCTGGGCGCAGGTCGTGTTCTGGGCTTCGTCCAGGATGATGGCACTGTTGTTCAACGTCCGCCCGCGCATGAACGCCAGCGGGGCCACCTCGATCACGTCGTTGGCGATGAACCGCTTGATCTGGTCGAAGCCCATCATGTCGTGCATGGCGTCGAAAATCGGTCGCAGGTAGGGGTTGACTTTGGCCTGCATGTCGCCCGGCAGATAGCCCAGCTTCTCGCCGGCCTCGACTGCCGGGCGGACCAGGATCACACGCTGGATCAGGCCGGCCTTGAGCATCGAGACGGCCATCGCCACGGCCAGGTAGGTTTTGCCCGAGCCGGCCGGCCCCACGCATACCACGAGGTCGTGTTCGCGGATGGCGTCAATGTACAACCGCTGCCCGTCCGTCCGTGGGCGGATGACCGCGTGGCGCGTATAGACGTCAATGGCGTCGCCGTTGCCGTTCTTCGTTTCCCCGACCTGACTGGCGTATTGCAGGACTTCGATCACCTGGTCATCCATGAGGTCGTTGCGCCCACGCAGGAGTCGCTGGAGTTCCTCCAGAACGGTTGCCGCCTGTCCGACGGCCTGGGCACTGCCGGATAGCTTGACCGACGAGTCCCGCGCCGTGATCTGCACGCCGAGGGCTCCGCGGATCAGACGCAGGTGCCGGTCGCCCGACCCGAACAGGGCCGCACGTTTGCTGGAGTCGTCCAGCGTGATGGTGAGTTCCAACGTCTTCGTCGTCTCCCGTCCAGGGGCAGCGCCGGCCCGCGAATCCCGCGACGGAACCCGTCCCGCCAACAGCGTACGCCCGACATCCTCTATTTTATCGCGCTTCGGCCAGAATTGTCAGCGCCCACCAGGCGACCGGGGCCGCAAAGAGCGGAGAATCGAGAATATCCAGCAGTCCGCCGAAGGATGCGCTGGCCCCCCCGGAGTGCTTCACTCCGATGTCGCGTTTGAGAGCGGATTCGGTCAGGTCGCCCAGATGCCCCATGGTGGCCATAAGTATCCCGAATACAATAGCTTGCGACATTTTGAAGGGTGCAGCTCCAAAGGCCGTACCCCCTTTGGCAGCCCAGAGGGGCATGACGGCGGCGGCGAAGGCGGCCGCGGCCACCACGGCGCCGAAGAAGCCCTCCACTGTCTTTTTGGGGCTCAGCCACGGGGCGAGGGGGTGCTTGCCTAGAAACCTTCCCGTGAAATAAGCGCCGATGTCGCCGACCTTAATCACCAGGATGCAGTAGAGCACGAGGATGGCTCCGGCCGGGCCGGGATCCAGACATCGGATGCGCATGATGAAGGAGGCGAGCAGGCCGAGGTAAATGAACATGAAGACCGTCGCCGCCATGTGGGCGAAGGCTTGCTCGGTTTTCTTGCGGGCCAAGACGGCGAGGGCGGCGCCGATGACGCCTCCAGCGAGCCAGAAGGCGGTCATGGAGAGGCTGACGTCGGTAAGGTCGAGCCAGGCGGCGTCGGCGCGGGCGGCCTGTTGGCGAACGGCCCAGGGGATGGCCACGAGGCCGGCCCCGACGAATGCTGCCCAGTGCGTGGCCGGCCGATAGCCTCCTTTGGTCAGGAGGCCCCCCAGCTCATAAGTGGCCAAGACGGTCAACGCGGTCAAAACGAGCAGGACCGGGAGCGCACTGGTCCGCAGCCCAACCGGGGCGCCGGAGACCGGGGCCGTGGCTTGTGGCACGGTGGGGCTCGATAGCCAGGTATCGAGGATGATGAGGCCGACCAGGGCACCGATCATCAGACTGCCGAAGAGCACTCTCTCGAAAAGCATAAGCGACGGTCTCCGTTACGGGGAGCGGTTATGCTATGCGAGGGTGCGGGCTCCGTCTACGGGAGCGTGAGTTCGCCGGACGGATTGGGTCTGCGACAGAATCGGCGGGGTGTCGATTCACCAAGGACCGAGCCAACCTGTCGATGGACGTGCCCAAGCGTATCTGATGAGCGGCAACAAGTTGCCTTGGACTTGGTAGGGACGCCGCCGGCAGGAGGTGCAATATGGCGGAAGGTGATTCTGAACGGCTGGAGGCCTACGACGGGGGCGGCAGGCGCAGGCTGCGGCGGCTGTGGTTTCGGGTGGCGGTTTATGCGCTGGGCGGGTATGCGGCGTGGTGCGGTGTGATGTACCTTCAGCAGGATCGGTTGATTTTTCCGGCGGACATGGCTCCGGCGCCGCTGCCCCGGCCGCCGGTCGGGTCGGTGGTGGTTACGCGTTTGGCGGTGGGGGAGGGGGTTGAGGTCGAATCGTGGTTCCGGCCGGCGCCGGGCGTAGGTTCCGAGCGACCGGGGCCGGTGGCGGTCTTCTTTCACGGCAACGCGGAGATCATCGATTACCTGGACGACATCGTGGCGGGCTATCACCGGCTGGGCGTGTCGGTGCTGCTGCCGGAGTACCGTGGGTACGGGGCTTCGGGTGGCCGGCCGTCGCAGGCCGCCTTGCGTGAGGACAGCGTCCGTTTCGTCGATGCGCTGCGTGAGCGGCCGGAGGTCGACGGCTCCAGGATCGTATTTCATGGGCGGTCGTTGGGCGGGGGCGTGGCCTGCGACGTGGCCCGGGAGCGTCCGCCCGCGGCCTTGATTGTGCAGTCGACGTTCGCCAGCCTGGCGAGCATGGCGTACGGATACGGGGTGCCGCAGTTCCTGGCACGGCACCCGTTCCGCAACGACCGCGTGCTGGCGGAGCTGGACGTGCCGGTGCTGATTTTTCACGGTGCACGCGACACCATCATCCCCGTCAGGCACGGAAGGTGGTTGAAAGAGGTCGCTCCGCGAGCGGTGTACGTCGAGTACGCGTCTGGGCACAACGACCTGCCGCGATCGGGCGAGGAGGAGGCGGATTACTGGCGGCGTATCGCACAATTCCTGGGCGAGGCGGGCGTGCTGGGACCGTAAGGGCCGCGGTGCGGCCTTGTGATGTGGTTTGCCCGCGAAGAGGCAAGCCGGGTCGTGGGTTTTGCCCGCGACGGGTGACTGCGTTTTGATCGTGAACCATGGCTTCGCGTTGATCGCGATTCGTGGCTTTCGGCGGGTGGTGGGGCGTGTTACAATCCCCACGGTGCCGCTGAGGCGGGCGCCAAGCAGTGCGAGGTTGCCGGGGCACGCGTGTGCCGGGCGCAGGAGCGTGGGGTGCAGATGAGGGCGATGACCATGCGGACATGGGTGACGATGATGGGTGCGGGGGCGTTGGTGAGTCTGATGGTTGCCGGTGCGGCGCAGGCGGCGGCGCCGTGCTGTGCACGTACGGTGGCGGCGGCGGCTCCCGCTGCCTGCCCGGAGGGGCCATGCATGATGGTCGGGACGCAAGCCTATACATTCCGGTTGTTCACGCTGTTCGAGGCGATCGAGAAGGCCCAGGCGCTGGGGTTGCGCACGATGGAGGCGTTCCCGGGGCAGGCGTTCAGCAAGGACCACGAAGGTGTGAAGTTCAACCCTGACCTGCCGGTCGCGTTGATCGCCCAGCTCAAGAACAAACTCGATGAGGCCCAGGTACGGATTCTGGGGTTCGGTGTCGTGGGTTTTGGGGAGGACGAAGCATCAGCCCGCAAGGTCTTTGACTTCGCCAAGGTGCTGGGGGTGACCACGATTACTTCGGAACCGGATCCGGCAACCCTGGAGATGATCGATCGGCTGGCCAACGAGTACCGGATCAACGTGGCCATCCACAATCACCCGGCCCCGTCGCGGTACTGGAACCCGGACACGGTACTGAAGGCCATCGAGGGGCGGAGCAAGCGGATCGGGGCGTGTGCGGATACCGGGCACTGGGTCCGTTCGGGGCTGAACCCGCTCGAGTGCCTGAAGAAGCTGGAAGGGCGCATCCTCTGGTCGCACTTCAAGGACCTGAAGGAGAAGAAGAAGGACAGCCATGACGTGCCCTGGGGCACGGGGGTGGGGAATGCCCGAGCGCTGCTGGCTGAGCTGCACCGGCAAGGATTCAGCGGCGGCGTGATGGTCGAGTACGAGCACAACTGGGAGAACTCGATGCCGGAAGTGGCCCAGTGCGTGAGCTTCTTCCATAAGACGATGAGCGAGCTTTGCCCGGCGGCGAAGTCGGAGGAGTGAGCGAGTTAGCGAGTTCGCGAGTTAGCAAGTGAGTTGGCGGGATAGCGGGATGAGCTTTGCTGCCGGCTTGCCGCTTCGCGGTCCGTGTGCCACTGCTCTTTGAGCAGTGCTTCGGGGGGCGGTCTCGACCACGAACAAGTTGACTCGGTTCTGTCCACGAACAAGCTTGCACAGAGCAATGGCGCACGGGGTGCTGCACGGATACGCAGTGGCGTTGGGCGCGCTCGACACTGCTCAAAGAGCAGTGGCACACGGGGAATCTGCACGCTGTCGTGCGAAGCCGCAAGCGGCGGGTCGTCCGCAGATCCCCGATCCATAATCCCTGATCCCGAAACCCAGGGATAACCGGCCCGCCAGTAATCCCGCATCATCGGGACGACCTCCGCCGGGCCGGTTATCCCTGGGCTTGCTTGATCCCCAATCCTCGATCCCCGATCTTCGACCCCGATCTCCGACCCCCGATCCCCGACCCCTGATCCCCGATCCCCGATCCCCGATCCCCGATCTTCGACCCCCGACTCCCGACTCCCGATCCCCGACTCCCGATCCCCGATTCCCGATCCGCGACCCGTGGTCACTTGCCGGCCGGGACGGCGGGTTGGTGGTCACGGACGAAGCGGATGAACTCTTCGGCGGAGAGGGTCCCGTTAACCCGGGCGAGCACCTCGCCAGTGGGGCTCAGGGCCAGCATCACGGGGATGCTGGATATCTCATAGCGATCCGCGATCGGCTCCTGCTTGTCCACGTCGATACTGATGGGGACCCAGCCGGCCAAGGCCTCGGCGACGTCCTGGCGACTGAAGACCTCCCGGTCGAGAATGCGGCAGGGGGCGCACCAGGTGGCGTAGAACTTGAGGAGGACCGGGCGGTTGGTGCGCCGGGCCTCGGCCAGACCGGCGTCGAAGTCTTCGACCCAGGTGAAGGCGGCCGGGGTGGTCTGGTTACTGCGGTGATCCAGCACGGTGTAGAGGACGATCACGGCCAGCAGGCCGAGCCATACCATCCATGATCTGCCGCCGCAACTGCCGGTGGCACAGGAAGGCCGCGGGTCGTTGGTTTCCGGATCGGTGCTCATCGTGTCATTCCTCGGCTTGGCGGCGTTGTTCGCTCGCCGCACTGCTCAAAAGAGCAGTGGCACACTGGGGGATCTGCACGCTGTCGTGCGAAGCCGCAAGCGGCTGGTTGCCCCCGATCCCCGACCTTCCACGCGAAACCCCGCGCTTGCGCTTGGGGCTCGTTATCTGCGGCGGTTACGCCTGGTCCCACTTGAGGACTGCTCCCGTGGCGGCGCTGGTGGCCATGCTGGTGTACTTGGCCAGGTAGCCGGTTTTGAAGCGTGGGGCGGGCGGTGTCCAGGCCTTGCGGCGCTGGGCCAGTTCAGCATCGGACAGCCGGGCGTTGAGCTTGCGGCCGGGGATGTCGATTTCGATGACGTCGCCGGCCTGGAGGAGCCCGATGGCCCCGCCGCGGGCGGCCTCGGGGCTGACGTGCCCGATGCACGCCCCGGCGGTTCCGCCGCTGAAGCGCCCGTCGGTGATGAGGGCCACGGAGTTGGCCAGCTCGGGAAAACCCTTGATATAGCTGGTCGGGGCGAGCATCTCCTGCATGCCGGGGCCGCCCCGGGGGCCTTCGTAGCGGATGACCACCACGTCACCGGGCTTCACCTTGCCGGCCAGGATGCCTTCACAGGCCTCCTCCTGGCTCTCGAAGATCACCGCCGGGCCGGTGTGCACGAGCATTTTCTTGTCCACGCCGGCGGTTTTGACGACCGCGCCTTCCTGGGCGATGTTGCCGTACAGAATGCTCAGCCCGCCCTCGGGGGAGTAGGCCCGCTCGACGGAGCGGATGCAGTCGTCGGGGTCGAACATGTTTTCATCGAGCACCGTGAGCACGGCGGCGCCGCCGCTGCCGGCGTTGGCGGTGTACTTGCTCAGTTCGCTGCGGGCGGCGGTGCTGATGCCGTCGACGCGGATCTTCTCGCCGCGGGCGCGGATGTCGTGCTCCCGGATATTCTCGGCGATGGTGCGGCCGGTGACGGTGACGCAGTCCTCGTTGAGCAGGCCCGGCTTGCCGCGCATGAGTTCGCCGAGGATGGTCATGATCCCGCCGGCGGCCTGGCAGTCCTCGATGTGGTACATGCGGCCTTCGTCGCCGGCGGATGGAGCCAGTTTGCACAGGTTCGGCGTTCTTCGAGAGAGGGCGTCGATATCCTTCATGGTGAACGGCACGCCGGCCTCGTGGGCGATGGCCAGGATGTGCAGGACGGTGTTGGTCGAGCCGCCCATGGCCATGTCGAGGATCATGGCGTTCTCGAAGGCCCCGCGGGTCAGGATCTGGCGCGGCAGGGGGCCGCCGGCCTTGGCCAGCTCGACGATCCTGCGGGCGGCCGCCTGGTAGAGCCGCTTGCGGTCCTCGCTGGTGGCCAGCATGGTGCCGTTGCCGGGCAGAGCGATGCCGAGGGCCTCGGCCAGGCAGTTCATGCTGTTGGCGGTGAACATGCCGGAGCAGCTTCCGCAGGTCGGGCAGGCGTGGTTTTCGATATCGGCGAGTTCGGAGTCGCTCATGCGGCCGGCGGTGTGCTGGCTGACGGCGTAGAAGGCACTGATGAGGTCGACCTTCTGGCCGCTGGAGGTCCGCCCGGCTTCCATGGGCCCGCCGCTGACGAAGATCATGGGGATGTTGCATCGGGCGGCGGCCATCATCATGCCGGGGACGATCTTGTCGCAGTTGGGGATGCAGATCATGGCGTCGAAGCGGTGGGCCTCGATCATCGACTCGACGCAGTCGGCGATCAGCTCGCGGCTGGGCAGGGAGAACTTCATCCCCAGGTGGCCCATGGCGATGCCATCGTCGATGCCGATGGTGTTGAAGATGAAGGGCACGCCGCCGGCGGCGCGGACCGCGTCCTTGATGTAATAGCCGACCTTGTCCAGGTGGGCGTGCCCGGGGATGATCTCGACGAAGGAGTTGACGACGGCGATGAACGGCTTGTCCAGATCGGCATCGGTGTAATTGCCCGTGCCTTTGAGCAGGCTGCGGTGGGGGGCGCGTTCAACGCCGCGCTTGATCAGATCACTTCGCATCATGAGTGGACTCCCTTGCTATCCGAAGGCGGATGTTTTCCAGTCCCGTGCGAAGCCGCAAAGCGGCGTCGCATCGGGTACATGCCGCGGTACAAAGAGACTGCGATACAAAGAGACTATAGCCCACCGGGGAGCGGTTTTCGAGGCCGCCGGTTCCGGGGGCAACGGGGCGTGACGCGCGTTCGGCACTGCTCCAAGAGCAGTGGCACACGGGGGACCTGCACGCGGCCGTGCGAAGCCGCAAGCGGCCGGTCGCCCCGACCCCCGATCCCCGAGCCCCGACCTCCGACCCCCGATTCCCGACTCGTCAGCGGTCGGCGTGGAGCAGGAGGCGGATGCCGACGTCGATGTTCTGTCCTCCGCCGGTCTGGCGGCAGTGGACGGCTACGACGTTGCGTCCGGAACGCAGGGCCTTGCGGGCCTCCGGGCTCAGGGGCACGGTGACGTAGTGCTGGGTGTGGCCCTTGCGTTCCTGCACCTTCTGGCCGTTGAGGTAGATGACCACGTCCTCGTCGTGGTGGAGCCGCCAGTGGGCGCTGCGGATGGCATCGGGGTTCTCGATGAACACCTCGGTACGGAGCCAGATCTCCGGCGTGAGCCATGGGGTCTTCACGATGGCGCCGGGAGTTCCGGGGCTGCCAAAGCCGCCGGCTCCCGCTTTCCAGGTGACGGTGCTGAAGTCGGGGTGGGTCCAGTTGTCCGGCGGTTTGTCCGTGGTGTAGTGCCACTCCTGGGTGCCCGTCTCGGCGGAGGGCAGGGGGGCTTTCCACTGGTCACGGAGGCGGTTGACGGCGACGGGCTGAGCGGAGGCTTCACCCACATTGAGACCCTGCGGCGAACGAAGGGCCAGCAGGCAGGTCGGTTCGACCGCGTACCGCCCCATGGTCTCGCCGAAGACGGCCAGCCCACCGCTTCGGGTACTCGATCCGGGGACTTCGAACCGCACGCGGAGGATCCGGTCGCTTTCGGCGGCCCGCATGATCCGGGCGAGCGAGTCGCCTTCGGCCAGCAGGGTCAACAGTTGGCCATAGGAACCGGGGTGATGGCCGCGATGATGCGACAGCACGCCGCGGGCGTCGGCGGGATCGTCCGGGAGGGTCTGTGTGGCGATGGGGACACCATTGATCTGGACGGCGAGGTCCGTGGGCCACTTGCGTCCGTCAGTTTGCGGGTGGTGGGTGCGGGTATGTCCCCGCGGACGGGCGGGCCAGTCGAGCCGCTCCTTATCCGCTTTGCTGGAGAGTTCCGCCATGAGGACGAGGCCGGCCACGTTGTCGGTCTGCAGGCCGTCCGGCAACCGAAGGTGGTACTCGACGGCGCCGGCTCCGTGACCGCTGACCTTCTGAAGATCAGGACCGCCCAGGAAGGGGACTTCGTTGCCAAAGCTCCAGACGGCGAAATCGGCGGGCTCGAACCGCAGCATCACCATCCCGTGTTCGTCGATCTCAAGCCGCGGGGCGGGGCCGTGGTCCACGCGGAGGTTCAGGTAGTTGCGGGTCAGGACTTCATCGCCGTCGCGCAGCTCGACCAGCAGGGCGCCCAGGGTTGCGACCTCGTCGGCCCGGACCTCCAGCGGTTTGAAGTCGACGACGCGGTAATCCTCCCAGGCGGCCGGTTCGCAGTACCAGCTTTTGAGCGTGGCTTCGGTCTCCTCGGGCAGCAGGGGGTCCTGCCAATCGACGCGCCAGCAGAGTTTCAGATCGCGGGCCTGCCGCCCGGAGAAGTGGCTGATGAGCACGGGGATGGAACGCGTTTCGCCGGGCTTCAGGTCCACCAGCGGGGGGGCGTCGAGCACGACGAAGTCGGGGTTGTTGAGGTCCTTGAGCGAGAAGCCCGGGTGCCAGGCCTGGTAGCCGAACTCCTTGGGGGAGCGGTCGTAATTGACGAAGCCGTTGTGCTCCCACTCGATGTCCGACAGCTCAGTGTAAATGTACCCGCAGATTTTGTCGTGGCGCCGCAGTTCGTTGGTCAGGTACTTGAAACACCAGCTTACGTCCATGTCGCCGCTGCCGGCCCCGATGCCGCCGTACTCGCTGTTGATGAGCGGGGCGTCGGTCTGTTTGTGGCCTCCGATGTAGTTGAACGTCGAGCCGGGGAACGTCTTGTCCACGACGTCCTGGATGTGGGTGCGGGCTGCACCGTAATCGTTGATGTAGAAATGCCAGGAGTTGATGTCGGTGATGACGTGGTCGTAGTTGCAGGGCGAGTTGTCCTCGATAAGACGGGTGGGGTCGAGTTTCTTGGCGAAGTGGTACATGTCGGTGACCCACTGTTGCCGATCGGGCGCGTACCCGCCGGAGCCGATGCCCCAGGTCTCGTTGAACAGGCACCAGGAGAAGACGGCGGGGTGGTTGTAGTCGCGCTCGATAGCCGCCTCGGCCATCTCCTGCCACCACTTCTGGGCCTGGGGCGTGTGCGCCCAGTAGTTGGGCATGTCCTGCATGATGAGCACGCCGAGCCGGTCCGCCCAGTAGAGTTCGCGGGGGACGGGGGTCTTGATGTGGATGCGGAGGAAGTTGAGGCCGACGCGTTTGCAGAGCTCGTAGTCGCTGCGCATGACGGCGTCGTCGGGGTATTGGTGGATGGAGTCAGGATGGAAGGACTGGTGCAGGGCCCCGAGGAGGTAGATGGGCTTGCCGTTGAGCAAGATGTACTGGTAATCGCGGCCGGGGGCCTTGCCGACGGAGACTTCGCGCAGTCCGAAGTAGCTTTCGACGCGATCGGTGACCTGGCCCCCGCCGTCGGCGAGTTCCACGAGGAGGTCGTAGAGTACCGGCGTGTCGGGGGACCACAGCTTGGGCTCTTTGACGGTGATCGAGCCGACGAGCGGCGCTGTTCCGGCGGGTACGGCGACTTCCACGGGAGCAAAGGCGTCATGGGGACTGCGCAGGGTGAGTCGGCCCGCCGGTCGTTCGGAAGTCGTGATTTCGTAGGACATTGTGCCGGCGTGGATGTCGGCGCGGCCGCGGAGGGCCCGGATGAAGCCCGGCCCGCGCGGTTCCAGGTAGACGGTCTGCCAGATGCCGCTGGTTCGGGTGTACCAGCCGATCTGCTTGCCGGTCGGCTGTTGGTCGTTGGTCCGGTCGACCGCGCGAATGACGATCGACACCTTGTCGCCCGGTTTGGCGAAGGGGGCGAGATTGACCTCGAAGGGGGTGTAGCCGCCGACATGCTCGGCGGCGGGTTGCCCGTTGACCCAGACCTTGGCCTCGAAGTCGCAGGCCCCGACGACCAGCCAGGCGTTGCGGCCGGCCCACTGCGGCCCGTCGGGCAGCGTCACATCCCGTGAGTACCAGGCGACTCCCTTGTACTCCGTGTCGCCGATGCCGCTGAGCCGACTCTCCCAGGGGAAGGGCACCACGATCTGACGCTCAAACGCGTGGCGCCCGGGGACGAACCATTGGTCCTTTTCGCCCTTGTCCTGGGGGTCGAATGCGAAGGCCCACGGGCCGTTGAGGTTGACCCAGGGGTCGCGTTTGAAGTCCGGGCGGGGGTGTTCGGGCCAGGGCACATTGTCGGCCGTCAGCATGGTCATGCATCCGATGGTTGCGAACAAAGTAATGGTGCTCATCATGGGCGACCATGATACGCGAGGTCGGCTCTTCCGCAAGACTGCCGCCCGGTGTACGATGTGGCCGGGGAGCACCGGTTACGAACCGGCGCCACAGGTATGAGGGCGGGTGGCCCATCCATCGCAACGCGATGGGTGGGCTCGCGATGATACGAATGCAGAACGGCTGCTTGGTCACGCAGGCTTTCTTACGCGTTCGATCATCGCGAGCCCACCCTTGCTGCGCAAGAATGGGCCACCCACCAGTGTACGATGTCCGGCGGAATGGTTGCGTCATGGTGGCCGCGCTCCCCGGGCCGCCCAAGGGTCCGAGAGACGGGGGCGTTGCACGCGTTCGCACTGCTCAAAGAGCGGTTGCACACGGCGCACTGCTCAAAGAGCGGTGGCACACCGCGAACGGCTCGAGGAGCGGTGGCACACCGCCATACGGGAGGAAAGTTTATGATCCGAGTGGGGCTGATCGGTGCGGGATTCATTGGGCGGAATCACTTCAACCAGTATGAGAAGCTGAGCGGCCGGGCTCAGGTCGTGGCCCTGTGCGACAAGGATGCCGACCGGAGGGCAGGGGACTGGTCGAAGGTCGGCGGGAATCTGGGGGATGCCCAGGGTACCAAGCGGGATCTGGGGAGTATCAAACCCTATACCGCATGGCAGGATCTGGTGGCCGACCCGCGAGTCGAGCTGGTGGATATCTGCACGCCCACGTTCACGCATCGCGAGATCGTCACCGCCGCGTTGCGCGCGGGGAAACACGTGCTCTGCGAGAAGCCCATGGCACTGAACCTCGCGGATTGTGACGAGATGCTCGTGGCTGCGGACGGGGCGCCGGGCCGGTTCATGATCGCCCAGTGCATTCGCTTCTGGCCGGAGTACGTCTACCTCGCGAAGGCGATTACGGACCAGCGTTTCGGTGCCCTGCAGGCGTTGCATCTGCGACGGCAGGCGGAGGCGCCTGCTTACTCGCTGAACAGTTGGGCGTTAAACCCCGAGTTGAGCGGCGGGGCGATCCTCGACCTGCACGTGCACGACGTGGACTACGTGCTCGGCCTGCTCGGTCCACCCCAAGCCGTCACGGCCCAGGCCTGCATTCTGCCGAACGGAGCCGCCGACCGTGTGCATGCTCTGTGGCACTACGCCGGTACACCGGTGGTGCAACTCGAGGGATGCTGGGACCTGCCGACCGGCTTCGGCTTCAACATGGGCTATACCGCCGTTTTCGAGCAGGCGGCCATACTCTGGGATCTGTCCTCGGGGAAGCCGGTGACCCTCTATCGGTCGGGCCAGCAGCCGGAAACGCCGGAGATGCCCCCGGGCGGCGACGGGTACTTCAACGAGATCGACTACTTTCTGGGCTGTATCGAGCGGAACGAACGACCCACGCGGAGTACGCCCGAGGAGAGCCGGCATTCGGTTGCGATCGCGCTGGCTGAGAAAGAGAGTGCCTGTACCGATGCGCGGGTGGTCATTCAGTTGTGAGTGATGAGTACTGAGTACTCCCCAACATTGCATTGCGCAACGCGGAAAAAGTGAGAAGTGAGAAGTGAGAAACCGTGTCTCCCGTGGACAGCCGGTGAACCTCACTGGTGGTGAGGTGGGGCGGCAGGCATAGAAGGCGGCTTTTTCTCAATTCTCCATTCCTCATTCTCCATTCCCCCCGGTCGCAGAATGCAACTGGGGGGTACTGAGCGGGGGTGGGGGCGTGGGCCACTGCGCTTGACGCAGTGCGGCCGCTTGCGGCTTCGCACCGGCCGCGTCACGGCTTCCGAATCCTGGTCACGGCTCCCGAACCCTGCCTGAAAGTCACGAACCCTCCTCGGGCTGATCCGGGGGCGAACAGGTGCCCTGGTCGCCCTCGATGTCGGAGATCTTGCGGAGGCGGCGTTCGTGCCGGCCGCCCTCGAACCGGGCCTTCAGCCAGACATCGACAATGCGGCGGGTGAGTTCCTCGCCGATCAGGTCCGCGGGCAGGCAGAGGACGTTGGCATCGTTGTGACGGCGGGACAGCTCGGTGGTGACCTCGTCGTGGCACACGGCCGCACGGATGCCCCGCACCTTGTTGGCGGTGATGGACATGCCGATTCCCGTGCCGCACATCAGGATTCCGCAGATGGCTTCACCGGCGACGACTGCCTGACAGGCCGGGTAGGCCGCATCCGGGTAGTCGAAGCTATTGGGCGAGTCGGTCCCGAAGTCCAGGACCTCGTAGCCCATGGATGCGAGCAGGGTCTTGACCTTCTCCTTGGCCTGGTAGCCCCGGTGGTCGGCTCCGAGGGCGATTTTCTTCAAAGTGGTATCTCCTCCAGTTGGCGCCGCAGGGCTCGCTCGATGCGTTGGGCGCATTGTGTATAGGTTGCCGCGTCGCCGCCCATGGGATCCTCGACGTCGGTTTCATCGACCAGTCGGCAGCGATCCAGGGCGGCGGGCAGGAGGGCCCCGACGCTGCTGCGGTGGCCGGCGGTCATGGCGAGAATGTAGTCCGCACGGTGCAGGGCTTCAAGGGTCAGCGGGGTGGAGCGGTGGCGGGCGAGGTCGATGCCTCGGCCCATCAGGGCGGCGACGGCTCCGACGGAGGCGGGTGCTCCCGGGGAGGCCATCGTGCCGGCGGACTCGACGTGATAGCCACGCTCCGCGAGGGCGGCTTCTTCGCAGCCGAGCCGTTCGGCCAGGAGGCGTCTGAGAATGGCTTCGCCCATGGCACTTCGGCAGGTGTTTCCGGAGCAGACGAGCAGAAAGTTCAAGCGGGCCAGGCGGCGGATGGTCCGGGCGTCGAATACGCCTTCGCGGAGGACTTCGCAGCCGTTGTGGTTCACGCGCACGATGGTGGAAGCCTTGCCGTAACGGCATCGGCCGGCGTCGAGGACCAGGTCCACGTGTCCGCCGAGTGCTTCCCGGGCCTGGTCGCCGTCGACCGGGGGGGGCTCGCCGACAGGATTCGCGCTGGCGGCGACCACCGGGAAGGTGCAGCCACTGAGCAGTTGAGCGGCGACGGTATCATCCGGGCAGCGGATGCCGATGGTGCCCTCGTGATACATGGCCTCGATGTGCGTGGTGGAGGTGTCGCGAATAACGGGCGCCGCGCCGGGTTCGGGCACCTGAAACACGAGGGTCAGGGGGCCTGGCCACGCCTTCTCGACCAGGCGGCGGCCGACGCCAGACAGGTCCGGCACGAACCGTCCCACGGCCGAGCGTGAGCCGATGTGCACGGTGAACGGCTTGGTCTCCGCCCGGCCTTTGACCTCGCGAAGGCGGGCCAGCGCCCGCGGGTCGGCAGCGTTGGCTCCGACCCCGTAAACGGTCTCGGTCGGGAAGATGACCAGCCCGCCGGCGGCAAGGCAGGCTACCCCCTCGCGGATCGCATCCGCGTGGGTGTCGATCGGGTCGAGCTTGTGGATCGCGGCGGGCATATGGCGGTACATCACCTCGCATGTGCGGGCCGAGCCCACGGGTTGCAACCCGTGGGCTTTGCAACCCGTGGGCTTTGCAACCCGTGGGCTGCTCGCAACTCCAAGCCCACGGGTGGCACCCCGTGGGTTTCTGCTACATCGTAAGTGTATGCGAATCCGCGGAGCCTGCAAAGGCGGATCAGGGGGCGATTTTCCGAGCCTCCGCGTCGGGTTGGGGCTCGGTTTCGGCAGGATCATCGGTGCCGGGTGCCCGTGGTATGCGGGCCAGGCCGAGCACCTGCGACAGGATCGCTCCGGCCGTCAGAACGAAGGCCAGCACCAGCCGGATCACCCACTTGACGCCGCCCTGCTTGGGAGCCAGCGACTCGGTGTGCGGGCTGAAAACCCGTGGGCAATCGAGCGGTTGACCGCTCAGACTCCAGCGGGCAAAGCCCAGGAGGCCGCCCGGCGGATAGTGCGTGGCCAGCAGCTTCAGGAAGTTCTCGCGGGTTTCGGATCGCAGTCGGGCGACCTGCTCGGGCCCGAAGGATTGATGCGGAAAGGACTCCCGCACGCAGGTCGTGGCATCGCCATCGACCGAGTGGCGGCTCCATCCGCCGGCCCCGGGCACCGGGAGATCGTAGCCGCGCACGTTGTAGTATTCGCCGACCAGACTCACGAAGCAGACGAGGGCGGTGACGAGTAATCCCGCCGCCCACAGCGCGGGCCGGGCGATGGGCATGGTCGGGGCGGCGATGCGGAAGATGACGGCCCCGACCAGCAGGCCCAGCAACATGCAAAAGAACAGCCCGAGGAAGAACGGCAACAGGACCAGCGTGGCCAGCAGCCATCCGACGGGCAGGGCCACGAGGCAGCCGGCCCCCAGAGCCCATGCCAGGCGCCACGAAAACGGCACAGCGGCGTCAACTGTGGTCATATCGTCTCAGGCACCACGAACGGCTGTCGGTAACTGCCGGTGAGCATGCGGTCGGCCTCGGCGTCGTTGGTGATCTTCTCTGCCTTGGCGTCCACCTCGATCTTGCGCCCGAGCCGGTACTTGAGCGCTTCGAGGTTCAGTCCGTTGCCCTTGAGGTGGTCCTGCATCCGCGCGAGGGTCTCGTAGGCGTCCTGGTTGTCACCGAAGGCCCCGGTGCGCGGCTCGAACGGGACTTCCTCGCCGAGCCGATAGGAGATATTGGCCAAGTGGCACAGAGCGCTGGAGTAGTGGCCCTCGAGCACGTCGGCGTTGAGGTCGTTGACCTTGCGGCTGCGGACGGCGGCGATGAAGTTTTCGAAGGGGCCTGATCCCGGTCCACGAGAGTCGTCCACCTTCGGCAGGGGGGCGGCTTCGTTGCTGCCCGCCGGGTAGAGCTTCTGGCCGACGATTGTACCACCTTCCAGGTGGAAGATGTTGCCCACGCCGGTGTCCATGTAGCGGTCGGTCTTGAGGCCGCGGACTTCGAAGATCAACTGGGTCTGCCCGAAGTCCATGACGGCGATCTGGGTGTTGGCGGTCTGGCCCTGGTCCTCGTAGCCGAACCGCCCGCCCAGGCTGATGACGCTTCGCGGAAGGGTCGCTCCCTCGATCCCCCATCGGGCGATGTCCATCTCGTGGACGCCCTGGTTACCGATGTCGCCGTTGCCGAAGTCCCAGAACCAGTGCCAGTTGTAGTGGACGAGGTTCTCGTGGTAGGGCCTGTTCGCGGCCGGCCCGAGCCAGAGGTTGAAGTCCACCTCCGGCGGCGGCAGGGTGGGCGACTTGACGCCGATACTGTCGCGCTTCTTGTAGCACAGCCCGCGGGCGACCAGCAGCTTGCCCAGTTGCCCCGACCGGATGACCGCCATGACGTTGGCCAAACCGCCGCTACTGCGGCTCTGGGTGCCGTGCTGGACGATGCGGTTGTACTTGCGGGCTGCCTCGACGGCGATACGGCCCTCGTGCACGTCGTGGCTCAGCGGTTTTTCGACGTACACATCCTTGCCCGCCTGGCAGGCCCAGATGGTCATCAGCGAATGCCAATGGTTCTGCGCCGCGACCGAAAGCACGTGGACGTTCTTGTCCTCGAGGGCCTGGCGCAGGTCCTGGACCACCCGGGGCGCCCTGCCGCCCTTTTCCTGCACCTGCTTGATGCGCTTGTCGAAGAGGCGGCGGTCCGGATCGATCAGATAGGCGATCTCGACGTTCTCCAGGCCCGCGAATCCGTTGATGTGTGCTGAGCCGCGGCCGTTGATACCGGCCACCGCGACGCGGATACGCTCGTTGGCCCCCAGCGCTCCGCGGGCGGCCTTGGGCAGGCCGGCCGTCGCCAGCGCCGCAACGCCGACCACTCCATTCTGCATCAATTGCCGTCGGGTCCATCTCGTGCCTGCCATGGGTCTGATCCTCCTCTGGATTCCGGGCGGCGTTCGTGGCCGCACCCGCGCGGTCCTGCCTGCATGCCGGAGCGGTGTCCGGCTCTCAGCAGTGTAACCGTCTGCCCGCGGGACGCAAACCCCGTCGAGGCGATGGGGACGGGTTTGGGGTAGGATACCTTGCGAGATCAGGGTTACAGGCAGGAGCAGACGAGCGATGACGGATTCAGGATGGTCCCGGTTTCGGATCGGTGGGTCGTGGGGCTTGCTGGTGCTGTGGGCGTCCATGCCCGCGGCCGCCCAGGGGGTGGCGAGCCCGGCGACAGCGGCGGCAGGCACCCGGCCCGCGGGGTTTGAGCCCGGCCCCGCTCGCGCCTGGCTGATCGAACAATTCGACCGACAGGTCACGCAGGCGGTGGACGCGGCTCTGGCCGGCCCGGTGACCAACGACCAGGGCGGCATCGCCTGGGGTCACAGTTATGTGCTGGCCGCCCTGGCCGAGATGCTTGACGCCACGCGCGAGGCCCGCTACGCCGAGCTGTTCATGCGGCTCGGCAACGCGATCATCGCCGCCCGCGACGATCGCCACGAGCGGATCGACGTGCTGCGCGAACGCGTGGTCAAGGGTTGGGGCTCCACCAAGTACACGCAGGGGAGGCATTATGTATGGGCCGTACATACGGGTATGATCGTGGCCCCGATGGCCCAGTTCGCCTCGACGGTGCGCCGCGACGAGCGGCTGCGGACCCGGTACGCCGCCGACGCGGAGCGCTTCTTGGCGGTTGCCGCGGAAGGCGTGGCCGAGCACGCGGACCAGTACCGCGAGGGGCCGGGGCGGGAGGAGGGCTACCTGTTCGGCCTGCACCTGGAGAAGCATCTGCCGCTCAATCAGCAGAATACCGTGGCCCGTACCTGGGTCCACCTGGGCGACCTGACCGGCGAGGCCGGCTATCGCGAGCGCACCCGGGCCCTGGCGACCTTTCTGAAGAATCGACTGCGGCTTACGGAAGACCAGGCGTACGTGTGGGCCTATGCCCCTCCGCTGGACGGCCCCGGCACGACCTTCGAAGACAACTCACACGCCGCGATCAACGCCGACTTCATCGTGCTCTGCGTCGAGCGGGGGATCGTATTCGATCGCGAGGATCTGGCCCGGCTCGAAAAGACCTTCCTGACGCGGGTGCTACTGGAGGATGGCGACGTGTCGGATCATCTCAGCGCCGCCGGCCGGCGCAACAAGTACCGGTACGCCCCCTTCGTGTGGGCTCGGCTGGCCCGCTATAACCCCACGATCCGCGACCGCATCCTCGTCCATGCCCGTCGCCAAGTGGAAGCGGGCGAGAGCAGTATGTCACAACTTGTGGGGTTCGCCCATCTGGTGGCGGCGCTGCCCGGCGACGGAAGGTGACGCGGCCAGACGGTGTCTGGATCCTGGGTGAATCAGGTCGGCGAGTGCTCGGCGCGAGGAGTGTTCGCACGTGTTCGCCGCGAAGCGGCAAGCCCGATCGTGGGTCTTGATCGCGAAACGGTCGTGGTACCAGGACCGAGCGAACTTGTTCGTGCGAGGACCGAGCGAACTTGTTCGTGTCCGGGACCAAGCGAACTTGTTCGTGGTCCAAGCCACGCACCCGAAGCACTGCTCAAAGAGCAGTGGCACACGGACGCATTGCCTCGCTGTCTCGCTGCCTCGCTGTCTCGCTGTGTCGCTGCCTTGCTGTGTCGCTGTCTCGCTGCCTCGCTCACTGTCCGTATTGCGTTACGTCATGCGGGAGGTATCATGGTTGTGGGTGCAAGATGTCCTTGTGTCAACGGCCACGGATGGAGCCGGCCGGACAGGAGGTCGACATGATGCCGCGACGGATCGCCGGAATCGTTGAGCAGCGGGGAACCGGGCCAAATGCGTGTGTGAGAAGCAGAGGGCGGCGTGCAGCCGTTTGGGCGGCCGCGCGGGGTGGGCTGACGCTTCTGCTCGTGATGGCCACCCCGGGGGCATTCGCTCAGGCGCCCGCCGGCGAAGCGGCCCTCCGCCGCCAGGTCGCCTGGCAGGCGGCCCTGGACGGCATCGGTTTCTCGCCGGGGCTCATCGACGGCCGCATCGGGCCGAAGACTATCCTGGCCACGCGTGAGTTCCAGCGGGTGCGCGGCCTGCCGGTCACGGGTGAACTGGACGCGGCCACGGCGGCGGCACTCAAGCTATCGCCGGACACAATTTTCGGTCGCTACACGATCGAGGCGGCCGACTTGGCCGAGGTCGGGCCGGTGCCGCAGAGCTGGGTGGCCAAGAGCAAGCTCAGCCGGCTGGGGCATGAATCCCTCGACTGGGTGCTGGCCGAGAAGTTCCATTGTGCCCGCCACCTGCTGAGCACGCTGAACCCCGGCAAGTCGATCAACCAGCTTCGGGCCGGCGACAAGGTCGTTGTCCCGAACGTGACCGAGCGCGCCTCCTGGCCGCAAGCGGCGCATCTCGAAGTCAACCTCGCCGAGAAAGTGATCCGGGCCGTGGGCTCCGACCGCCAGCTCATCGCTCTGTTCCACTGCTCGATTGCCGCCTCCAAGGCCAAGCTGCCCCGGCAGAACGCCGAGGTCGTCGTGGTGGCGGAGAATCCCAACTACACCTTCGATCCGCGCATGTGGCCGGAGGTCAAGGAAAAGGTCTCCAGCCGACTGGAGATCCCGCCCGGTCCGCGCAACCCGGTGGGCCGGTTCTGGATCGGTCTGAGCCTTCCGGGGTATGGCATCCACGGCACGCCCAACCCGGAGTTGATCGGCAAGACCGGGTCTCACGGATGCTTTCGGCTGACCAACTGGGACGCCCTGCGCCTCGGCCGGATGGTGCGGGTGGGCACCCCGGTGCGTTTCGTCGATCACACGGGCGGCGGACTGGCCGGCCGATGAGAATCAAGGGCGTTATCTTCGACCTTGACGGCACCCTTGCGGATACCCTCGCCGACCTCGCCGATGCGGTCAACGCGGCTTTGCAGGGGGGCGGTTACCCGGCCCGCACCGCCATGCAGATCCGGGCCTGGATCGGGGAGGGACTGCCCATCCTGTGCCGCCGGGCGATGTGCGACGGGGACGCGGCCGTCGCCGAACAGCTTGACGCCGACGCCGTGGCCCAGGTCGTGGCGGCCGTCACCGCGCACTACCGCCAACATCGGCTGGACAAAACCCGCCCGTACCCGGGCATCCCCGGGCTGCTGGATGCCCTGACCGGGCAGCGCATTCAACTGGCCGTGCTGACCAACAAGCCGCACGAGCACACGGAGCCGCTGGTCGGGGCGCTGTTCGGACGTTACCCGTGGGTGGCTATCGAGGGCTCGCGCCCGGACGGTCTGCGAAAGCCGGACCCGCGCACCGTGTGGCCGATTCTCTCGCAGATGCGCCTCCGTCCGCCCGAGGTGGTGATGGTCGGCGATTCGAGCATCGACGTGTTGACCGGTCGCCAGGCCGGTCTGATGACCGTCGGCGTGACCTGGGGCTTCCGTGATCGGCAGAATCTCACCGACGCCGGCGTGCAGTACCTCATCGACCGGCCGGAGCAACTCCTTCAGCTTCTGTAACCCATCATAACGGCGAAATGGGGGCCAATGGCAGGGCGGCATGACTGGCGCGGCGCGGATTATGCTCCAAGCGGTCCATGACTGGGGCGGCCTGGGTCATGGCTCGACCTCGGATTGGCGGAGGGCGAGTCGTCACCCGGTTCTTCGGTGGTCAGCGTGAGGAAGATGTCCTCGAGGGAGCTGTTGGCGGCGGCCTGGCGGCGGAGGTCGGCCAGCGAGCCGAGGGCGACCAAGCGGCCGCGATTGATGATGCCGATGCGGTCGGCGAGGGCCTCGGCGACTTCGAGGGTATGCGTGTTCATGAAGACCGTCCGGCCGTCGCGGGTCATCTCGCGCATGAGGTCCTTGACCGTACGCACGGTCTTGGGGTCCAGACCGACCATGGGCTCGTCAATAATCAGCACCTGCGGATCGTGCAGGAGGGACGCGGCCAGGACGGTGCGCTGTTTCATGCCGTGCGAGTAGCTCTCGGTCAACTGGTCGAGGAAACTGCCCATCTCCAACCGTTCGATGAGGGCCGCGGACCGCTGGCGTGCGACGGCGGACGGCAGGGCGTACATCTGCGTCACGAAATCGAGGAACTCGCGGCCGGTGAGCTTGTCGTACAAAAACGGCTGGTCGGGAACGTAGGCGAGTTGGGCCTTGGCCAGTCGCCCGTCGCGGCCCATGGGCTGGCCGCAGACCGTCACGGTACCGGCGGTGGGCAGCAGCAGCCCGGCGATCAGCTTGATGGTCGTGGTTTTGCCCGCACCGTTGGGGCCGAGCAGGGCGAGCAACTCGCCCTGGTGGACGTCGAGGCTGAGCCGGTCCACGGCGGTGAAGTGCCCGTAGCGTTTGGTGACTTCGTGCAGTTCGATGGCCTGGGCCATGGGGGCTATCTCCAGCCGTAGTCGGGGTCATCGGGGTGTTCGGACTGGTCCTGGAC
Source organism: uncultured Planctomycetales bacterium (assembly GCA_964511155.1). Lineage (GTDB taxonomy): Bacteria > Planctomycetota > Phycisphaerae > UBA1845 > PWPN01 > JAAYDF01. Next base: position 12,253 of record CAZEEJ010000004.1, on the reverse strand, counting down.
GGCCAGGCGAGCCCGGGTGCGGAGTTCCTCGTCATACGGCTCGTGTCGCACCAGGAGCCTGCCGAGGCCGGGCATCTCGGCTTCCTGGAGAAGGACGCGGCCTTGCCGGTCGACCCAGGCCTTGACCTGCTGGGGCGAGGTCTCGACCACAAAGCATTCCACCGTCTCGCCGCGATGCTCGATGGTTTCCATGCCGGTCACGTGGGCGACCAGGGACCTGAACTGTACCCGCCGCGTCAGGGCCGCGGACAGGGGATCAAGCAGTTGCATCCGCCAGCTCTGGCCGACGTGCAGGGTGGGCAGCACGCTGAAGGGTCGCAGGGAGTCGCCGATGAGCCGACTGGCGGACATTTCGAGGTTGGTCTGGCGATGAATCGGTCCGAGGTGGATTTCGCAGGGGAAATAGATCCCGTGCCGCTCGCCCCGGACGAAGACCCGGGTCCTGGGAATGCCCAGGACGCGCAGCCAGAAGCTGTCGAGCCCGCCGTCGTTGTCGAAGACGGTCTCGGTCTCGATGCGGACGGGGGGGATCAGGGGCAGTCCGTTCACCATGACCGTGCCGCGGATGGCGCTGCCTTGGCCGGCCGGCTGAATGCTGGCCCAAGCGGTCCCGACACGCACGGCCGGCTCGCCCGCCTGGTTCACCTTGAACAGCCCGTATTGCTCCTGGCGGTGCAGCAGGTCCGCCAGGCTGTCCGCCAGCATCGGCGGGGCATCCTGGGCACTCCAGCTCGGCCAGACGTCGCGCACGAAGAGGGCCGTCATGGCCCCCAGCCAGAGCAGTACCACGGCTACGGTCAGCAGACGGTACATGGTGCCTCAAAGCTCCCACAAGCACGCTGGTCGCGCCCGCGGATGGCCCCATGACTGACGGCTTTCAGGGCGGGCGAACCTCAGGCAGGACGGCACGAGCCTTCTGCCGTTTGATTCTACCGCCGTCTCGGATGAGGGACAATCATGCGGTACGGCGTGGCGCGCACTGGGAGCCGCGGCCGAATCGACGGGGTGGCCCACGTTCTTTGAACCTGGGGGAGCGATTCAAGGGCACGCCGACCCTGCACACGCACCGGTTGCGCAGCACGTCCGGCAATCGCTCCCTCAAGTCCAAAGGACTTGGGCCACCCAGCCTTCGCCAGGAGATCTACCCGCACACGCATCATCGTGAGCCCACCCATCGCGCTGCGATGGATGGGTCGCCCGCCCATGTTGTCAGGGACCCGGTGCGGGCGAGACTCCGCCAAAGGACTTGACGGCGGTCTAATGATGTAGTACACTAGTGATATAGTGAGCTAGTGCAATGATCGAATTCAGCCTCAGCGACCGTAGCGGCGTGCCCATCTACCGCCAGATCCAGGACCAGGTGCGGTTCGCCATTGCCTGCGCGCGGCTCAGACCCGGAGACCAGCTTCCCACCGTCCGAGCCCTGGCCGTGGACCTGTCCGTCAACCCGAACACGGTGATCAAGGCTTATACCGAACTGGAACGAGAAGGAGTGATCCGAACGGAGCAGGGCACCGGCACTTTTGTTGCCGCCCATCCCAAGGCGGCGCTGGACGAAGCCCAACGGCAGGCCATGCTTGAAACACTCTGTCGGGGGTTTCTTGCCGAAGCAGGAAGCCACGGGTTCCAAGCCCGGGAAGTGCTCACCGCAATCCGGGCGCTCATCGGGAGGAGCTGACACATCATGGCACAAAACCCCGAGATGAAGCTGGAGAACGAGCATTTACAGCGGCAGAAGCAGCGGGCGGCAACCTTCGTGGTGAACGCCGTCATCGCCGCGATGGCCGTCGTGGTGGCCCTGCTGCCTTACCCGTCCATCGGGGATGCCCAGCAGCCCATCATTCGCGTGGCCCATCCGTGGCTGGTCAGCCTGTCGGCCCTGCTGGTAGCGGCCGGCGCTCTGCTCTCTCTGCGGATCACCCTGCAGTGGGACCGGGCGGTGGTCCTGCGGCTGGGGCGGTTCAGTCGTCTGGCCGGTCCGGGGGTCTTCTGGCTCGTGCCCATCATCGACCGCATCGCCCGTTACGTTGACATGCGCGTGCGTGCAACCGATTTCGATGCTGAGCGCACGCTCACGCGGGATACCGTGCCGGTCGACGTCAACGCGATTTGTTTCTGGCTGGTTTGGGATGCTCGCAAGGCGGTGCTGGAGGTGGAGAGCTACTACCGGGCCATTGCCCTTTCGGCCCAGACCGCCCTTCGCGACTCGATCGGTCGGCATACGCTGGCGGAGATGCTGACTGAACGCGATCGTCTGGGGAAGGCGCTCCAGGAGGCCCTGGACGCCAAGACGAATGGTTGGGGTATCACCGTGCAGTCGGTCGAGATCCGAGACATCACCATCCCGACGGCACTGGAGGATGCCATGAGCAAGCAGGCCCAGGCCGAGCGGGAACGGCAGGCGCGGATCATCCTCGGCACGGCCGAGACGGAGATCGCCGCCAAGTTCGTCGAGGCTGCCGGGCCCTACCAGAACAACCCCGTGGCCGTCCACCTGCGGGCGATGAACATGCTGTACGAGGGCCTCAAGAAGAAGGGGGCGATCATCGTGGTTCCCAGCACGGCCGTAGACAGTATGAACCTGGGAGCCTTGGGCGGTCTAACGGCCTTGGCGAACGCGGAGAATTCCCGCGCGGCGCCCGCCGCTGACGACCGATGATCGCAGCGGCCTCGGTTGGCGACGGGTCTGTGACAGAATCGGCGGGGGCCGTTGCCAGGACCAAGGCAACTTGTTGCTGTTCGTCACCTACGCGTGGGCACGTCCATCAACAAGTTGACTCGGTCCTCAGGGAATCGGCACCCCGCCGATTCTGTCACGGACCCGTTGGCGACTCGGGGGTTAAGACGGCCTTGACCGCTCCGCCACGAGGCCTTATCCTGCAGGTTGTTCAACCCCCGGCGCCCCGGCTGAATCCTTCCGGTCGCCCGGCTGTGGGTGAGGTGAGTTCCGTATTCAGGTTGTCTGTCAAGCAGGAGAAGACGCAATGGCACTGCGCGTGGGCATCAACGGTTTCGGTCGTATCGGTCGGCTTGTGATGCGGGCCGCTCTCGCAGATAAGGACATCGAATTTGTGGGCGTCAATGATCTGGTGCCCGCGTTCAACCTGGCCTACCTGCTCAAGTATGACAGCACGCATGGCCGGGCCAAGGCGGAAATCACCCATGACGACGACCATATCATCGTCAACGGCAAGAAGATCAAGTGTGTGTCGATGCGCGATCCGGCCGAGCTGCCCTGGAAGGCCCTGGGCGTCGATTACGTGGTCGAGTCCACCGGTCTGTTCACCAACCGCGAAGGGGCCACCAAGCACCTGACCGCGGGCGCCAAGCGGGTCCTGATCTCCGCCCCCGCCAAGGACAAGGACATCCCCACGTTCGTTCTGGGCGTCAACGAGGAGAAGTTCAACCCGGCCGCCGACACCATCGTCTCCAACGCGAGCTGCACGACGAACTGCTTGGCCCCGGTCGTCAAGGTGGTGCTGGACAACTTCGGCGTGGCCGAGGGGCTGATGACCACCATTCATGCCATGACCGCCACCCAGCCGACGGTGGACGGCCCGAGCAAGAAGGACCTCCGCGGCGGTCGCGGGGCGAGTCAGAACGCGATTCCGGCGTCGACGGGGGCCGCCAAGGCGGTCGCGCTGTGCATCCCCGAGGTGGCCGGCAAGCTGACCGGCATGGCCTTCCGTATCCCCACGGCGGACGTGTCCGCGGTCGACCTGACCATCCGCACCGAGAAGCCGACCTCGATGAAGGACATCAACGCCGCCATGAAGGCCGCCGCCGAAGGCAAGATGAAGGGCTACCTCGGCTACACCGAGGAGCCGGTGGTCAGCAGTGATTTCATCGGCTGCTCGCTGTCGAGCATCTACGACGCCACCGCCGGCATCGAGCTCAACGACCGTTTCTTCAAGCTGATCTCGTGGTACGACAACGAGATGGGCTACTCCTGCCGGGTCATCGACCTGCTGAAGCTCATGGCCCGCAAAGACGGGTTGCTGTGACAGTACGCTGCTGGCACAGCATCCTCTGTGAACCCCAGCGTTGCATTCCGCAACGCTGGGGAAGTGAGAAGTGAGAGGTGAGAAACCGCGTTTTGGGCAGGTGCTGCTCAACGTCACCGACGGTGGGGTGGAGGGCACCTGCCAAGCCAGCCTTTTCTCAGTTCTCCATTTCTCATTCTCTATTCCTCCATGCTGCTGAGTGCAACTGGGGGAAACTTGGTGCCCGATGAAACCTACACAGGCGCTCATCGACCGGCTTTACCAGGAGGAGGTAGAAGGAGCCCGGCGAATGCCAGCCGAGCAGAAGCTGATTGCTCCCGCTCGGCTCTTCGATCTCTCCTGTCGCGTGATGGCGGATGGTATCCGGGCCCAGTCTCCGGAGCTCAGCGAAGAAGAAGTGCTGGGCGTGATTCGTGATCGGCTGCGGCTGGCTCGTGAATTGGAGCAGCGCTCGTGACAGCCGAAGACTTTGTCGTCAAGGTGGTAGACGCGCTCAACGCGCTGAAACTGCCCTACATGCTGGTCGGTTCCTTCTCCAGCAGCTTCTACGGCATTGCGCGGTTAAGCCTGGATGCGGATTTCGTGGTTGAGTTTGGCGGCCAAGGCCCGTCCGCCCTGATTGCCGGCCTTCAGCCCGAGATCCAGTTTGACCCACAGATGTCGTTCAAGACGATCATGGGTACCTCGTGTTACGTGGCCACCGCGCGGGACACCGGCTTCAAGGTCGAGTTCTTCCTCATCAGTGACGACCCGTACGACCGGGAACGCTTTTCTCGACGGCGGGAGGTTAACATGCTGGGTCACCGGGTCTGGCTGCCCTCGGCCGAGGACGTGGTGGTGACCAAGCTATGCTGGTCGCAACGAGGCAAACGGCATAAAGACGTGGACGATGTCAGGAATGTGCTGGCCGTGCAGGGGGCCACTCTTGACTGGGCTTACATCCAGCGCTGGTGCGGTCAGCATGGTACGCTCGAACTGGTCGAACAGCTTCGAAGCAACGTCTCGCCGAGCTGAGATCGCCGATCAGGTGGCTATGGAAGATCGAATGCAACCGCGCGGATCGTTGCATGCCGCTCTCATTGATGAAGCCTCCCGGATGGCGGGAGGCAGATCCGCTTTGTTGATGGTCAGTTCGCCCGTTGCGGTTTGACGAAGTCGGCGTCCATCTTGACGGGGAGGCGGAAGACGTCGCCGGCCTGGTTGCAGAAGTAAAGCCGCGAGTCGGAGGGTTGGCGGCCGTGGCCGTCGGCCCAGAAGCCGTAGAAGTCCGGGTGGGCGTTGACCGGTCGGCGGACGAAGGTGTGGTTGTAGGGGCTGTCGGCGGTCATCTGACGGATCTTCTGCCAGGAGCGGCCCTGGTCGCGGCTGGTCCACATGGCAATCTCGCCGCCGGGGTTGTAAGGCTGCGGCCCGACCTCGGTGGGGCCGATGACCCGCCACAAGTTCTCAGACTCAATGTACAGTGATCCGAAGTCGTAGGCGTTGTCGGAGACGATGTCGCCGCCGTGGATCTCCCATTCGGACCCGGTCCAGCGGGCGACGGTCCAGGTGCGCGGGGCGTTGGCCGGCCCGGGTTCGTAGCCCTTGGTGGTGACGTACATGATGATCGGGCGGCCCTGGGCGTCGTAGGTGATGTCCTGGGTGTAGACCTTGAGACCCTCACTCTCGTAATCGTGGACTAAGGCGGGGTTCTGCACCTCGGTGAGCATGATCTCGAGCGGCTCGCCGCGGACGTTCTGCCAGGTCTTGCCGAAGTCGTGGGTTTCCATGTAGTAGAGGTTGGTGCGGTAGTTGAGGCCCAGGCCGCGGGGGTGGTAGTTGAAGGCCGTGCCGACCTTCTTGTTTTGCCAGGGGCTGCTGATCTGGTAATGGCCCTGGTCGATCCGCGAGAGGAAGACGCGCTCCGTCCAGTTGGCGCCGTCCGGACTGGTCATCATGGAGTTGGTTCGCCCGCCGGTGTAGTGCGTGTGCATGAAGAGGAAGCCGTGGCCGGGGATGTACCACGGCTGCGGGTAGGAGAAGTTGCCGGTCCAGACCAGCTCGAACTCGTCGATGGCGTAGGGCTTCTTGCTGCGAGAGATGTACGACGGCCGGCCGGTGCCGTGGCTGCTGGAGAAGATCCAGATGGTGCCCTTGTCGTCGAGGTTGATCACCGGGTTGTCGTGGGCGTCACTGGTCTGCTTGTCGAGCAGGATGGTCGGTCGCGGGACCATGCCGGTCTGGTGGTCGTAGTACGACACCATGTGGATGAGCCGGGTGTTGGAGTCGGTGGTGGTGCCGCCGTAGGTGAAGAAGGTCTTGTTGACCTCTTTGGCGTACCAGGCGTGGGGGATGTGGTTGGCGCAGTAGGTCCCCAGGCCGCCGCTGTATTTGTAGACGTATTCGTCGCCGGACGGCTGGTTCATGTACCAGATGCCGCGGTAGCCCTCGTCCTTTGCGTTGATGAGGATCTCGGCGGGCTGGGAGTCAACGCGGGCGGCGACGAGCGAGTCGGGGACGGCGCACTTCCAGCCGTCGGCGGTGAGCCCGCGACCGTTCCACGAGGCGGCCAGGTCAAGGGCCAAGTCGGCGACGGGGCGATCAGCGGCCAGCGCGGCGACGTCGCCATCACTGAGTACTCGCCGCCAGATGCGCACGTCCTCAAGCCGGCCGTCGAGCAACCGTTCGTGTTCGTCGATCGAACCGATGAAGATCCGGCCGGCAGGTTTCTGCATCCTGCCGGGGGCTTCGGTGGTGGCCTTCAACTCGCCGTTCATGTACACGCGGATGGCCTTGCCGTCGTAGGTGCCGGCGTAGTGGGTCCAGGTGTCGGGCGCGGGCGGCGGCGCGAGGGCATAGCGGTACGGCCCGCTTTCAGGGGCGACCAACATGCGGACGTTGTTGTTGTAGAGGTAGAAGGTGAAGACGGAGCCGGCTTGGCCGCAGTTGAGGAAGACCTGGGCCGCGGATGGATTCCGGACCTGGACCCAGGCGGCGACGGAGAGGGCCTCGGGGTTGAGCTTGAGCGCGTCGGCGGGTACGGCGAACGCGGTCTTGCCGTCCAGGGCAACGCCCGCGGACGCTGCCGGGGGTTTGAGGTCGGCGGCCCAGGCCGGGCCGGCGCTCGATACCGCAGCGATCACGAACCAAGCGGCAAGAAAAGCCCGGAGCTTACGAGTCGGGTACTGTGAAAGCATGGCGTTGGTCCTTTCTGTTGAGCCGGGCTGGCCGGCGGTGGTCGGGCGGGTGGTCCATCCATCGCAACGCGATGGGTGGGCTCACGATGATGCGGATGGGTGGCATGGGCCTGTACTCAGGCCCGTGACCTCTCGCGGGGCAACCACGGGTCGGAGTACCGACCCATGCCACCCGTCACGCCTTCGATCATCGCGAGCCCACCCTTGCTGCGCAAGGATGGGCCACCCGACTGTCGGTTGCAGGCTAACGTGGATGGGGCGGCGCGTCAACCGGTATCGTCCGTGATAGAAGTATTTAAGGGGTATCGGCGATCGTGTTCGCGAGGTGCGCCGCCGCAAGCGGCAAGCGGAAGAGACGTGGCAGGTTGGACGGGCGGACGTGGACCTGATAGCATATTGGCGTATGGCCGTTCAAGCCGACGCTTTTGCGAGGAGCGTTCGCGAGCAGATCCTGCTCAACCAGGCCCGTACGCCCACGGAACGGATGGAAGCATTGTGTGACCTGCTGGATACGGTCCGCGCAATGGCGCCGCGAGGTCCGGAAGCCGAGGAGCGTCGCCGCCGAGCCCTGGCCGCCCGCGACCGGAATCGGGAGCAACTGCGTGCCCACCTCAGACAACTCTGCACCACCCATGATTCGAGTCTGTGCGGTCGTTGTTCCTCTGATATGGCTCAGCTTGAGCAGTCAGACGATTCCGGCTGATGCCGCGGTCGCGTCGGCGATCAACCTGCTGGCGAACCCGGGATTCGAGCAGGCGGGCGGGGAAGGGCTGCCGGCCGGGTGGGACACAGTGGTGATCGGTGCGCCGGCCCAGTTCGGCATGGATGAGGCCGTGTTGCGAGACGGCAGGTCGAGTCTGCGGATCACGACTTCCGAGATCGCCCGGGCCTACATTCGCAGCGGGCCGATCCCGGTCGCGGCGGGCGAGACCCTTGAGGCCGGGGCTTGGGTGCGGCTGCACGACGTTCCGCCCGACAAGGGCACGGTCATCGTCATCGCCGAGTTCGACAGCGGCGCGGGTCGGGCGGAGGATATCAAGAAGGTCGGCGTGGCGGAGGCCCGCGAGGGCTGGCAGCTTGTCCGGGGAGCGGTGCAGGTGCCTGCCGGGGCGAGCCATCTGCGGCTGCGGATGGGCTTTTCCTACTGCATGGGCACGGTCTGGTGGGATGACGCCTTTGTGCATGCGCGGGTGCCGGTGTCGGCCCGCTTGGACATGCAGGATGATCGCCTCTATCCCGCATCGCGATTGCCCATCGTGATCCTCAACCGCGAAGAACGGCAGCGGCCCGTCACCGTGCGGGTTGACGTGGGTGGGCAGTCACACACGCACGCGCTCCCGCTGGACGGCCGGCCGATCCAGCAAGCGGCGGTTCCCGCTGCGGTCAAGACGCGCGGCCGGGTCGTTGTGGAGATCCGCCTGGTCGATGATGCGGGGCAGCAGGTCTTCTCGTCGGGCCCGGTCCGCGTCATGGTACCGCCGGCCCTCGATCTGCTGCCGCCGATTCCGACGCACTGGGTGATTGAGGACGGGCCGCCGCGATTGGCGGGCGAGTTGGAGCTTGCCCTGGATGAGGCGGATCGTCAAGGTAGCGAGGTGCTGGTGCGGTTGCTGGATCAGCAGGGCGGCGAGCGGGCGGCGTGGCGGCCGAGCGGCGACGCGGTGACCGCCGCCGGCCTCGTCCCCTTTGTGATGCACCTGCCGGATGCGACGGCGGGCGAGTACCGGCTGGTTGCGGAGGTTCGTCGCGAGGGGCGGCCACCGATCACCGTGGAGCAGACCTGGGCAGTGATTCCTCGGCGGCAGGCGAAGGTCACCCTGAATGCGGGCGGCTTCCCCGAGGTCGACGGGCAAGCGACCTTTCCGTTGGGCATGTTCAACAACGCGGGGCGGATGGAGGAGTCGGCGGCGGCGGGGTTCAACGTCGTGCACGTCTATAACGCTTCGCGTGTATTCCCCGGCCGTCGGCCCGATGATCAACGGCTCAAGGACGTGCTGGATCGCACGCATCAGGCCGGCATGCGCTGTCTGCTGCTCGTGCCGATGGCCTTCGCCAACAGCGGCGAATGGGAGGCGTTCACGCGGCGTATCCGCATGTTCCGCAATCACCCCGGGCTGCTGGCCTGGGACGAAGAGGAGGGGCTGGCCCGCGGGGACATGAAGCCCGAGACGCTGGCCAGGATCCGCGCGATCCTGCGGGAGGAGGACCCACATCATCCCTTCATGGTCGGCGACGCCCGCGACCTGATCACACGGGTGACCGACCGCAGCCGGTTCTTCCCTGCCGAGTTCATGGATCTGGGCATGTGGTGGTGGTACCCTTTCCCGTTGCGGGCCGGCCCGGGCGACGACTTGCAGGGCGAGCAGGGCGGCAGCGGCATGATCCTCGAATCTCCCACGTTCCTGACGCAGGCGCGGATCAGTCAGCCGCTGTGGGTGGGCTTGCAGGCCTACAAGAAACCCGGCCCCACGGGCCGTTACCCGACCCCGCAGGAGTACCGCGTGCAGGCGTATCTGGCGGTGATCCACGGAGCGAAGGGACTGATGTGGTATGGCGGCTCGGTGACCGGCGGGTTGTTCCTGGCTCCTGCGGAAGGGCACTGGGAGGATCTCAAGCGCGTGGTCGGCGAGTTGGCGGCGATGTCGGCGGTGCTGATGGGCGACGGCGACCCACCGCCGGAGGTGCTGCCGGCGGGATCGCCCGTGGCGGCGGCGATCAAGCGCGGCGGCGGACGGCGTCTGCTGTTCGCCGCCAACAGTAGCTATGCTGCGGCCGATACCGAACTGGTCGTGCCCGGCCTGTGCGATGCGGCGGTCACGGTCTTCGGCGAAGACCGAACGGTGCGGGCGGCCGGCGGAAGACTGCGCGACCGCTTCGAGCCGCTGGCGGTGCATGTGTATGAACTGGATGGTGGTTGAACAGGGAGGAAACGGAGGAAGCGATCTTGGCTTCCTCCGTCAGATCTTCCTTCTCCTCCTGTTCCTCTCTTATCGGCGTTCATCGGCGTGCATCGGCGGTTCGTTATCCTCTCATTCTGGGGATCGAGGAGGTGACGAACCGCCGATAGACGCCGATGAACGCCGATGAATACGGCACACAGTTGACAGAGGTTGAGAAGTTAGAAGTGAGAGGTGAGAAGTGAGAGAGCGGTGCTTGCGAGGCGGGACACATACGATGTATCTCGCGGTGCTGGCGGCCGGGTTGATGCTGGCGGCCGGGACAGCGCTTGCTGCGGGCACGCACGTGGAGGTGAACGCGGACGGCGTGCTGCTCATCGACGGACGGAAGGTCTTCCCCATCGGTTTCAGTAACGGCCCGCCCTATGACGGCCGCACGCCCGACGGCAAGCACGCCTTCGACGAGCTGCGCGCGGCGGGGACGCATTTCCTGCGCACCGGGGCCACGAACGAGGGTTGGACCGAGCCAGTCATCGCCGAGCAGCAGCGCTGGCTGGACGCCGCCGCCGCACACGGCCTCTACTGCTGGATCAACCTGTGGAAAACCTCCAGCCTCAAGCCCGACGAAGCCGAGAAGGAGGCCCTGCTCCGCAGCCTTATCACCCGTTTCAAGGACCACCCCGGCCTGCTGGCGTGGAAGAACTACGATGAAGCCTTCTGGAACGGCCACCCGGCCGAGGATCTGGTCCGCGGTTACCACGTCATCCGCGAGATCGACCGTCGCCATCCCGTGATCCAGACGCACGCCCCGCGGGGTACGATCGAGGACCTGCGCCCGTACAACGCCTGTGCCGACATGCTCACCCTCGACATCTACCCGCTGAACTATCCGCCCGGCGGGCACTCGCTCCTGCCCAACAAGGAAATCAGCATGGTTGGCGACTGGTCTCGCTTCCTCGTCGAGGTCGGCGAAGGCCGCATGCCTTCCTGGATGAACCTGCAGATTGCCTGGAGTGGTGTGGTCAAGGAGGGCAAGACGCTGCGCTTTCCCACCTTCGCCCAGCAGCGGTTCATGACCTACCAGGCAATCATCAACGGTATGCGTGGGTTGATCTACTTCGGTGGGCACGTGGCCAAGGCGCACACCGAGCGAGATGCCGAACTCGGCTGGAACTGGACCTTCTGGCAGCGGGTGCTGCGCCCGGTCATCGAGGAGATCGGCGAGCACAGCCCGCTGGCCCCAGCCCTGGTGGCCCCGGATTCGGATCTCAAACTCACCCTGCGCTACGCGGTGCCCAAGTACACGCCGCCCGTCTCCGCCAGCGCGGATACGCCCGCCAGCCCGGCCCGCATCCTGGTGATCGAGGAGGCGGTGCCGCCCGAACTCGGCGTCGAGTTTTGCGTCCGCGAGGTCAACGGCGACCTGTACATCCTGGCCTGCAAGCGCGAAGGCCCGACCGTACAGGTCACCTTCTCCGGCCTGCCCGCCTGGGCCGGCCACGGCGACCTGCTCTACGAAGAACCCCGCACCGTCCAGGCGAGCGACGGGCAGTTCACCGATTGGTTCGGCCCCTTCGAGGTGCACGTGTACCGGTTCCGCGGTTCGCTTCGGGAGGTCCGATGATCCCGCCCTTCAATGAGAACGGCTGCCTGCCGCCGGGTGTTCATCCGGCATCGTTGGCTGAAATCAAAGCACGGTTTGGCCATCAATCAGAGCTTCGCCGCGTGCAAGTGGAGTCGCTTGGCTGGATGGTTGATCTGGCCGTCCGTGCAGGTGCCGAGCGGATCGTTTTGAACGGCAGCTTCGTCACCGATATAATGGAACCGAACGATGTGGATTGTGTGCTGTTGTTCATCCCCGGCCGTCGCAGGGACCGCAGGGCGACCAGCGAGTTGCGTCGTGGGCTACCGTTTCTTGACATCGCGATGGTGAACCACGAGGAGTTTGACCGGCTGGTCAACCAGTTCTTTGCGGCAGACCGTCGAGGAGTGCCCAAGGGCATGGTGGAGGTGTTGAGGTGATGCTTCAGAATGAGGGCGAGCTGGCGAATACGCGCGAGAAACTGCGCATGCTCGAAGCGGATTATGAGGCTCTGTCCAGCGAAACCGGCGGCGACGAGGAGCTGCGCGACATGACGCTGGAGTCGCTGAAGCGGCTCATGAACCAGCTCAAGGA
>CAZEEJ010000003.1:25914-73898 GCA_964511155.1 uncultured Planctomycetales bacterium | reverse complement strand
TGGGGCTTGCTGCACGGCCGCTTCGGGCAGGCACAACTCAAGCGCATCTGCGTGTGGGAGACGGCCAAGACGTGCGCGGCGTACGAGGGGCCGGAGGGGTAGCGGGGGAGGCAGAAGGCACAGAGGCAGAAGGCACAGAGGCACAGAGGTACAAAGGCAGAAGGCACAGAGGCAGAAGGCAAGAGTCACAAGTGAGAAGTGAGAAGTGAGAAGTGAGAAGTGCGAGTCGGCGGGGTTGGTTGGGGGCGGAGCCGCGAGCGGCGGGGGCGAAGTCGCAGGTGGCGGGCGCCGAGCGGCAGGCGGCGGGGGCGAAGTCGCGAGCGGCTTGTGGCTTGCCCGGGCGCTCGTTGCTGGTTTGGTACTGACGGCGGTATTCGGGGCCGGGTGTGCGGGGCCGGGGCCCAAGGTGGTGCCGGTGGTTCCGGCGTCGGCGGGGGCGCTGTCCGACGGACGCATGGCGTACGGCTATGACACGAACGGCGACGGTCGTGCGGACTTTCGCGAGGTGCTATCCGCGGACGGCCGGGTAACGACGATCGGCTACGACACGAACGCGGATGGGCACGTGGACGACGAGATCGAGTTGTCGGCCGTTCCCGCGGATGAGCAGCGGCACCTGGTGATCATCCTGGACAGCGTTCCGATCCTGATGGCGGAGGAAGCCTGGCGTCACGGACGACTGCGGTACTTTGCACCGCCGACGAAGGTGATCAGCCCCTTCCCGGTGATGACGGACCCGGCCTTGACGGAGTTCTTCGGGGTGGCTCCCTGTCCGGGGACGGAATCGGAATACTTCGACGGTCGCCGGCTGACGGCGGGGTACGTCGTATACGCCGAGGGTGGCAACACGCCGTGGCGGGCGAGCGTGGATTACCGGCTTCAACCGATTCTGCACTCGTTCGCCTACCTGAGCCACCGTCCGTGGTTCGATCACGAGCTGGGGCGCATCCAGCGGTTGTTCATGGAGCGGTATGGCCGGGGCGAGCCTTTGACGGTGGCCTACGTGGTGGGCACCTCCGCCCTGGGGGCGCGGCAGGGGCGCAATGGGCATGCGGACGCGCTGGTTCAGGTGGACCGGCTGTGCCGCACGCTGGTGCATGCGACGCGTGGTCGGGTTCGGATCACGCTGCTGAGCGATCATGGTCACAACCTGATGGTGAGCCGGCGATTGCGGCTGGGCCACCAGCTCGAGCAGCTCGGCTATCGAGTGCGGTCGTCGCTGGAGCGGCGTGGGGACGTGGTGCTGCCGGAGTTCGGCATGGTGACGTGCGCGGTGCTGCACACGCACGAGCCGGCGCGGGTAGCGGGCGATGCGGTCAGCGTCGAAGGGGTTGAGCTGGCGGTGCACCGCGACGGCGCGAACGCGCTGGCGGTGCTGAGCAAGGCCGGGCGGGCACGCATCGTGCATTGCCCTGAAGGCTTCCGCTATGACCCGCAGGTGGGCGACCCCTTGCAACTGCGGGCGATCCTGGAGCGTCTCCGGCAGGAGGGCCGCGTCGGGCCCGAGGGCGTGGTGGATGATCGGGTGCTGTTCGAGGCGACGGCGGATCATCTCTACCCGGACGCGGTGGCCCGGCTGTGGCGGGCGTTTCACGGCCTGTTGGAGCACACGCCGGACGTGTTTCTGAGCATCGAGGACGGTTGGCACGCGGGCAGCCCGGTGCAATCGACGCTGGTCTGCTTGCAGGCGGCCCACGGGAGCCTGCGAGCGCCCAGCTCGACTGGGATGAGCATGACGATGGCCGGCCCGCTGCCGCCGATGACCCGCATGATCGACCTGCGGGTGGCACTGTGCGAGGCGGGTGTACCGACGTGCAGATAGGCGCCTGTCGGGGAACCCGTTCGCCGAACCCCCGCGGCGGGTGCCTCCGAGAATGAACCGCACGCATGGCGGGCAGGCCGATCAGAGGTCAGTTCGCGGCTCCCAGTTGTCGCAGATGCTGCCGGAAGGTGTCGGTCAGCGGATCCTCGGCGGCGACCAACTGCTCGAGCATCGCCGCCCGGAAGAGACGGATGCGGTCCTGCATTTCCGGCTCGGCGATCAGGTTGCGCAGGGCGCACGGATCCGCTTCGAAGTCGTAGAACTCCTCGGGTACGCGGTACAGGAACAACCGCACACGGGCGGCGATCGCCTTGTCCGTCTCCGCCGCCTGCCGCATGGCGGGGAAGCTCAGCCCGCTCTGGGCCTCGTTGCGGAATGCCCGCTCTCCGTCCGACCAGGCGTTGTACAGATACCCGTAGCGCCGGTCCTGAAGGCAGCGCATGGGATAGTCCTGCCCGGCGGAGGTGCGATGGAACACGGTGAAGACGCGTTGGCGGCCGTCCTGCTTTTCGCCGCGCAATACCGGCAGGAAAGACCGGCCGTCCATCCCCGGCACGGGCGGCAGATCCAGGGCCTCCAGAATCGTGGGCATGAAGTCGATGCCGGAGATGAGGTGCTCGGCATCGATGGAGCCCGGGCGCACCCGCCCCGGCCAGCGCACCAGCCAGGGCGTCCGGGTGCTGGCCAGGTAGCAGTTGGTCTTCGAGTAGGGGAAGGACATGCCATTGTCGCTGAGGAACACGACGATCGTGCGATCCGCGAAGCCGCTTTCGTGCAGGGCACGCAGGAGTTCCCCGACCGTCTCATCGCATCGGTAGACGGAGGAGTAGTACTGGGCCAGCTCGCGCCGCACGTCGGGCAGGTCGGGCAGGAAGCAGGGAATCTGCACCTCGTCGGGCTGGTAATGGCGGCGGGCGGGCGGAAAGGTCCGCGGACCACGGCGGGCCCGCGGTGGCCCGGCTGCCTGTTCGCCCGCGCTGCCGGCAAACGGCCGATGCGGGTCCTGCGAGTTGGCCATGAGGAAGAACGGTCGCTGCGTCTCGCGGGCCTGTGCGAAAAACGCCTTGGCCTCCTCGTAGTAGCGCTCCGGCGACCGGCCCTGCCCCAACCGATCCGGCGGTACGTCCACGTCCCAGCAGAACTTGTCCGCCGGGGCCAGATGCGAGTTTTTGCCGAAGATGCCGTTGAGATAGCCCGCGCGGCGGAGCGACTCCGTCAGTGTGGGCACGTCGCGGTTGATCGGCTGAAAGCCCATCGCCCCGTTGCGGCAGGGGTAACGCCCGGTCATGAGCGCGGAACGGCTCGGCTGGCAGACCGCCGCCGTAACGTGGGCGTGCACAAAGCGCATCGACTGGGCCGCGAGACGATCCAGGTTCGGGGTGATGTCCGGCGTCCGGTTGCCGTAGACGCCGGGGCTGTCGTAGTTCATGTCATCGGCGGTGATGAACAGGACGTTCAGGCGATCGCCCGAGGCCGGTTGCGTCGCAGCCGCCTGGCCCCGGGCCTCAACCCCACTGATCACCAGGATCGCCAACACGATCCCCACTGCCGCGCGACCACCGAAAGGCGCATCCATGTCCCGACCTCCGTTGCACAGGAATTCAGACGCCGGGATTGTATCGCCGAAACAGCGTTGACGCTTGCCCCGCGAAGCGGCAAGCCAGGAACAGAACCAAGCTCGCTGATTTGCTAACTCGCTAACTCGCTAACTCGCTAACTCGCTAACTTGCTAACTCGCTAACTCGCTGACTTGCTAACTCGCTAACTCGCTAACTCGCTAACTTGCTAACTCGCTGCCTTGCTGCCTCTTCTCATCAGCGGCCGTAGCGCGACCAGCCGCACTTGGGGCATCTGCCGAATCTGCCGTCCCGCTGCCTGCGGGCGAAATGCGTCTTGTCCTGCGGGCATTGGTCGGCCGGTGTTGCGGTGAGTGCCCCGGTCGTCGGGCAGGGGATCACCAGGATCGCCCCGCCGCCCGCGTCGGCCGGCAGATTCTCCGTCAGCCGCTTGAAGTCCGCGGGGGTCACCTGGAAGACGTGGCCGTCGTCCAGGCAGATATACGCCTGGGCGGACTCAGGCGTGTCCAGTTGCCGGGCTTCTCCGTCTCCGCCGCCGCGCAGTGTGAAGAAGATCGCCCCGCCCGCCGCCACCGCGACCAGGGCCAGCTTCACGATCAACGCCGTTTTGCTCTGTTCATCTCTCGACATGGTCTGGCTTACTCCCGGCCGAAGTCCTGCCGCGCGATCCAGTTGGCGTCTCCGTGGGCGCAGGCGGGGTCCGGCGTGGCGGTGGACGCGTTGTTGCTGCAGCTCTCATCGAACGTGGTGCTGTTGGCCCGATGGTCCTTGATCTTCTTGTGATCGATGAAGATGTTGCCCGCGTGTCCGTCGAGGAACAGGATGCTGTGGCGGTTGACCTTGCCGTGCCAGCCCACGATCTTGTAGTCCGGCGGCACGTCCCACAACACACCGCCCAGGGCCACATCCGACCGATCCTCGTGCAGGATGATCGCCCGCGACGCCCCCAGCTTGCGCAGGTGGGGGATGACCGTATTCATCAGCCGCTCCTGCCGCGCCACGATGGACACGCTACCGTGGCTCGTGTCCCACCGCCGCATGTAGAGATCCGGGTTGATGTTCGATCCGTAGCTGGTGCCCATGACCTGGTAACCGGTGGTGCGCGTCGGCTCGGATTCGGGATAGCGGCGGCTGGCGATGCCCTTGTCGGACGGACACTCGTACACCTTCAGGTCAGCCCGGACACCCAGTCGGGCGGTGCTGACGTAGCGGTTCATCGGCCGCTGGTGGGCCAGGAAATCGAACTCCGCCCCATGCCCGTAGTAAGCGTCCAGGCTGCCGCCGGGATCGCCGTTGCCCCGGTTGCCCCCGAAGTAGTTGGAATAGGGGAACGCCCGGGCGACGGTGCCGTCACTCGCCCGGACGACCGGCCCCCACGGGAACCGGTCCCGCTCGGTGCCCAGATACGCCGACGTGGCCACGCCCAGGGCCTTGAGGTTCGCCAGGCACTTGGCCACCCGGGCCTGCTCCCGGGCCACCGACAGAGAGGGCAGCAGGATGGAGATCAGCAGGGCGATGATCGCCACCACGACCAGAATCTCGATCAGGGTAAACCCGCCGTGGCGTCCGCGGTTCGCCCCACGCACCCCGTTCAGTGATGGTTCAACGGTCATGGCTTGTCCCTTTCCGAGCGGGCATCGGTGCCAGGGGGAGGATCTGCGGACGGCACCCTGGACAGTGCCCGGGTGCCCGCATTATACCCGCGCGCCCCAATACTGGGAAGTCAGCGAGGTGGCAAGGTAGCGAGGTAGCACGGCAGCAAGGTGGCGGGGTCGATAGCAGGTGAGCGAGCTCAATCCTGCTCCCGGGTTGCCGCTTCGCGGCCGGCGGGCGAAGCGGTTGAGGCTGGGCGGATCGGCGGCGCCCCGCTCTCACCCGGGGACTTGCGTCCCCGGCTCGCCCTTCCATTTCGAGCCCCGATTTTCCCCCCCCCGCGGGGCCTTGCAGGAGGCCGGGGGATCGAGCTACAATGCATAGCGCGCGTGAACCGGGCACTTCAGGCTTCACTGGCGGCAAGGAGAATCCTTATGTCCGCGACTTTCGGATCGGGACGGGACACTGCCCAGCGGTCCATCCGCTCGGGTTTGGCTCGCGGCTTTACGCTCATCGAGGTCCTCGTCGTGGTGGCGATCATCGCTCTGCTGATCTCCATCCTGCTGCCCTCCTTGAAGCAGGCTCGCGAGCAGGCCCGGCGAACCGCGTGCATGGCAAACCTCAAGGGCATCGGGACTGCCGCCGTTGGCTACATCACCAGTAACCGGGATCGCTTCTGCTGGACGCTCGGGGTGGCGCCGTCGGGAAGTGCTCAATTTGGCCTCTTCACCGGCGACTACCGCGGAACGAGGTATCCCTACGGCCTGCGCGAGGCGGGCACCTGGATGTTCGGCGGCCAGCGTGGAGGCGGTAGAGAACTCGGCACCAACGGCGTGCTGAGCGTCAACTCCGAGTTCAACTCGCCGGCCTCGTGGCGCCCCCTCAACCGGTACGTCTACACCGGCAAGCTCGGGTCCGCCAGGGGCCTGACCATCTACGAATGTCCCGCCGACACCGGCATCCAGTGGAACAGCAACCCGGCCATTCCGCCCAGCGGCTTCGTCACCGCGTTTGCGGAAGTCGGCACCAGCTACCAGAGCAACACCTTCTGGGCCAAATACGCCGACGTCGGCGAAGGCTACGGGGCCAACAACGCGGCCGCCTACCGGCGGGTCTGGTACCTCCACGATAATGTCGTCCGCATGGCCCTGAAGACCGCCCCGTCGCGCTTCATCCTGATCGAGGAGGATCCCGCCAACTTCTCCAAGGCCCAGGCTTGGCGAACCGATCTGCCCGCCAACTACAAGTTCAACGCCTGGCATGGGCAGCCGGGCCGGCATGTCATGATGTTTCTGGACGGTGCTGCTCGATATGTCGACGTCCCCTACCTCAAGGCCAAGGACTACAAGTACGACGGCAGCGGTGGCGTGGTGCCGTGTAATCCGGCGACGGAGCGTTGCTTCAACGGCACCCCGGACTGGCAGTCGCGCCAGAACTACAGGCAGCAGTGAGCTACCGATTCAGGTTGATCTTTCAGGCTCCCAATGGGTTCGCAACCGGATGAAAGGGTCTCATGTCAACCAATGATACCAGCGGCCTGCGAAAAGGCCTGAAAATCGCAGTGTTGGTCGTGGCCCTCGGGCTGGCGGTGTTCCTGGGTTTGCGCGGCGGCTCGAACGAAGGTCAACTGGACACGCCCGCCTCGGCCGAGCCCTACATCTGCCTCGACGATGGGCACGTCGTGCAGCTGACGCCCGCCCAGTGGCAAAAGCTCGCCGAGCAGGGCGACGTGCAGGAAGTGGCGGTCGGCGGTGACCCCGACCGGGTGGGGCGAGGTAGTGATGCCCGGCTGATGATCCGCTGCCCCAAGTGCCAGCAGTTCACCATGGGCAAGGCGATGCCCTGCCCCAATGGCTCCTTTGTGCCGGTCATCAATAAGGAAGGTCAGCCCGGGAAGTGCCCGTAGCCAACGCAGTCGGGTGCGAGCACCAGGGCGTAGGGCCGCATTACGCGGCGACGGATACGGAATGTCGGCCCCGGCGGCGCTGGCGGCTGAGCAGTTTCCGGCCGCGGGTGGTCCGCATCCGGGCACGAAAGCCCTGTTTCCTTAACTTCTTGATCTTGCTTATCTTACGTGGATAGTGCATACATCCATTCCTTCCTGCGTTCGTGAACGAGCTGGGTATTGTAACCGCCCGCCCCCGCCTTGCCAAGCCCCCGGGGGCTCCATGAGAGAAAACGGGCCTGTGACAGGTTGGACGGCCGGGTGGCCCATCCTTGCGCAGCAAGGGTGGGCTGGCGATGATCGAACGCGTGGAAAAGCCTGCTTGACCAGGAGCCCTTCCTCCATCCGCATCATCGTGAGCCCACCCATCGCGTTGCGATGGATGGGCCACCCGCCACGGGCTGGAGTACAGGCCCCTGCCACCCAACCGCGTTGCGGCGGGTGGGGCACTCGACCATAATGCGGCAACCTGAAAGGGGTGTGCAAATGCGATCATTTCGCCGTGTGTCACCATCATGGGCGGTCGCGGGCGTCCTGGGGCTGGGCCTGTTGGGCGGTTGCGCCACGTTGCGGCCACAGCCGGAGGGGGAGGCGCCGGCGGACCACCTGCGGGCTCGGCCGGCGGACCTGCAATGGTTCCGGGAGGCGAAGTTCGGGCTGTTCATCCACTGGGGCCCGGTGAGCCTCCGGGGGACGGAGATCGGCTGGTCGCGGGCCGGCGAACAGCGAGGAAGGGGCCGCGGCACGCAGGTCCCGGTCGACGAATACGACAACCTCTACAAACGCTTCAACCCGGTGAAGTTCAACGCTGACGAATGGGTGGCGATCGCCAAGGCGGCGGGGATGCGCTACCTGGTCTTCACCACCAAGCACCACGACGGGTTCAACATGTTCGACACGCAGTTGTCGGACTACAAGATCACGAACACGCCGTTTGGGCGGGATGTGTGCGCTGAGCTGGCCGACGCCTGCCGCCGGGGCGGGTTGCGGATCGGCTGGTACTACTCGCCGGTGGACTGGTATCACCCCGATTACCGCACGGAGAACCACGCCCGCTACATCGCGTACATGCACGGCCAACTGCGCGAGTTGTGCACGCGGTACGGCAAGATCGACATCATCTGGTTCGACGGGCTGGGCGGCACCGCGGAGGACTGGGATTCGGAGAACCTGTTCAAGATGCTGCGGACGCTGCAGCCAGGCGTCCTGCTCAACCGGCGGGCGGGCCTGGACGCGGATTTCGACACGCCCGAGCAGCGGATCGGTCGCTTTCAGACCGCCCGCCCGTGGGAAACCTGCATGACCATCGGCGAGCAGTGGTCCTGGAAGCCCGACGACCACATCAAATCGCTAGAGGAGTGCCTGCATGTGCTCGTGCGGACGGTCGGCGGAGGGGGCAACTTGCTGTTCAACGTGGGGCCGATGCCCACGGGCGAGATCGAGCCGCGGCAGGCCGAGCGACTCAAGGAGATGGGCCGCTGGCTCAAAACCGCCCAGCCCGGCATCTACCGCACGCAGGGCGGCCCGTTCCTTCCCGCGCCCTGGGGGGTCAGCACGTACCGCGGGAACCGGGTCTACCTGCACCTGCTGAGCCGACCGCAGGAGCCGATCCGACTGCCGGCCATCCCGCGGCGGGTCACCGCGGCTCGTATCCTCGGCGGCGGCCGACCGAAGGTCGATCAGAGCGAGCAGGGTCTGACCGTCACACTTCCCAGCGATTACCGGCACGACGTGGTCACCGTGGTGGAGTTGCGGCTGGACGGCCCGGCGGAGGGGCTTGAACCGGTCGCGGTGCCGTCCGGGTCGATTGCCTTGAAGCGGCCGGCGACTCAGCCGAGTGCGACCCGGAAGGAGCATCTGCCGGCCGAAGCCCTCGACGACGACTACACGACGTTCTGGCTGGCGGACATGAAAGCCGTGCCCGCCCGGCTGGAGGTGGACCTCGGCGGGCCGACACGGATCGACCGCGTCACCATCTGTGAGCTGCTCGATCGCGTGCGGTCGTTTACGGTGGAATACCGTGACGGCGAGGATTGGCTTCCGCTGGCCGCGGGATCGCGGATCGGGGCCATGCTGACGCTGCGCTTCGAGCCGGTCGTGGCCGCCCACGTGCGGCTGAGCATCCACGAGGCGGAGGGCGACCCGCACCGTTACTACGGCGCCCCGCAGATCGCGGAGTTCCAGGTCTTCCCCGCCTCCCCGTAGCGGCCGCCGCAGGAGCCCGCGCCCGTAGCGGCCGCCCCCCGACTTCGGCGAGCTCCGCCGAGCCGTGGCGGCCGGCGCGGCGCAGAGCCGCGCCCGCAAGGAAGCGGTTCCCACCGGGCGGGTGGCCCATTCTTGCGCAGCAAGGGTGGGCTCGCGATGTTCGAAGGCGTGAGGGTCGGTACTCCGACCCGTGGTTGGGCCGGGAGAGGCCACGGGCCTGAGTACCGACTCATGCCACCCTCCGCATCATCGTCAGCCTACCCATCGCGTTGCGATGGATGGGCCACCCGCCCTACGATGTGCAGCGGGCATGGGAAGTGCCGACGTTGGACCCGGCCTCAATGCAGAGCGGAGTGACGTGATGGTTGAATTGTGCCCGGCACCGTTTGCCGATCTGGTCGATCGGATGCTGCTGGAGTTGCCGCGGCAGGAGGCGATTTTCGACCTCCCGCGGCGCAAGTGGTATATGCCGCGGGCCAGCGGTCCGGACCTGAGCGTGCACTTTCTGGGTCGCCGGGCGGCCACGCCGGTCGGTCCCGCCTCCGGGCCGCATACCCAGATGGCCCAGAACCTGGTCCTCTGCTGGCTGGCCGGCGCCCGCATCCTCGAGCTCAAAACGGTGCAGATCAACGACCGGCTCGATATCGGCCGCCCGTGCATCGACGCCCCCAACGTCTGCTACAACATCGAGTGGTCGCAGGAGCTGCGCATCGGCGAGTCACTCAGCGAGTACGTGGCCGGGGCCATGCTCATCCACATGCTGCGGCAGATGGACCTCGCCGACGGCGTGGACCTGGCCGGGCCGGCCGGCGACACCGTTTTCGACATGAGCGTCGGGTACGACCTGGCCGGCATCCAGAGCGAGCCCGTCGTCCGCTACATCGAGAGCATGAAGAACGCCCGGGCGGTCATCGACGAACTGCGCTTGCAGATCCCCGCCCGACACCGTCGCCTGCGCGACCTGGACTACCCCGTCCGGCTCAGCGATTCCATCACCCTGTCCACCTTCCACGGCTGCCCGGCCGACGAGATCGAGCGGATCTGCACCTTTCTGCTGGGCGAGATGGACGTCGACGTGGTGGTGAAGATGAACCCGCCGATGCTTGGCCGCGAGCCGCTCGAACACCTGCTCCACGAGGTGATGGGGTACACGGAACTCAGCGTGAACCCGTCGGCGTACACCAGCGGCTTGCAGTTCGATGAGGCGGTGGACATGTGCCGGCGGCTGCAAGGCCTGGCGGCTCGGGTGGGGCGGCAGATCGGGGCCAAGTTCAGCAACACGCTCGAAGTCGTCAACCACCGCTCCGTCTTTCCACCGGGCAACCCGGTCATGTACCTGTCCGGGCAGCCGCTGCACGTGATCACGCTCACGCTGGCGGAGCGTTTCCGCGAGGCCATGGGGCCGGAGCTGCCCCTGTCGTTCAGTGCCGGCGTGGATCAGCGGAACTTCCCCGACGTGGTGGCGGCGGGTTTTGTCCCGGTGACGACGTGCACGGACCTGCTGCGCACCGGGGGGTACGGCCGGCTGCCGCGCTACCTGGACCACCTTGGGGAGCGCATGGCGGCGGTCGGGGCGGGCACGATCGCCGACTATCTGCTGGACGCCTTCGGGCAGCGGGCGGTGGCCGCGGGGGATGTCTCACGGGCGGCGGCGGCCAACCTGGCCCGTGTGGCCAAGCAGGCCCGCGGCGACGAGCGCTACCGGGCGGCCGGCAACCGGGCCGCGCCCAAGCGCGTCGATTCCCACCTGGCCATCTTCGACTGTCTGACCTGCGACAAGTGCGTGCCCGTTTGCCCCAACGACGCGAACTTCACCTATGACCTGCCGCCGCAGACGCTGGCGTTCACCGACTGGGTCGTGGGCGAGGGCGGGAGCGTTCGGCCCGGCGATCAGCGCCACTTGGCCATCGAGCACAAGCACCAGATCGCCAACTTCGCCGATTTCTGCAACGAGTGCGGCAACTGCGACACGTTTTGCCCGGAGTACGGCGGGCCGTTCATCGAGAAGCCATCGTTCTTCGGTTCGCTCGAAGGCTGGCGGCAGCACGGCGATCACGACGGCTTCCACGTGGAATGTGCCGCGGGCGACAGAGTCATTCATGGCCGGATCAAGGGCCGCGAGTATCGCCTCTCTCAGAACATGGCCACCGGGGATTGGACCTTCGTGGATGGGACGGCCACGGTGCAATTCGTGGCCCGCAGCGGATGGGTGGGTGACGCCGGTCGGCCGGACACCGTCGCCGGTGCCCCGCCGGGTCACGTCATCGACATGACGACCTTCCACACGCTGCGGCTGCTGCTCGGTGGCCTGCTGGACCCGCAACGCGTGAACCAGGTCAACGCGCGTTTCCTGGCAGAGTGAGCGGCAGCGCTCGATCTCCGGGAACCGCCGTCTTCCTGCGAAACCGCAAGCGGCGGGCGGCGTGCACCGCGCCGTGATTCGGGTACAATGCCGTCCCCGGACGCTGAGGCGTCCGCGGGAGGGATCCCTGGACGGACAACACGAACACGAGACGAGGTGACGAGACCCATGATCAAGATCCTGGTGGCAGACCCGTTGGCGGAAGAGGGACTCAGGCGGATCACCGAGGCGCCGGGCATCGAGGCCGACGTGAAGACCGGCCTGAAGGAAGATGAGCTGGCGGCGGTGGCGGGCGAGTACGACGGCATGATCGTTCGCTCCGGGGTCAAGGTGACGGCCAAGGTGCTGGCGAACCCCGGCCGGCTGCGGGTGATCGCCCGGGCGGGCGTCGGGGTGGACAACATCGACCTCCAGGCGGCCACCAAGGCGGGCATCCTGGTCATGAACACGCCCGACGCCAACACCATCAGCACCGCCGAGCAGACCATGGCCCTCATGCTGGCGCTTTCCCGGCACACCCCCCGGGCGGACGCCCACGTGCGGGAAAAGCAGTGGAACCGCAAGACCCTCGTGGGCACGCAATTGGCCGGCAAAACACTGGGGGTCATCGGGCTGGGGCGCGTCGGCCGGGCGGTCGCCCAGCGGGCCTTGGCCCTGGAGATGAAGGTCATCGCCTACGATCCGTTCTACTCGGGGCAAAGCGCCCTGGACGGCAAGGTGGCCCTGCTCGATTCGCGGGAAAAGGTCTTCGCCCAGGCGGACTACCTCACGCTGCACACCAAGCTCAGCGACGAGACGCGGGAGATGATCAACCGCGAGTCGATCGCGAAGATGAAGGACGGCGTGCGGATCATCAACAGCTCACGCGGCGGGGTGATCTGCGAGGCCGACCTGGCCGAGGCCCTGCATCGCGGCAAAGTGGCCGGGGCGGCCATCGACGTCTATTCGACGGAGCCGCCCGCGCCGGACAACCCGCTGCTGGCCGCGCCGAACACCGTCCTCACTCCGCACCTGGGAGCGTCCACCGAGGAGGCCCAGTTGGCCGTCACCCTCGATGCGGTGGACATTCTGCTCAACTACCTGCTGCGCGGCGAGATCCGCTGGGCGGTGAACGTGACCGGGCTGCCCACGCAGCTCAGCGAACGGGACAAGGGCTATCTCGACCTGGCCCGGCGGATGGGCATCATCCTGTCGCACCTGGGCACCGGCGTCGTCGAGACGGTGAGCGTGACCACGCACGGCGAATCGCTCGAACCCCTCCTGGGCACGCTGGCCAAGCAGATCCTGGTGGACATGCTCAGTCCGCACTTCACCACCCGGCTCACGCTGATCAACATCGGCGACTTCGCCAAGGAACGCGGGATCAAGCTCGAACACACCGCCGACCTGGCCGCCAGTGCCATCACCGACAGCGTCACCGTGCAGGTCAAGACCCGCGAGGGGGCCTATGACATCGTCGGCGAGGTCTTCCTGGACGGTCGGCCGCGGATCATGGCCATCGACAACTACCAGATGAACCTCGTGCCGGAAGGCGAGATGCTGCTCATCATCAACAACGACCAGCCGGGCGTCATCGGGCTGGTGGGCACCATCTTCGGCGACCACAACATCAACATCGCGGACATGATGCTCTCGCGCCAGAAGAACACCGCCCTGATGGTGCTGAAGCTGGATGCGCCGATCCCGGCGGCGGCCATGCAGACCCTGCAGGCCAGCAAGCCGCAGATCATCAAGGTCTTGCCGGTGACCCTGCCGCCGATCAACGGATGAGAGAAGAATGAGGAATTGAGAATTGGGAATTGAGAATCGGGGATCGGGCATCAGGGATCGGGAATCGGGGATCGGGATGCAGAACTGCGACCCGATCGTTGAGAACGGGGCAGGCTTCGCGATCAAAACGCTGGACCGGGCTTGCCTCTTCGCGAAGCCAACGTGCCCCTGATCCCGGCGCGGCATAGAATCGCACCCCTTGTCTCTCACGGATCTGCGAAGGACGCTGCGAAGGGCAATGTTTATGATTAACTTCAATGGACTCGGCACGCACATGGGCAATCTTTCCTGGCTGTCGAATGCGCAGACCCGCTCGCTGAGTGCCGAGAATCCCACGGGCGAAAAGGGCAAGGGCGGCATGGCCACCGAGGGGCTCGGGGCCAAGGGGGGGCGGGATCTCGGTCGCGGGTGGAAGATCGCGCCGGCCATCCTGATCCAGCCGGGCGAATGCCGGACGCTGGGCGACGTCGAAGGCCCCGGGGCCATCCAACAGATCTGGATGACGCCCACCGGCCGTTGGCGGCACAGCATCTTGCGCATCTACTGGGACGATCAGCCCAACCCTTCCGTGGAGTGTCCGATCGGCGACTTCTTCGCCTGTGGATGGGGCCAGTACGCCCAGGTCAGCTCCCTGGCGGTCTGCGTCAACCCCGGCAGCGCCTTCAACTGCTACTGGGAGATGCCCTTCCGCAAACGGTGCCACATCACCCTGACCAACATGGCCGACCAGGAGATGGTCATCTTCTACCAGATCAACTACTGCCTCACCGAGGTGCCCGAGCAGGCGGCCTGCTTCCACGCCCAGTTCCGGCGGGTGAACCCGCTGCCGTACAAGCAGGTCTACACGGTCTTGGACGGCATCCGGGGCCAGGGGCATTACGTCGGCACGTACATGGCCTGGGGCGTACACAACGCCGGCTGGTGGGGCGAGGGCGAGATGAAGTTCTACCTCGACGGCGACATCCCCCACGGCGTGGCCACGCACGAAGCGGTCGCGGAGCACGGCGGCAAGCACTTCCCGACGATCTGCGGCACGGGCACGGAGGACTACTTCTGCGGCTCGTACAATTTCGAGAACAAGGTGACCCGCCAGTACCAGGAGTTCACCACGCCGTACGCCGGCATGCCCCAGGTGATCCGCCCGGACGGCGTCTACCAGTCGCAGCAGCGCTTCGGACTGTACCGCTGGCACATTGTCGATCCGATCCGCTTCGAGAAGGACTTGGCCGTCACCATCCAGGGCATCGGTTGGCGTGCCGACGGACGCTACCTGCCGCTCCAGGACGACATCGCTTCCGTCGCCTATTGGTACCAGAGCCTGCCGACCGCCCCGTTCCCCCCGCTGCCGGACCGGGATGAATTGGAGATCGTGTGAGGGGGAAAGCTGAAGGGAGAAGGCTCAAGGCTCAAGGCTAAAGGTCACGTGCCGCTTGCGGCTTCGCACCGGCCGGCTGCCCCGCTCACGTACCGCGAAGCGGCAAGCCGCACCCCGAACGTATCCTGCTCACCAACTCACTCGCTCACTTGCTCACTTGCTCACTTGCTCACTTGCTCACTTGCTCACTCCCTCACTTCCCCAGCCACAGGTCGATGGGCTTATCCACCGGCGGCGGCTCGTAGGGCCAGTCGATGCGTCGGCCGGCCCCCGCGGATGCGTAGGCCGCCAGGATGATCTTGAGCACCTCGCGGCCGTCCTCGCCGGTCTCGATCGGCTGCTCCCGCCCCTGCACGCAGCGTACGAAGTGGGCCATCTCCTGCGGGAACCCGTAGTTCCAGATCTCCTCGTACATGGTGAACGTGTACCCGCGGGTCGAGGCCGCCTTCTCCACCGCGTAGCCGTAGCCCGGCTCGCTGTAGGTCAGCAGTGAGCTGCCGCGGAGCAGGTCTGCCCGGGTGAACCCGCCCGAGCCGTAGATCTCGCACTGGTCGTCGACGCCGCCCTGTTTGGCCCAACTGTTCTCCGCCAGGGCGACCCGGTTGCCCTCGTATTCGACGATGCACAGGCTGTGGTCCTCGCCGCGCGTGCGTTCGGTGTGCACGCGGACGCCCATGTTGGCGTAGACGTTCGTGACCGCCGGCTTGCCGAACACCCATCGGGCGTACTCGATCGAATGGCAGCCCATGTCCAGCAGCACGCCGCCGCCCGACTTGTTCACGTCCCAGAACCAGTCGCTGTGCGGGCCGAAATGCTCCTCGCTCTGCTTGATGAGGAAAACTCGTCCCAGGGCCCCTTCATCCACCAGCCGCTTGGCGCGCACGTACTTGGGGGCAAAGCACAACTCCTCGGCATACATCAGCAGCACGCCCGCCTCGCGGCAGGCGGCAATCATCTGGTCCGCCTCGTTGAGTGAGCGGCACAGCGGCTTCTCGCAGACCACGTGCTTGCCCGCCGCGGCCGCGTCGATGCAGGCCCGGGCGTGCAGGTGGTTCGGCAGGCAGAGCGTGACCATGTCGATTTGCCGCATGGCCAGCAGTTCGCGGTAGTCCTGGAAGGCGTGGGGGATGCCGCGCTCCTCGGCAAAGGCCTTGGCCTTGCCCGGCGAAGGCGAGGCCACCGCCACCACCTCCGCGTCCGGCACCATCTTGAAGGCCGCCGCATGGATGTCGCCCACGAAGCCCGTGCCCAGGATGCCCACTCGTACCTTGTCCATGATTCGTCCTCCAGATCAATCTCTCCGCACCAAGCCCAGGGATAACAGGCCCGCCAGCGCTGCTCGGAGTCGCCGGCGATCGCTCGAGGGCCTGTTATCCCTGGGCTTACTCCTGTTATCCCTGGGAATCGTCCCGGCACCCCTTGACACCGCCTCCGGACCCGCTCCCGCTCTCCATCCTTCCCACCAGATCCGTCACCGCGGCCACGCCCTGGGCGGCGAGATAATCGCGCAGTCCCTGCAGGACCTTGACCGGGGTCGTTGGATCAATGAACAGCGCGGTGCCGATGCCCACCGCGGTTGCCCCGGCGAGGATGAACTCGACGGCGTCGCGCCACGTCGTGACCCCGCCCATGCCGATGATCGGGATGCCCGCCGGCCCGGCCACCTGCCGGTACACGCGGTGCACCATGTGCAGGGCCAGCGGCTTGATGGCCGGTCCGCTCAACCCGCCCGTCGTGTTACTCAGTACCGGCCGACGACGCTCCACGTCGATCGCCATGCCCACGAACGTGTTGATCATCGACAGGCCCTCGGCCCCCGCCTCGACGGCCGCCGCCGCCGTGTGGGTGATGTCCGTCACGTTGGGCGAGAGCTTCACAATGAGCACCGCCCGCCGCACTTCCGCTCGCACCGCCCGCACCAATTCCCCCAGGGCCGCCGCGTCCGTGCCGAAGACCAACCCGTCGGCCACGTTCGGGCAACTCACGTTCAGCTCGATACCCGCCACCGCCGGCTCCCCGTCGAGCGCTCGGCAGACCTTCACGTACTCCTCGATGGTATGACCGGCCACGTTGACGATCGCCGGCACACCCAGACCCGCCAGCACCGGCAGCTTCTCGTTGATGAACCGTTTCAGCCCGACGTTCGCCAGCCCGATCGCGTTCAGCATCCCCCCGGCCGTCTCAACCACCCGCGGCGGCGCGTTACCCCGCCGCGGCTCCAGGGTCACGCTCTTGGTCGTGAACGCTCCCAGCAGGCTCAGATCCATGAACGGCGCATACTCGTCCCCATACCCGCAGGTCCCTGAGAGCGTGACCACCGGGTTCTGCAGCGTCAGGCGGCCGATGCGCACGGCCAGATCCACGGTCGATGAGTCCCTGGATGGCTCCATGCCGGCCAGCATCGGCCGCCCCACCGGCACTGTCAAGCAGCGGGTGGCCCATCCTTTGCGCAGCAAGGGTGGGTTGGCGATGATCGAACGCGTGATGGGTGGCATGGGTCGGCACTCCGACCCGTGGTTGCACCGGAACAGGCCACGGGCCTGAGTACAGGCCCATGCCACCCTCCGCATCATCGTGAGCCCACCCATCGCGTTGCGATGGATGGGCCACCCGCCCACGGTCAAGCCGCCTGTGGCGGGTGCCACGGTTCGGGTATCATGGTCCGGCCTCGAAACGGAGGTTCGGTCAGTGGAACTCGACCTGCAACGCTTCTACAACCTCAACCGGCGGGTGGTCATGTGGATCGTGTTCTTCATGATCCTCCTCCTGTTGCGGGACTTCTTCGCCCTGGTGTTTTTGACGTTCATTTTCGGTTTTTTGATGCGCAAGGTGGCCCGGTTTGCGGCCGACACCGTTCGGATACCCTACTGGGCCGCGGTATCCCTGCCCTATCTGCTGGTGGTGGGGCTGCTGACCCTGCTGATCACGACCGGTCTGCCGCGTTTGGTGGACGAAGGCTTCAAGTTCTCCAAGCGCGTGCCGGTGCTGTTTCACAATCTGGCCGAGGAGGTCCAGAAGGCCGCTCCGCGCTACAACATGGAGCAGGCCCTCGCCCGGTACGTCATCGCCAAGAGGCCGTCGGCTGCCGTACCCGCTACCGCTCCCGCCGACACAGTCGAACCCGGCGCGCCGGTGGCCGATGAAATCGACACCCGGGTGCTGGCCGAGAAGCTCCAGCGCTTGCTCCTTGGGTTCCTGCCGGGCATCGGGGGCGAGGCGGCCGCGGAATCCCCGGATCTGCTGGCCGACGTGTTCCGCCGCCTGATCATCGGGAGCGTCGAGAGCACCCTCGACTTCCTCCTGGCTATTCTCCTCTCCTTCCTCATCGTGTTGGACTACGACCGCATCACCCGCGAACTGCTCACCTGGCGCCAGAGCCCCGTCGGCCGATTCTTCCACGAGGCGACCGCCAGCGTGGTCGAGTTCTCCGCCGCGGTGGGGACGGCCTTTCAGTGCCAAATGGCCGTCGCTCTGCTCAACGCCTCGATTACCTGCATCGGCCTGTTCGTGCTCGGCATCCAGCCCCTCGTCCTGCTGACCACCATCGTGTTCCTGCTGGGGCTCATCCCCGTCCTTGGCGTGTTCATCTCCTCCGTGCCGATCATCCTCATCTCCTTCAACGACTTCGGCCTCAACCACGCCCTGTTGACGCTCGGCATGATCGTCATCGTTCACCTGCTCGAAGCCTACGTGTTCAACCCCCGCATCTACGCCGCCCGCTTCCACCTGAATCCCGTGATGGTGCTGATCATCCTGCTGGTGGGCGAGAAGCTCTTCGGCGCATGGGGCATGCTGCTGGGCATCCCCGTCACGCACTACGTGCTGAACATCGCCCAAGTGCCGGCGGCGGTACGCAAGAAGTTCCGGCGGTCGGGGAAGGCCCGAGCCCGCGCGGACTGAATCAAGCCTGCACGCGAACCTCGGCCGCCGATGAAGCCGCCAGACGGATTCTCGTCTCAGTCGCGTCGCCCAATCTCTGCCGCTTGCGGCTTCGCACGGTCGCGTACATCGCTCAGGTCCCGCGAAGCGGCAAGCCGGGAGCAGAACCAAGCTCGCTGATTCGCCAACTGCCGCGTTGCCGGATGTCTCACGGTTTCCCCGCCTTCCTTCATCCCCTTCGACAAAAACACCGCAGGCGTCCTGGTTTCCCAGAACGCCTGCGGTCACTGACAGGTCAAGTTTCGAGCTGGCCGCGTTACTTCTTCTTGCGGCTGGCCTTCTTCTTGGCGACCTTCTTGGCGGCCTTCTTCTTGGCCTTCTTCTTAGCCATGGCACTTTCTCCTATAAAGAGCCCACAATCCCGTGTGACGCGTACGGGATCTTCCATAACATCTTAGAAGGTAGCGAACTGTTTCCGCATAGTCAACACTTTTTTTCCAACAACGACAATCATCGGCAAGTTGGCGGCGTTACATGATTCAAACCGCCCCGAGTCGCCCCGTCGCGACGAGTTCCCGACACCCCGAACCCGCGCGGTTCGCGCCTTCATCGGCCGCGCTGTCGTCTGCCATCCGCGAAGTCGGTCGCTGATCACGCGCCGGTGATCGGCGCTGCGCACACGGCTTCAGACCGCCGCCCATCGGGCTCATGGGCTCGTCTCGCCCGCGTCGATGTGCACCACTGCCGACAGATTCGCCAGCTTGTGCAGGACGTCGCGATGGTTGCGGTGCACATGGCAATAGCGAATGTCCGCCACCTCCGCATCGCCCTGTGGCGACGAGGACCACTCCGCCGATTGGATCTGGAACTCGTCGAGCACGTGCCGCAGGTGGAGCCGCGTCTTGCCGTTCTCCGGCCGATAGGTCACGCGGCAGCGGGCATAACGGCAAGGGCCATGCACCAGCCGATCGAAAACACGCTCGCCGGTCAGCATCACGACCACGATCAGCGTGAGCGCCAGCCCGCCGGCCGCGTATCCGGCCCCGATGAGCACCCCGATGGCGGATACGACCCAGATGGTGGCCGCCGTGGTCAGCCCGAGGATGGCGCCGTGGTCGCGGATGATCGCTCCTGCCCCGAGAAACCCTACACCGGTGACTACCTGGGCGGCAATGCGGCCGCGGTCCGCCGGTACCCCAGATGCGATCAGGATCGACACCAGCGTGAAGACCGTACTGCCCACGCAGATCAACGACACGGTGCGCAACCCGGCCGGCTTGTTGCGGGCCTCACGCTCCAGTCCGACGACCGTGCCGCACACTACCGCGACCAGGATCAGCGTCGTGCTCGCCCAGGCCGGCTCCATCACCCGATGCAGATCCCCCAGATACACAAGCAGGTCGGACATGTCCTTGTGCCCTCGTGCCGGAACGAAGCGAAAAACCGGCTGACCGGCGGAGGTGCCCGCAG
This sequence comes from uncultured Planctomycetales bacterium, assembly GCA_964511155.1. Lineage (GTDB taxonomy): Bacteria > Planctomycetota > Phycisphaerae > UBA1845 > PWPN01 > JAAYDF01. The sequence goes on along the minus strand of CAZEEJ010000003.1, from coordinate 53,900 downwards.
CCCGCCCGCCCCGCCCGCATGTTCAGACCTTAGCTGCCGTGCCGAGGGCCGGCAAGCGTGGGTGCGCGACAACTTGGGCGGGAATGACCAATGTCGAAGCACCAATGACCAATGAAGCCCGAATGACGAATGGCGAATGCTCTTGGCCGCGGTCGAGTTTTCGGGTTTCGGACTTGGTCATTGATTGGTCATTGAGGCTTGGGCATTCGCCATTTTGTCCGAAGGGTCGCGCGGGCAGCGGGCAGGTGGCCCATTCCCTTCTCCGCCGTTTTACGGTAAGAAATGACACGCGAGACAACCGCGCCGGCAGGTCGGCCGGCGTTTCGAGGACCCGCTCATGCATGTGCGCAAGGCCGTCATTACCGCCGCCGGCCGAGGGGCGCGACAGCACCCCGCCTCCGACTCCGTGCAAAAAGCACTGCTTCCCCTCGTTGATCGCGACGGAATCACCAAGCCCGTCATCCAGATCATCGCGGAGGAGGCCATCGAGAGCGGCATCGAGGAACTCTGCGTCGTCGTCGCTCCGGGCGATGAGCAGGTCTACCGGCAGTACTTCGCCGCCCAGCAGGAGACCCTGCTATCCACTCACGGTGGGGCCAGCGGGGCGGCGGAGCAGGCTAAGCGGCTGGCGGAACTCGATCGCCGCCTGAGCTTCGCCCCGCAGGAACGGCCGGAAGGCTACGGCCACGCGGTCTGGTGTGCCCGGCAATTCGTCGGACACGAACCCTTCCTGCTCATGGTCAGCGACCACCTTTACATCTCCAGCGAGCAACGACGCTGCAGCCGGCAGGTCTTGGACCTCGCCGCGCAGACCGCCGGCGCCGTCGCCGCCGTCCAGGCCACTCGTGAGCACCTCATCCACCGCTACGGCACCGTGGCGGGCAAGCGGTTGCCCGGTCAAGCCAACGTCTTCCAGATCGAGCGCATCATCGAGAAGCCCACGCCCAGCCTGGCCGAGCAGCACCTGCATGTTCCCGGCCTGCGCGTGGGCCACTACCTGTGCTTTTTCGGCATGCACGTGCTGACCCCCACTATCTTCGACATTCTCGACGACCACGTCAGCCGCGATTGCCGCGACCGTGACGAGATCCAGCTCACCCCCGCCTTGCAGGAGTTGGCCCGCCGCGAGCAATACCTCGCCGTGCAGACCAACGGGCATCGCCACGACATCGGCGTCCGGTTCGGGGCCCTCGAAGCCCAGGTCGCCCTCGCCCTCTCCGGTGCCGACCGCGACGAGGCCCTCGCCCGACTCATGGAACTTGTCCTCCACTTCGAGCAGGAGCGAGCGGCCGCCGGAACGGAAGCTCAGCCATGAGCCGCGTCCTGGTCGACACCATCACGAGCGGCGACCCGCAAGTACGCAACCGTGCCCTGCGGGCCCTCGTCGAGCCCATGACCCTCGCCGACCTGCTGGCCGAGTGCGAGGCCCTCGAATCTTTTCGCCGCACGACGGAGAATCTTTATGAGGGGGTCCGCGCCTGCCTGTTCTTATTTGCGGTGCACCGTTTTCATCTACAGGAGGCGGCCGGCGTGCCGCGCGTGGGCACCATCCCCTTCGACGGCTACGTGAGCCTCCTCGAACGGCGTTTCGAGCAGGCCATCGCCCGCTTCCGCAAGACCCTTCAGGTCGAGGGCCCCAGCGGGGCCATCTTCAGCGCACTGGCCGCCGCCTACCACCACCTCGGCTTCCAGACGCTCACCGACCAGGTCCGCCGTTCGGTCCGCAGCTCACGCGGCAATCAGTGGATGTTCCGCGTGGGCCATCGTGCCGACCACCCCGTGCGCCTCCGCCCGGAACTGCTGCGCAAGGCACCGGGCGTGCCCCTGTACCCCATCCTGGCCGAGCAGACCCCCGTGCGCATCGACCTGTCCCACAGCGGCTGGTCGGACATCTTCTTCCTGGGAATGGACTATCCCGAGGGCGCCCGGGTCATCAATATCTCCGCTGACCTCGGCGTGTACCGCCGCGACGAGCGCGTCCGCCCGCCCATCGAGACCTGCCTGCGGGTGATCGAGGAGCCGCTGCTTCGCCTGACCAGCGTGGACCTCGAAGCGACCAAGGACGTGACCACGCTCGACGATCTGTTCAACTTCGGCAATGACTATCTGGGTCTGCTCAAGGCCGGCGTCATCGCCTCCGGTCTGATCCCGCCCTCGTTCGAGGGGTCCGGCCAATCGCTGGCCGAAGTGCTCGCCAAGGTGGTCGGCCCGGGCCTCGGTCTGGAGGTTGTGACCCAGGTCAACGATATTCCCAAGGGCTCGCGGCTGGCGGTCTCGACCAACCTGCTGGCCTCGCTCATCGCCGTGCTCATGCGGGCCACCGGTCAGACCCGAACCCTGGAAGGTCCGCTCGATGAGTCCGAGCGCCGCCTCATCGCCTCGCGGGCCATTCTCGGCGAATGGCTGGGCGGGTCCGGCGGCGGATGGCAGGACTCGGGCGGCATCTGGCCGGGGATCAAGATCATCTCCGGATGTCCCGCCGGCCAGGACGATCCCGAGAGGTCCGTGAGTCGCGGCTGCCTCCTGCCCCGGCACGAACTGCTCGGGCCGCAGCGCATCTCACCCGCCATCCGCGACGCGCTGGCCGAATCCCTCGTGCTCGTGCACGGCGGCATGGCCCAGGACGTCGGCCCCATCCTCGAGATGGTCACCGAGAAGTACCTGTTGCGCGCGGGACCGGAATGGCAGGCTCGGCAGGAATGTCACGCCATCTTCGACGAGATCGTGGCCGCCCTCGAACGCGGCGACGTGCAGGCCGTTGGACAGGCCACCACACGCCACTTCGCCGGCCCCCTGCGGACCATTATCCCCTGGGTCACCAACCGGTTCACCGAGACCATTATCCACCGGGCCCGGCAGCGGGCGGGTGACGACTTCTGGGGGTTCCTGATGACCGGCGGCATGTCCGGCGGCGGCATGGCTTTCTTTGTCGCCCCGCAGCGCCGTGCTGCGTTCCGCGACGAGATCCTCGACATCATGACCCAGGCCAAGCGCGAGCTCGAGGACGCCCTGCCCTTCGCCATCGACCCGGTGGTCTACCACTTTCGCATCAACGACCAAGGCTCGGTCGCCCACCTGCGCCAGGGGACTCATGCGGCCATGCCGCCGCGCTACTACGCGGTCCAGGTGCCGACGCTCAGTCGCATGCCCCGCGACCAGGTGCCCATGCTCCGCCGGGCGGACCTCGACAACTTCGCGAGCCGCACCGATGATCCCGACCAGCTCCTTCGTGTTCTGCGAGTCATGGTCAACCACATGTTCCCCGCCCCGCGCAGTGCCGCCGACGCCGAGGCCGGCGCCTGGCAGGAACAGGTCGAACGGCTCAAACGCCAGAACGGCTTCGACGCCCTTCAGCACGAGCAGATCCGCGACAATCTCAAACACGGACGCATCGGCCTGGGACGCAACCGGTTGCCGGCCGATACGGAAATCCGCGATGTGGCGCCCGGTGACCTCGCCGATCTTCAGGAAGGCTGCCCCGCAGGCGCGATCCTGGCCGGCGAGGAGGCGATCCGCGCGGGGCAGGTCGCCGTTCTCTCACTGGCCGCCGGCGTCGGATCACGGTGGACCCGCGGCGCCGGCGTGGTCAAAGCGACCAACCCCTTCGTCGCCATCGACGGTGCCCACCGGTCCTTCATGGAGATCCACCTCGCCAAGAGCCGACATACCGGCCGCCGGCTCAACGCCGAGATTCCCCACGTCTTCTCCACCAGCTTCCTGACGCACGAGCCCATCGCCAAGCACCTGGCGCTCAACGACGACTTTCACTACCCCGGGCCGCTGCACCTGTCGCCCGGGCGGTCCATCGGCCTGCGCATGGTGCCCATGACCCGCGACCTGCGCTTCCTCTGGGAGGAGCTGCCCCAGGAAGCCCTCGACGAGCACAAGCAGAAGGTCCGCGACGACGTTCGCCGAACGCTGATCGCCTGGGCCCAGCAGCGCGGCGAGGCCACCGACTACGTCGAGAACGTTCCCCTGCAGTGCTTCCATCCGCCCGGCCACTGGTACGAAGTGCCCAACCTCATCCGCAACGGCGTGCTCGCCAGGCTCATCGAGCAGCGGCCCGGGCTCAAGTACCTCATGGTTCACAACATCGACACGCTCGGGGCCAATGTCGATCCCGGCATTCTCGGCACGCACATCCTCAGCGGCCGGTGCCTGACCTACGAAGTCATCCCCCGCCGCATCGACGATCGCGGCGGCGGGCTCGCTCGGGTCAACGGCCAGCTCCGCCTCCTCGAAGGCCTCGCCCAACCCCGCGAGTCCGACGAGTTCCGCCTCAGCTACTACAACTCGATGACCACCTGGATCGACCTGGACCGTCTGCTGGGCCTGTTCGGCTTGACCCGCCTGGAGTTGCACGCACCGGAGAACGTCCTGGCCGACCGCATCCGGGCCTTCGCGTCACGCCTGCCCACCTACGTTACCATCAAGGAGGTCAAACGCCGCTGGGGGCATGGCCAGGAGGATGTCTTCCCCGTCAGCCAGACCGAGAAGCTCTGGAGCGACATGACTTCGCTGCCCGAAGCGACCTGCGGGTTCGTGGCTGTCAGCCGATACCGCGGCCAGCAGCTCAAGGACGTGCCCCAGCTCGATCCCTGGGTCAACGACGGCTCCCTGGCCCGCGTCCGCGAACTCTGCGATTTCCAGTAACCCGGGCGAAATGGGGACTGGCTCCGCCCCAGCGATGCTGGGTCAAGGAAGCATCCTCAGATGCGGGCCAAGTTCAAGGTCTATGACACATCGCTCCAGCGGTGCCTGTCCCCATTTCGCCCCCATCGGCGTGCATCGGCGGTGCGGTCCCGCCTCACACGCCCATCGCCGGGCTCAGCATCTCGCGAAAGTACTCCACGGTTCGCCGGACGCCGTCCTCCAATGGAACCGTCGGCTCGTAGCCCAATAGGGTCCGGGCCCTGGTCAGGTCCGGACGCCGGCGTACGGGATCGTCCTGGGGCAGCGGCTTGTGGATGACCTCCAGCCGACGGCCCAGCACGTTTCCGATCGCGTCCACCAGCTCCAGCATCGAGATTTCGCGGTCGTTGCCCAGGTTGACCGGGTCGCAAGTATCGCTGGCCATCAGGCGGCACAGCCCCTCGACCAGGTCCGAGACGTAGCAGAAGCTGCGCGTCTGCGTGCCGTCGCCGTAGATGGTGATCGGCTCGCCGCGCAGCCCCTGGCAGATGAAGTTGCTCATCACCCGCCCGTCGTCCACCGACATGTTCGGGCCGTACGTGTTGAAGATCCGGGCGATGCGCGTCTCCAGGCCGTGCTGGCGGTGGTAGTCCATCATCAGCGACTCGGCCACGCGCTTGCCCTCGTCGTAACAGCTCCGCACGCCGATCGGGTTCACGTGCCCCCAGTAGCTTTCCGGCTGGGGGTGGACCTGCGGGTCGCCGTACACCTCGGACGTGCTCGCCTGCAGGATGCGGGCGGGGATGCGCTTGGCCAGCCCCAGCATGTGGTAGATGCCGATCACGTTGGTCTTGATCGTCTTGACCGGGTTGTACTGGTAGTGCACCGGGCTGGCCGGGCAGGCCAGATGGAAGATCTGATCGACCTCGAGCACGATCGGCTCGATCACGTCGTGGCGGACGAACTCAAAGCGGCCGCTGAGGATCAGTTCCTGGTAGCGCGAGCCGAAGTTCTCCAGCCGCCCGGTGAAGAAGTTGTCCAGGCAGATGACCCGGCAGCCCTCATCGAACAGCCGCAGGCACAGGTGCGAGCCGATGAAGCCCGCCCCGCCCGTCACCAGCACCGTCTGACGCACCATGAGTTACCCTTTCTTGCCGTCGCCGCTTGCGGCTTCGCACCGACCCGCTGCCGCCTCCGCCGCGTTCGCAGCGAGCTTACCACGCCGCCCCTGCCGCGGCGAACCGTTATGGGACGCTTTCCGGGCGGCCCACCCGGCCACGCATCGGCAGGGCATATCGTAGACTTGAGCCTGCGGCCGACCTAAACTCACAGGGGCCGCAAGTACCGTACCGCGTTGTTGGACACGGGGTTACGCCCGGAGAGCCGGGGGTGCGATTGCTCAAGACCGTCTTCCATGTGCACACGGATCACTCCGACGACAGCAATAACACTGTCGAGCACTTGCTGGAATGCGCGCACCGCTGGGAGATTGACTGTCTGACAATCACCGACCACGACACTATCGAGGGCGCCCGGGCCGTCGCGGCCGCGGCCGGTCCGAACCTGCGCGTCATTATCGGCGAGGAGATCTCCACGCGTGAGGGGCACCTGATCGGGCTGTTTCTCCACGAGCACGTCGGTCCGGGGCGCTCGGCCCGCGAGACCGCCAAGGCCATTCGGCAGCAGGGCGGCCTCGTCGTCGTGCCGCATCCCTTCATCAGCATGTTCAGTTGCGGCCTGCGCCGGGCGGTCCACGGCCTCGTCGACCTGATCGACGCCGTCGAGATCGCCAACGCCCAGAACCTGTCCCCCTTCCCGGACCGCAAGGCACGGCGATTTGCCGCCCGGCACGGTCTGCCCGGACTGGCGGGAGCCGATTCGCACCACCGCAACAGCCTGCGCGCCAGCTATCAATGGCTTCCGGAGTTTGACGGGCCGGAGTCCTTCCTGGCCGCGGTCCGGCAGGCCGAACTGGTACCCGGCCGCCATACGCTCGGCTACTTCGTGCGCTCCGCCTGGTTGATTACCCGCGTCCGCCTGGGCTTCGGCACGCCCGCCGACTACGGCCGCCGGTGCACCACGCCGCGCCCCAACCGCCGAGCCCGCCCGCTGACCGTTTCGGTCGAACCGCTTGAGAGGTGAGGACGGGCCTGAACGGCGGCTCACGGATTCGCCGGGGGAGCGGGCGGCTCCTGGAGGTCCACGGTGCGCGCCGCCCGATCCGGCAAAGCGGGAATCCGACTGATCGGTTTGAGCTGGTACCAGTAGGCTACGCTGCACCAGTCGTCGCTGCGCTCAAACAGGCCGTCGTCGCCCCAGCCGATCTGCTGCATCTCCGCCCGGAAACTCTTGCGGAAATAGACCGGGTCCTTTTCGTGCCAGCGGTACATGCTCACCAGGCCGTGCGGCGGAAACTTCTTGGCGTCCAGGTACAGCGAGCAGCCGAAATAGGGCTTGTGATACTCGCCCATGCCCCAGGCGGCACAAAAGTAGTCCTCGGTGCCCGTTCCGCAGATCGTGGGGTAATCGGTGTCGCCGTCCATGTAGAACTTCATCTCCCCCTCGCCCCACCAGCGTGGGCCGAGCGGACGCACGCCGATCACGCAGCCGATGAACATGCCCGGCCCCTCGGCCCCATCGAGCAGGACGAAATCCTGCTTGAGCACGGTGGGGTTCTGCCGGCGGAACTGGGCGTGAAAGCGGCCGGTGTTGGCCGGCAGGCGATCGCGCAGCTCGTAGTCGATCTGATAGAACACGAGCCGCATGGGCTTGCCGTCCGGCAGGTCGTTGTGGAGCGTCACGCGGGCCCGCGTCCCGAATGGCATGGGGAAGTAGCAGTTGAAGCCCCGGGCCAGCGGCACGCTCACGTAGGCCGAGTTGAAGTCCACCACTCGCCCGTGGGCCGTGCCGAAGAAGTCCCCGAACGGCACCTCGACGCTGGGCACCTCGCTGCCGTCCCAGTACATCCGCAGGATCAGGTTGCGGAGGGCCTCCGGCGAACGGTCGTTGATCGTGATCCAGATGTGCCGGATGACCCCGCAGCCCTCGACGTCCATGAGCGTGGCCGTCTCGCCGTTCTGGAGATCGCGGATGCATGGAGCACCCTTGCGCCCGGGGCCCAGCTTCGCATCGCTGGCCATGCCGCCGGCTCCACGGGCCCCGCTGCGATTCTCCTCGGTGATCGCCCGGCTGACGACGCCGTCGGGGATGAGCGGCAGGTCGCCGCCAATGGCCGCGTAGCCTACTTCCGGCCCGCCAACGAGCGACTGGCACCCGGCCAGCCCGGCCATCAGCCCGGTCACGAGGATCAGGCCGGCCAGAATCGCCGTCGTGTTCCCCATGGCGTGCCCCGCACCCGTGTAACCGCGCGTCCGTCTGCTGAGTTTGTGATTGGCATTCACTGTCTGCTCCTTCTGATGTGGAGACCCCGTCCGGGGTGCTCCCGGACGGCTAAGCCCGATCCTGCCGGCCGGCAGGTCTGCCCTCGGGCGGCGCCTGTGCATCATACCGTCCGATGCCGCAGCGCCTACCCGGGAGCACCCCCAAGATGGGTGTTCGGTTGCGAGACAGGCTGCCGAGGCAGCGCAGGACCGCGTTGCATGCAGAGGTCGTTGGGCCAGCTTCATACCCATAGCGGCCAAACCTCCGGGCTCCCGAAGCGTATAAGAGTATGAAGTGTGTGGTCTCAGCCGCCCCGGAAGGGGCTGAGGGCGCGGCGCAGCCGGGTCTGATGGCCACGCTGTTCGGGGCCGAATCCGTAACGAGGTATCGCACGGCCGTGTGCATGATATTGCGGGAGCGGGTGACCTGAGCCAGCGAGGAGCCAACCACTACTCCGTGTGCCGCATCGGGAGCGAGACCAGGGCACAGGTGAGGTTCATGGATGGAGAGGCTCCAGGTGACGGTCAAGACTCGCAGAAATCGGACAGATGCCGCGGCCGCCCAGCAGCCCTTCTACGTGCCCCATCCATGGCTGCGTTCCAAAGAGGCTCGGCTGCGGGCCCGCGAGGTGCGTGCCTGGGTCGCCTCCGGGATGCCCGCGGCCCGGAAACCCCACGAATCCGACCTGTTCAAGGCTTTCCATACGTGTGCGTACTGGGCGTCCGACCGTCGGCGGCTGCGGGTCTCGGACAGTACCCGCCGCCGCTGGCGGAAGGATTGGCACGCCCTGCGTGAGGCCATCGTGGAGTTGAACCTCGGCCTGGTCTACCGCATGTTGAGCCACTTCCGCAGCCCGGATCTGGACGATGACGACCTGCTCAGCGAGGCGATGCTCGGGCTGGCCCGGGCGGTCGATCGCTTCAACCCCTGGCGCGGCTTCCGTTTCAGCACCTACGCCTGCAACTGCATCGCCCGGTCGTGCATGCGCCGCGGGCGGCACGAGCTGCGCCACCGCAGCCTCTTCCCCGTTCACTACGATGCCGCGCTGGATGCCCCGGAGGAACCTGTCCGCTCGGAGGCGGACTTGCGCATCGAGCGGCTGCAGCACGCCCTGCGGGTCAACAGCGGCGACCTGACCGCCCTGGAGTCCCGCGTGTTGTTCGGCCGCTTCCCCCAGGGCAACCGTGACCGCCTGACCTTCAAGCAGATCGGCCAGGCCGTCGGTTTGAGTAAGGAACGCGTCCGCCAGATCCAGAACACCGCCCTTGCCAAGCTCCGCGAAACCCTGGCGCAGGACCCGCTTCTACAATAGCCTTTCGTCTTTCCGGGTGGACTTCAGCCGCAATCGGTGGGGCGCCAGTGTCTCGCCGGTGCGGACGGCTCCCCGTGCATTGCCTTCCGCCCGCTTGTCCCATTGCCCGGCGGAACCCACATCTCCCTTAGCCCTCTTGACGGCACCTGCGACGAGAGGGGGGGCTCTGGTATCGGTGGCGAAATCCGGCTACAGCCTGCCGATCGGGGCGAGGCGCCCGGTTGCCGTTCTTGCCTGGCGCGCCTTCGATAGCCCGACTCGGTCCTCAACCATTCGACACCCCGGCGTGTCCTGTCATGGCCCGAAGGCGGCTCCGAAACGCCCACGGTTGACCGCATCAGTAAGAAGCTGTAATACTACAATCCCCGCCTGATATCTGGGACGGGCAAGGCTAGTGAGGAGCACCAATTCATGCGTTACCGTCACGCGCTTTGTCTGTACCCTTACCTGAAGGACCAGGAACCCGGGATCAACTTGTGGCCTCCCACGGGTTTGGAGTACATCGCAACGGCGCTCAAGGGGCACGTCGAGAAGGTCAGCCTGGTCGACCTGCGGCATGAGCGTAGATTCCACTCGCCCGCCAGACTGGCGGCGTTCATTCGCTCATCTGCCGACATCGTGTGCATCAGTATCTACTGGAAGGCCCGATACCAGAAGGTATGCGACTACATCCGCCAGTTGCCGGCGGACGTGCCGATCATCGTGGGGGGCCGGGAGGCCACGGACAACGTCGAGGACATCTTCGAACGGTGCCCGAATGTCAGCGTTGTCGTTCGCGGAGAAGGTGAACAGACCATCCAGGAAATCGCCGACGGCCGACCGTTGGAGCAGATTCTCGGCTTGTCCTATCGGCACGAGGACGCGATCGTCCATAACGCCAACCGCCCGCTCCAACCCATAGAGGAGATCCAGGCACCGGACCGCAGGTTGCGGCGTTGTGAATACTACCCGACTTTGCGGGGCGTGCGGTTGTTGCCCATCCAGTTCGACACGATTCTGAGCTCCCGCGGCTGTCCCTATCACTGCAAGTTCTGCACGTTCGCCATGAACCCGCTGGGCCAGAAGCGTGAATACGTCGCACGCTCGCCCGAGTCGGTCGTGGAGGAGATCGAAGCGAGCCCTGCGGAGGTGATCCTCTTCGCCGACGACAATTGCTTCGTGCAGCCCCGCCGCGTGGAGCGCATTTGCGACCTGCTCATCGAGCGTGGGATCAAGAAGCGTTTCTCTGCCAACGCGCGGATCGAGGTGGCCAGGCATCCGCGCCTGCTTGAGAAAGCCTACCGCGCCGGCTTTCGAATACTCCTCTTCGGGCTCGAGTCCGCCAGCGACAGGACTCTCGAACAATTGCACAAGGGCTTCACGATCAAGCAGATGCGGGAGGCCTTCGAGGTGTTCCGGCGTTTCCCCTTCTTCTATCACGGTTACTTCATCTATGGCAACATCGGCGAGACGGAAGAGGAGATGGTCTCGATCGCCGACCTTGCCATCGAGCTGGGGGTGCACTCGATCACCCTCAATCGGCTTCGCGTGGACCAGTTCACGCCGCTGCGCAAAGAAATCGAGGGAGTGCCCGGATACCGGATCAGTGCCAACGGGTATGTGTATTCGCCGGGCTTTGACAGGAAACGGCTTCTGCGGATTCGCGATCGGATTCGCAACCGCTTCTTCTATCGTCCGGCGCACCTCGCCAGGATGCTCAGGGTGGTGAACGATTGCGAGATTATCAGCTATCGGCAGATGCTGCCGTTCTGCCTGGCGACCCCGGTCTTCCTCTGCGATTACATCATCCACGCGGGGCACAAAGTCAGGAAAAGACTCCGGACTCTGCTCAGGAAAAAGTCTCGGCCTGCGGTGAAAGCCCTGCAGCCCCAGAGCCACGCCGCCTCTGGCGGAATGGAGTTTCCTGACCGTGTCCCCCCGGGCCTGCCGCGCATGCTGCAGAGTGCCCAGCAGACCGACGTGTCCGAGCGCGAAACCGCCGCCATCGCCTGCTGGCCCGACAAGCCGACGCTGGCGCAATGAGAGCGGCGGCACAACAGGTCGCCCAGCCCCTGCCGATAATCGACGAGACGCTCATAGAATGCCCAGACCGCCGATGGTATTCTGTCCGCCATGATTTCCAGACGGTCTCTGCATTTGAAGCTTGGCATCATCGTGGTGGGCATTGTCGCCCTGATCCTCGTGCCGTACTTCCTCTGGCACGAGCCGATGGATGCCTATTTCGCTTCGCCGGAGTTTGCCGCGTGGATCGCCTCCGCCAAACCATACGCCTGGATCGTCGCCATTGCCCTGCTGGTTGGCGACCTGTTTCTGCCGATTCCCGCCTCCCCGGTCGTGGCCAGTGCGGGAGTCATCTACGGCAGTTTCTGGGGCGGTGTGATTGGAGCGGTTGGGTCGGTACTTGCCGGGCTGGTGGCCTACGCACTGGCGCGTCTGGCGGGGCGTAAGGCCGCCAGGTTGCTGGCCAGTGAAGACGAGATGGCCGATCTCCAGCGGTTCTTCGACACCTGGGGCATTTCGGGAATCATCGCTTCGCGCGCCATGCCGGTCGTGCCGGAAGTTCTGACGTTCATGGCCGGTCTGGCAAGGATGCACCTGGGACGCTTCGTACTGGCCTTGGCCATCGGGGCGATCCCGATGGGCTTTCTACTGGCTTGGGCCGGGAGCACCGCGGGCACCTCGTCGACGCTGCTGCTGGTCCTGACGTTGGTGCCGGCCGGCCTGTGGTGTGTCTACCTCGGCTGGACTCAATCACTGCGCGCACGCCGGCTTCAACCGGATCCCCTTGAACGTCAGGACCGCCCATCTGATCAGGGCATGGCAAGACGACCTCGGACGGCAAAAGCCGGACTGGGTGCGCCCAACGACTGCCCGGCTGGGCCTGGACAGCACTCTCAGCCCCGTCGGCCGCTCCAAGACCGCGCATGAGGCCGGATAGAATAGCTGGCGAGCCCTTGTGCGGTCCCCCTTTGTGGTCTGCGGGTCACGTTCCCAGGCAGCGCCGTTGATACGGAGGCCGTCGTCACCGCAACTTGAGCTTCTTGAACAAACCCTTGGCGCCGCCCTCATCCTCCTTCTTCTCGTCCTTGGCCTGCTCATCGGACGTGGTCTGGTCGGACTTGGCCGTCTCGGGCTCCTCGGCGGTGGCGTCGTCCTGGTCTGCGGTCCCTTGCTCCTGCGAGGACTCGTCCGCTTGCTGGGGGGCCGGGCTTTCCTGCATTTGCGTCATGTCCACCACGGTCACGTCCGGCGGGGCCTTGAAGACGAACCGATCGGGCTTGATCTCGGGGTTGAGCTTCAGATCCTCCACGAGCATGGTGAGCACTGTCTTGCCGGCCTTGTCGTAGGCAACCTGTTTCAAGGCGATGCCCGAGTCTTTGTGGTAATAGGTCACGGAGCGGGCCATGAAGTTCGCGGTCGGCGCGTCCTCCTTCTTCGGCTTCGCCTCGATCACGAACGTGTCCTTGCCATCGACCTTCTCGCCGGGCAGCAGCCTGAGGGTATGATCCTTCTCGAGCAGCGCGAACATCGCCTTGCCGTCGAATGGATTAGGCATGTCGCCGGCGTTAGGCTTCGTCTTGATCGCCGACTTGTGGCCCGGCGCCTCCGACAGGGTATAGGCGAACTCCCCGTCGTAGATGAACAGCATCTTGCCGTCCTCCTTTTCCTCTTCTTCCTGCTCCTTGAGCTTGCGGGTGGCGCTGATCCTGGATTCGCTGCGCGATTTCCACTTCTTGTCCCCGTCCAGGGCGTACTCGGTCAGCCCTTCGGAGTGGCTCTTGAACTGAAACTCTTCGGTGGCGTACTCCTGGTCCGCCTTGCTCTTCATGCTGGCGCTCTTGAGCCCCGCCAGCTTCTCGGTGATCTGCTTCTTGGCGTCCTCCAGGGTCTCCGCGTAGCTGGCCGACGCCAGGCTCGCCGCCAGAACCCATCCCGTGATCCATGCATACCGGCTCATACGTCGCCCTCTTTCATTCCTGCAGGGGTAGCATCCCTCGCCGGTGCCCGACCGACCCGCCGGCCGAATCGCCCGCCGCCCCTGACGACACCACATCCACGCCGCGCCCGCCGTCGAGCGCTCAACCCCAAAGTGTAGCGCGCCGCCCCGCCCCCGACACCCGGCCAATGCTCCATCGGCACCGGAGCCGACCGCCCGCAACCCGCACCCTTGGCTACGGCGCCGCTCGCCCGACCGAGGGATCACAGAGACCATCACTCACCATCGACCGGCCGGGGTGATGCGTCGAGACCCTGGCCTCTGCGCTCCGCAGCGACCCTTCTGGTAACAGGAGAGGGGGGAACCGCCGAGGCCGTCGAAAGCCGCGGAGGATAGGCGGGGAACAGGGGGCAGGTTTAGGATGTAGACCGCAGGCGGCTGAGCAAGGCTTCCGTCAGCGCACACGGGATCGTAGAATCGCCCGCGTAGGGACCGGGCTTACCGGATGAATCCAATGGGGGTCAGTGCATGCGGGCGGGCGGGACTGGGCTGGCGGCGGGACTGGTTTTTGGGATGATGCCCCTGGTGACGATGGGCCAGAAGCTCCCGGTGGAACTTGGGGTCTGCGCTGGGGGCAGCTATCACCAGTACAGGCTGGGCCGACCCGCATGGGAGTGTCCGGCCTGGTTCGCGGCCCTCGATGAGCTTGGGGCCCGGCTTGTCAGCCTTCATTTCCGGCCGGTGAGCGAGGCCGGCGATCGGAACGCGACGCTCACCCGGCAGCGACTGGAAGCGCTGGACGCCGCCATGCGTGAACATGGCCTGCGCTACACGCTCAACGTCGAGCTGTCCAACTGGCTGTCTCGCCTGGAGATCACCCCCGGGGTCAACGAGTTCGAGCACCCCGGCGGCGTGCATCGTTGGGACCTGCGCATGGAGTGGCTTGTGGCCGTCCTGCCGCCGGCCCGGCCCGCCCCCGCGGCATTGGCAGCGGTGACCTACGACGAGTGCGAGCACATGGTCCTGTCCAACAACAAGTTCACCAACTCGCCCGAGAACACCTTTGACAAACCCTACCTGGTCAGTACCCACGGGTTGGATCTGACCACCGCCTTCGACCGACTGACGGCCGAGGCCCGGCGCATCCGCGTCGAGCACTACGGCGACCAGGTAACCATCCAGACCGAGCAGGTCTGGCCGGACCTGTTCCACATCTTCGCCCGGGCGGGATGGACCATCACCCCCAAGCTGCTGAAAGAGAACATCAGCCCGGTGATCATGTCCATCGCCCTCGGGGCCGCCATCCAGTACCGGGACAGTGGGGCCAGGCTCTGGGCCTCTCCCGACCTGTGGAACTACGGGGCCTACCCCGGCCACTCGCCGCAAGCCCTGCGCTCGGCACTGCTGATGGGTTACTGGCTGGGGGCTGAGACCCTCTACGTCGAGAACCTCGATTTCCACGAGTGGACGCCGCGGCATCCGCAAGCCGCACCCCAAGGATCGCTGGTCCGCTGGTCGAATGCCGACGCGTACGAGCTCACCCCGCACGGGCGGGTGGTCCGCGACTTCTACAAGGATTACGTGCCGGCCAACCCGCGTACGATCGACTGGCGCGATTACGATCCCCGCGTGGCCATCATCCGCTTGCCCGACGGGGGATGGGGGCAGTACGAACGCGAGCACGGCGAGGTCGAATCGCGCAACCGGCTGCTGGGCAATCGGGACATGCCGCTGGACGCACCGGCCGGCGAGTGGCTCCAGGTCTGGCCGGTGCTCACCCACGGCAAGGTGCGCCCGGGGGCGATCTCCTCGGCCAACCGGCAGGTCTACCCGGAAGGCTTCGAGGACTTCTTCTTCCCGATCGACAGTGTGGCCGTCTTCGATCATCTGGTGACCGCGGATGTCCTGACGAACGTGGAGTGCCTGATCGTCTGCGGCCATGCCTTGTCGGAGACCAGCTTCAGGGCCATTCGCCAGCGCGTGGCCGGCGGTGCGACCTGCGTCATCAGCCGGCGACTCTACGATCGCCACGCGGACGAGCAGTTGCCCGGCGACTGGCTCGTCCTTGATGACTTCGCCGACCCCCGCCTGGGCCAGACCCTGGCTCGCTTCCTCGGCCCGCCGGATGTCGCCCGCTTTCGGTTCAAACACCGGATTGTCGAGTTCCGCCGAGGAGCCGAGCCGGACAGCCTCACCGTCCGCGTGCAGAACCGCGACGGGGTAGAAGACATCGATTATTGACCGGCCAGACTGATGTATCGAGATCCTCGCCTCCGCGTTCCTCGGCGACCTCCGCGGTAGAATGTGGAGGTGTGAACCGCCGAGGTTGCGGAGGGGCGCAACGTGGGCTCTGCCCACAGCCCAGAGGAAATCTCACGCAAAGGCAGAGCCTGTGTTGCGAACCGCAACGCGGTTCCAGAACACAGCCCGGGGTCAGCGCACCCCGGGAACCATGCCCGTAAGCGTGACCTAACCCTGAAAGGGTTGCATGTGCCTCCCTCTGGGGTGCCGGGGCTTCGGAGCCTGCTTGGCGGCGAGGTCTCCTTGTTGGGGGATTCCTCCGCGGCCGGATATGAAACCCTTTCAGGGTTTGTTCGATCAAGGCTGGTCTGACCACCCAGGGTGCGCTGCGCGACCCTGGGCTGTGTTATTCAACGCCGTTGGCGTTGGGTCACCGTTGGCGTTGGGTCACCGTTGGCGTTGGGTCGCAGGCGGCCGAGAGTTGTCCTGAGAAGCCCGCGCCGCGTCTCTGCGTGAGCTGTTTTCTTCTCAGAATAACAGGAAACCCACGGTTAACATTGCCGAGGATGGGGAAGGGACCGGCTGCCGGCGCATCAGGCGGACCGGGAGACGGGCCGAAAGTCATGATGCCGGGCTGTGTTTCGGGAGTGCCGCAGTGATAGAATCCTCCGGATCGGAGGTGAACCATGTCGCAGACCCCCTCATCATCCCGCCAGTCATCCATGCAGGCGCGGCAGGAGTCCGCATTGCCGCCGGATACGCGGCTGGCGGGGCGGCGGGTGGTGGTTTCGGGGGCGTCTGGGCTGGTTGGGCGGGCCCTCGTGTTGCACCTGCGGCAGGCGGGGGCGGTGGTGGGGTGTCTGGTGCGGCGGCCGGCGGAGCCGGGGCGGGATGAGGTGGCGTGGGAGCCGGCCACGGGGCAGATCGACCGGGCGAGGCTGGAAGGGGCGGATGCGGTGGTACACCTGGCGGGCGAGAACATCGCGGCCGGCCGGTGGACGGCGGCGCGCAAGGAGGCCATCCGCACCAGCCGGGTGGACGGCACGCGACTGCTGGCGGAGGCACTGGCGTCGCTGGCCAGGCCGCCGCGCGTGCTGGTGGCCGCGTCGGCGGTGGGTTTTTACGGGCATCGCGGCGACGAGGAGGTGGATGAGACCAGCCCGCCGGGCAGCGGCTATCTGTCCGACGTGTGCCAGCAGTGGGAGGCCGCGGCCCTGCCGGCGGCGGCGGCGGGCATACGGGTGGTCCACCTGCGAATCGGCATGGTGCTGACGCGGGCGGGCGGGGCACTGGCCCGGATGCTGCCCCCCTTCCGCTTGGGGCTGGCCGGGCGGATCGGCTCGGGCCGACAATGGATGAGCTGGATCGCCCTCGAGGATCTGTTGGCGGTCATCGAGCGTGCCCTGACCCGCGACAGCCTGGCCGGCCCGGTCAATGCCGTTTCGCCGGGCGCGGTGACCAACGCCGAGTTCACCCGTACGCTGGCCCGGGTGCTGCGCCGGCCGGCCATACTGCCCTTGCCCGGTTTTGCCGTGCGGTTGCTGTTCGGCGAGATGGGCCGGTGCCTCCTGTTGGAAGGTGCCCGGGTCAGGCCCGGCAAGCTCATCGCCGACGGCTTCCCCTTCGTCTACCCGGACCTCGAGGACGCCCTGCGGGACGAACTGGCCCCATGAGGTGCCGGGGAGATGGAAACGCGAAGACGCAGAGACGCGAAGAGGGCCCATCTGCGTTCATCTGTGTGATCTGTGGGCCAAACAAGACGAGGAGAAGAGTCTGCCCACAGATCACACAGATGAACGCAGATGGATGGCATGGTATACTGCCACGTACGTTACTGAACCCCGAGGCTTCACTGCATGCTGATGGGTGAAATGGCAAGTCTGGATCTCGCATTCGCGTGGCCGTGTGCCCAGCTTTCGGACGATGCCGGAGGGGCGCGGGTTGCGGCGCTGCTGTGGATGGCCTGTGGCATCCTGGGTGTGTGGATGTACGCACGAAGGCACCACCTGCGGACGCCGCTCAGCCGTACGCGGATCGTGCTCCTGGCGGTTGGCGGGCCGATCACGGTGTTGTATGCCCTCCTGGCCTGAACCATCGGTTTTCAAGGTCGGCCTGAGTCGAAGCGTGCAGACGCCATGAGAGCCCATCTGCGTCGATCTGAGTGATCTGTGGGCCAAACAGGATGCGGAGAAGAGTCTGCCCACAGATCACTCAGATGGACGCAGATAGGGCAGGAGGCAACCGAGAGCTCGATCGGCTCTCGGTTGCCTCCGGTTGGCCATTCGGCGAATGTTGCGGGCGGACCGTTCCGGTTACTTGTAGATGAGGTACCTGTTCCGCATCTTGAGATAATCGTCGCGGTCGCTGTTCCAGAAGCGGATGATCTCGGCGGCGGACGTGCCACGCTGGAACATCTCGCGAACGCGGCTCGTGCCGCAGACCTTGTCGAACATGTTCGCTCGGCCCTTGACCCCGAACAGGTCCACGTCGGGATGGAGCTTCCGCACCAGCTCCATCACGTGGAACTGGATGCCGGTCAGGTCCACCGCGTCGCGGTCGGTGATGTGGATCTGCACGCCGCCGCACTGCTGGCCCTTCACGCGGTCGATGTAATAGGGGCGGAAGTAGATCGGGCGGAAGTGCACGCCGGGCAGATTGCGCTCGTTGAGTGCGCGGGCGAAGCCCTCGGCATCCTTGATGAACGGGGCCCCGGCCAGCTCGAAAGGCAGGGTGTACCCGACGCCCTCGCTGACCACCTGGAGCTCGCCCATGATGCCGGTGGCGGCATAGAAGAGGGACACGTCGGCTCGCGGGATATGCGGCGAGGTCAGCACCCAGGGCAAGCCGGTCTGGTCGAACCACATGCCGCGCTCGTAGCCGCGCATGGCGATGACCGTGAGCTGGCACTTGACGCCGTTGGCGAGCCAGCCCTCGCCGTTGACCATGCGGGCCACCTCGCCGCAGGTCAGACCGTAAATGTAGGGGATGGGATACTTGCCGACCATGGAGCTGAACCGCGCGTCGAGCGGGCGGCCCTCGATGCGGTTGCCGGTCACCGGGTTGGGGCGATCGAGGACCATGAAGGCGACGTTGTTCTCGGCGGCGGCCTCCATGGCCACGCCCATGGTGCTGATGTAGGTGTACGAACGCGAGCCGATGTCCTGGATGTCGTAGATCAGGACGTCGAGATCCTTGAGCATCTCAGGCGTCGGTTTGCTGGTCGCGCCGTAGAGCGAGTAGACGGGCAGCCCCGTGGCTGGGTCGCGGTCGTCGCTGATCTTCTCGCCGGCGAACACGTCGCCCCGCACCCCGTGCTCCGGGCCGAACAGGGCGACGAGCTTGACCGCCGAGGCGGCGTGGAGCACGTCCACCGTGCTGCGCAGATCGGCGGTGATGCCGGTGGGGTTGGTGATCAGCCCGACGCGCTTGCCCGCCAGCGGCTTGAAGCCGTCGGCGATCAACACGTCGATGCCGGTCATGACGACCGGTCCCGGCGGAGCGGCCAGGGCGGATCCCATCGCCGTTGCCAGCGACACAACCAGGATGCGGATGATGGTGCAGTGGTGCATGTTCATGTTTCTCCATATCGCCTTACTTGAGTCGCAGGTAGTCCAACCCGCACATGTACGCTTTGTCCGCCTTGTCGTTGGCCCCGACGATTTCCAGCGTGATCCGGTTCTCGCCTTTCTTGAGCTCGAAGCTCCCGAGGTCGATCTCGCCGGAGTTGACGACGTGTTCGTTGAAGAGGTCGATGGGCTCGCCGGCCTTCTGGTCATTGATGAAGACCTGAACGATGCCGTAGTCGCGGGCCTTGACGAACCGGGCGATCACGTTGCGCGTGCCCGCCTCGGGGACTTCGAAGCCCAGGACCAGCCTCTCGCCGGGCCGGCCTTTCGTCCACCACAGGTGCTCGGCACCGCTGCATGTGTCTCCGAGATCCTGCGACTGGATGTCGCCGGTGCGGGCGACGACCTTCATCTTCTCGCCCTCGATGGCCCCCTTCACCCGCGGGACGACGTACTCGGGCACGACGGGCAGCACGACGTCCGCGGCCGTGATCGGCTTGAAGCTGCCGGACCCGCCGGGCCGGGCGTACCAGTAGCTGACCGCCGCCCGGGTGGTCGTGGTCGCCTGCTGCGAGTGCCAGTTCTCCATGTCGAATTTGAACGAGCGGGTGAAGGGGATGTCGTCGATGATGTGGAAGCGGTTGACGGAGGTGTGCCCGTAATTGCCCGGGCCGTCGCATCGCGGCTGGTTATGGTAAGCGTGGGTGAACAGCTCGGGACTGCACCAGGCATAGCCGTAGTAGTCCTCCGAGCCGGTACCGAAGTGGCTGGGGAACGTCTCGCCGTCCACGTAGATCTTCTCGTCGCCCTCGCCCCACCAGTGGCGCACCGGGTTGACGACGTGCAGGGCTCCGCCGACAAACCGGCCGTGTCCCTGGCACTCGAGGTGGGTCCAGTCGGTAAAGGGTCGGGTGGGCAGGCCCTGCTGGATGCGCCAGCCGGCATGGAACAGCAGGCTGCGCCGCGTCCAGCGGTACGGGGCGGTGTTGACGACGGCCCCGACGTGGGCGGGTTGCGAACCGAGGTTCTTGAGGCGGATGGTGGCCGCGCGGGCGTAGGGCATGAACCAGCGGCAATAGAGCGGCAGGCGGTCCTTGGCCTTGCCGACGCCGAGCGACAGGCCCTCGTAGGGGTTCAAACCGGGCGCGGTGCCGAAGAAGTCGCCGATCGGGCACTCGACGGTCTGTTGGCCGTCGAAGGTCATGACCAGGATGAGGGCCCGGGCCGCCGCGGGAACGTCCGCCGCCGTCAGATTGAGGTCGAACCGGCAGATGGCGTTGCCGTCGGCGCCCGCAAAGGCCGCCAGTTGCGTTTCCCCGCTGGCAGGGACTGCCACCTTATAGATGTGCTCGCGGGTCCGGGACCCGTCGGGCAGGCTCGCCTGGGCCGGCTCGGAGAACGCCCCCGCGACCAGGGTCACCTGCTGAGCGTACGTGGTCAGGTCCTCCTGGCTGAAGGTGCGCACGCGTGTGCCGGCCGGGTAGGTCCGGTAGTTCACCAGGTAGTAGAAGCCTCGATCGTCGCTGGTGACCTTGCAGTGTTTCGCGTAGGGGATGGGGAAGTACAGGTTCCAGCCGCGGGAGCGCGTGCCGGCCAAGGGCTCGGGGAAGCCGGCCACCTTGCCGCTGAGCAGCTCGGGCATGTCCGCGACCAGGACCGGCGTCTCGCTGCCGTCCAGGTAGATTCGCAGGGTGCCTTTGGGGTTGGCCGACCAGATACGCACGATCGCCCCGGGGCCGGCCACGTCCATCATCACGTTTTCCTTGCGGCCGTCCCGCTCCTCGACGCGGAGGTATTGGTTGTAGTCCGCGTTGGCGAACCAGCCTTCATGGTCGTCCGGCGTGGTGCTCTTGCGGTCGTAGCTCGAGAATTGCCGCGTGGTGTAAGGCGGTTCGGGCAGTTCCGCCAGGCGGGGAAGATCCGTCATCTGCTCCAGAAGCGCCCCCGTCGTGATTTCAGCGGAACTCGTCGCACAACCGGATGTCAAAAGCCCCATCAAGAGGGCCAAGCCCGCCATGAGGGGGATCGCTCGATCGCACATGGGAACGTCTCCTGTTCTGTAGTCTGGTTTCCGGTCCGGGCAGGATGCTCCCGACCCGTGGTCCGGTCGAACGGCTATTGTGCCGTTCCGGGGTGAAAAGGCAAGCGGCGCAGGCGGTAGCCGGATGATTCTCGGACGCGGTTGCCCTTCCGCTGCGACCCGGCGGGCAACGCAACTTCCGCGTGGTTCACATCTGACACCAAACCGGGCCTGTTTCAGGCAAAGTCGCACCAGCAGGCAGACGATAGAGCGGGTGGGACGACGAAGACGACAGACCGAAACCGACAAGCGGGCTTTCATCCGGACACGGGACGTACCACGCCCCGCAGCGGTGATGGTTCGAGGCACACGATGACCAGGCAAGCTGACCACACAGAGTTGCCCAGCGCGCTGGATTTGGCTGCCAGGCTGTTCGATGCGGCCAACCGGATCGAACACGACGACCTGAGCACGCTCGCCCAGATGCACGGGTGGTGCGAACAACTGGCCGCCAGCGCAAGCGATGAGGGCCCGATGCCCTGCTCATCCGTCAGCCAGGCGGCACTCGCGACCGTGCGCCGGCTCGAGTCGCTGATCCTCGGCGAGGTCGAGGACGCCGTCGCCGAGTTCAGGGTGCTGGTCGGATCCGTCGCTCAGTTGCAGGATGTCGTCAGGGCAAGTGCCGAGACGCTCCCAGGCACCACCGCACCGCCCCAGGACGCGGAAGCGGTGGCACCGCCCGAACCCGCCTGCGCCGGGTACCAGCAGCAGCCCCTGCGGCTCAATCCGAACGAAACCGAGTTCGTCAAGGGGTTCGTGGAAGAGGCCCGCGAACACATCGAAGCGGTCGAGATCGCGGTCCTGGAGGTCGAGCGCTATCCCGGCGATCCGGAAAAGATCAACGATCTGTTCCGGCCGTTCCACACCATCAAGGGTATGGCCGGCTTCCTGAACTTGCGGGACATCGGCTCGCTGACGCATCAGGTCGAAACGCTACTGGACCAGGGCCGCAAGGGTCAGCGGGTCATCAGCGCGGCGGTGATTGACCTGGTATTCAACGTCGTGGACATTCTCAAGGCCCAGGTCAGCTCGATCGGCGCACATCTGGCGGAGCCGCAGGGGGAGACCGTTCCGCAACCACCGGTGTCGGAGATGATCGACTACCTCAGGGCGGTGGTGGATGGCCGCATCACGTTGTCCGACCGCTGCGATGCGCCAGCGAGCGAATCGGGTCGCGTCGGCGAGAATCTCGTCGCCCAGAACGCGATCCCGCAGGTGGTGGTCGACCATGCCCTGCAGATGCAGAAGGAGCAACCGCACCGCAAGACGGGGGAAATCCTCATCGACATGGGCGTGGCCACCCCCAGGCAGGTCAGCCGGGCCATCCGCCAGCAGACGCAGGCGGCGGCCTTGGCTACTGCCGCGGCGACGCCCGGCACCGCGGGGACCGCGAGCTCGGTCGGCGAGTCCTCGCTGCGGATCGACACCGCCAAGCTCGACGCCCTCGTGGACATGGTCGGGGAACTGGTCATCGCCCAGACCCTGGTCGGCGCCAATCACGCCGTGATGACGGATCCCAAGCTGAGCAGGGTCGTAGACCAGGTCACCAAGATTGTCCGAAACGTGCAGGAGGCGGGCATGGCCATGCGCATGATCCCCATCGGCACGACCTTCCAGAAGATGGCCCGCCTGGTACGCGACGTCTCCCGCAAGGCCGACAAGCAGGTCGAGTTGACCATCGCCGGTGAAGACACGGAGCTGGACAAGAACGTGATCCAGCAAATCAGCGATCCGCTCGTGCACATGGTTCGCAACGCGGTCGACCACGGGATCGAGTCGCCCGAAGCCCGCCGCGCCGCCGGGAAGGACCCCAACGGGCACGTCCACCTGGCGGCCTACCACCAGAGCAGTAACATCGTCATCGAAATCAGCGACGACGGGATGGGGCTCGATCCCGACCGGCTGCTCGCCAAGGCCATCGAGAAGGGCCTCGTCCAGCCGGGCGAGGAACCTACCGAACAGCAGGCCTACCAACTGATCTTCGCCCCGGGCTTCTCCACCGCCGCCCAAGTGACGGATATCTCCGGCCGGGGCGTGGGCATGGACGTCGTCCGACGCAACCTCGAACAACTCCGCGGACGGGTGGACATCACGTCGGTCAAGGGCCAGGGTACGACGTTCCATATCCGCCTGCCGCTGACCCTGGCCATCATCGACGGGATGGTGGTCAGCATCGCGGCCGAGCGATTTATCATTCCGACGATCACCATCGAGCAAGCCGTTCGCCCGCTGCCGGACCAGATCTTCAGCGTCCAACGGCGCGGCGAGATGATCCAGGCTCGCGGGCAGTTGATTCCGCTCATTCAACTGGGCGAACTGTTCGGCCTCACGCCCCACGTGGACCCCTGCCAGAGCATGGTGGTCATAACGACTTGCGACGGCCGGCAGGTGGGTCTGGTGGTCGAGAACCTGCTCGGCCAGCAGCAGGTGGTCATCAAGACGCTGGGGGACCGCTTCGAGCGACTCAAAGGCGTGGCGGGGGCGGCCATACTCGGCGATGGCCGGGTCGGCCTGATCCTCGATCCGCCGGGGCTGGCCACCTATCACGAAGCCTGTCACCACACCCGGGCGGCCGGCGACCGTACGCACTCGACCGTGCCGGATCAGCGGAACCCGGATTCCCAGGAGGCGGCAGCCGCCTGACGACAACATCAGAACAAAGGAGCTATGAACATGACCGCAGTACTGGAAGCCCCACCGACAACCACCGCGGACACCCGGCAGCCACCCGCCCTCGGGGGCAAGTATCTCACCTTTCAGTTGGACAACGAAGAATACGGCGTCGAGATCCTCAAGGTCCGCGAGATCAACGGCCTGCTCGACATCACCAAGGTGCCGCAGACGCCCGACTTCGTCGAGGGCGTCATCAACCTGCGAGGAAAGGTCATTCCCGTCATTGACCTCCGGGCCAAGTTCGGGCTGCAGCGCACCTCCTACAACGAGCAGACGTGCATCATCGTGGTGGACGTCGGCATGCTCATGGGGATCATCGTCGACACCGTCAGCGAGGTGAACGACATACCCGAGAACGCCATCGAACCGCCCCCCAGCCTGGGGCGATCCGTGGACACGAGCTTTATCCTGGGAATGGGCAAGGTCAAGGACGAGGTCAAGATCCTGCTGGACATCAACAAGGTCCTGACCGTCGACGAACTGGTAGAGTTGCACGAACTGGATGCGGCCTGATCGGCTGATGCCGTCGGACGCGAGCGCCGGGGTACACCGTCGCGGGAGACCGCTGTGGTGCAGGTTGTCGACATTGCTGATCTGGCCGTGACGAACGAGCCCCAGGCCGCACTCGTCACCCACTCGCTCGGGAGTTGCATCGGGATCACTATCTGGGATCCCGATGCACGCGTGGGCGGCATGCTGCATTACATGCTGCCCTCCTCAACCATCGCACCCGAGAAAGGAAGGGCCAACCCCGCCATGTTCGCCGACACGGGTATCCCCGCCCTGTTCCGGGCCGCTTATGAACTGGGAGCGGTCAAGAAGCGGATGATCGTCAAGGTGGCGGGCGGCTCGTCGCTGCTCGATGACCGGGGCACGTTCAACATCGGCAAACGCAACTACATCGCGCTCCGCAAGATCTTCTGGAAGAACGGTGTGCTGATCGATTCCGAGGATGTGGGCGGATCCATCAGCCGAACGCTCCGGCTCACCGTCGGCACCGGCCGGGTGACCGTCAAAAGACGCGACGGGGAGGTCGAGCTGTGACCCGCATGGAACACATTCTCAATCAGGTCGGGTGCCTCAGCCCCCTGCCGGGCACCGTCCTCAAGCTCATCCAGGTCATCAACGACCCCCAGAGCACCGTGGACCAGATCGTCGAGGCCATCCGCTACGATCAGGCGGTGACCGGTCAGATGCTGCGCATTGTGAACTCCGCCTTCTTCGGACGGACGCGCGAGGTCGAGTCCCTGCACGACGCGATGCGCTGCCTGGGTACGGTCAAGGTGCTGCAGTTGGTCATGGCGGTTCATACCAACACCCTCCTCTGTAAGCCGCAGCAGGGCTACGGCATGGAGCCCGGCATCCTTTGGAAGCACTCGGTCGGAGTGGCCATCGCCTCGTCGATCATCGGAGGACGCATCGGGCTTGGGAACCACGGCCTGCTTTTCACCGCCGGGCTGCTGCACGACGTCGGCAAGGTCATCCTCAACGAATACGTCACCTCGGAGTTCGGCGAGATCGCAAGCCGCGTCGCCGCGTGCCACATGAGCTTTCCGGAGGCCGAACGCCAGGTACTGGGCGTGGCCCACGACGAAATCGGCGGTCAGGTCGCCGAAAAATGGCAGCTCCCTGAAGTCATCGTGCTGGGCATCCGGCATCATCACCAACCGAACGCCCTGGATCCGCCCAACGCGATCGTCGATGCCCTGCACCTGGCGGACTGCCTTTGCTTGCTCCTCGGCATCGGGTTGGGGACGGATGGGTTGTCCTACCGTTCCGATGAAGCGGTCATGGAGCGTCACGGGCTTCGCGAGTCCGACCTCGAGTTGATCGGTGCCCAGGTGCTGATCGAGGTTCAGCGGGTTGAGGAGATCTTCAGCGAGCATCGCGCGGCCGGCGGCCGGGAGCTGTGCCCTGCCTAGGAGAACGATGATGTCCCAGGACGTGCTGATTGTGGACGATTCAG
This sequence comes from uncultured Planctomycetales bacterium, assembly GCA_964511155.1. Lineage (GTDB taxonomy): Bacteria > Planctomycetota > Phycisphaerae > UBA1845 > PWPN01 > JAAYDF01. The sequence continues at coordinate 28,112 of CAZEEJ010000003.1, read as the reverse complement.
CGACCATCCGGCAGATGGTCAAGAAGACCCTGAACATGGCCGGTCTGGACGTGGGCAGCGTGTTCGAGGCCGCCAACGGCATCGAGGCGCTGGCCCAACTCAACGAGCACCCCGTGGCGGTCATGCTCGTCGATATCAACATGCCCACCATGAACGGCGTGCAGCTCCTGACGCGCATGCAGGATAACCGCAGGCTCAAAGCCATCCCCATTGTGATCGTGTCCACCGAGGGAAGCAAACAGCGCATCGAGGAGCTGGAGAGCATCGGGGCGTTCGGGTACGTCCGCAAGCCTTTCCACCCCGAGCAGCTCCGCGACGTGCTCAGGCCCCTGTTGGGAGTCAAAGAAGATGCCACTGACGAAAACGGCGACACTGACGGCAATCTTTTCTGAGGTGCTGGCCAACCTGGCCTTCATGTTCACCGACGACGACCAGGCCGACCTCGCCCCAGGCGATGTCTGGCTCGAAACGACCATCCGCTACGAGGGCGCCTGCCGCGGGCGCCTCTGCTTCCGTTGCACCCGCGACTTCACCCGGCAACTCGCCGCCAACCTGCTGGGTATCGACGCCGACCACGAGGAGGCCGCCCAAAAGGCCGAGGATGCCGTCAAGGAGTTCATGAACATCGTCTGCGGCCAACTGGTCACCACGTTGTACGGGGCCGGGCCGGTGTTCAACCTGTCCATTCCCCAGTGTCGGGAGCTCTCCGAAACGCCCGCCCTGAATGTCACCGATGACCCGTGCGTTGCCAGCCTCTCCATCCACGGGTCGCGCATCCAGCTCAGCCATCAGGCACTCGAGAACCTCGAACCTGCCGGATGACCGGCCCGGGAGGAAGCCGCCGAACCATGGACACCGACGTACGGGATCTGACCCCACAGGACTACGAGCTGATCCGCAAGCTCGTCTACGCCAAGAGCGGCATCAATCTCGGCCCCCAGAAGCAGCAACTCGTCCGCGCCCGCCTGGGCAAGAAGATCCGCACCGGAAACTGCCGGTCATTCCGTGAGTACTACCAGCAGGTCGAGCAGGATACCAGTGGCGAAAAGCTCTGTGAACTGCTCGACGCCATCTCCACCAACACCACCCACCTCTTTCGCGAGATGCGACACTTTAACCTGCTGCGCACCCTCATCGTGCGCTTCGCCGAGGAAACCGCCCAGGGGCGCCCGGCCACCCTGCGCATCTGGAGCGCCGCCTGCTCCAGCGGCGAAGAACCCCACTCCATCGCCATGGTCGCCGGGCACACGCTGCAACGGTATCCCGGCATCGATCTCAAAATCCTGGCGACCGATATCTCCACTCAAATGCTCCATCGGGCACGGTTGGCGATCTACGAGCCCCACCGCGTCGGCACGGTGCCGTCCGAGCTGCGCAACCGCTACCTCTGCGGCGTGCTCCACGACGGCCGCCCGGCTCTCCAACTGGCCCCCGCGCTGCGCCAGACGATCACCTTCGCCCGCTTCAACCTGATGACGCCAACGTTCCCCTTCCGCCGGGGCTTTCACATCATCTTCTGCCGCAACGTGATGATCTACTTCGATCGGCCGACGCAGGAGACGCTGGTCAACAAGCTGGCCGGCCAGTTGTGCCCGGGAGGCCACCTGATGATCGGCCATTCGGAAAGCCTCAACGGACTCGGGCACCCGCTGTCCTACCTGGAACCGACCGTGTACCGCCGGGCCTGACGGCCGCTCTATGACCCGGGAGGCGAAGGTGCGAGTAACCGGCCCCGTCAAGGTACTGATCATCGACCACACGGCGCTCGTCCGCTCGGTGCTCACCGGGGTGCTGAACCGGGAGGCCGGCATCGAGGTCGTCGGCGCCGCCCGCGACGCCGGCGAGGCCCGCGAACTGGTGCTCGCGCATCGACCGGACGTCATCGTGCTCGATGTCGACCTGCCGCGTATCAGCGGCCTGGACTTCCTCCGCAAGCTGCGCGCCCACTACCCGGTGCCGGTGATCATGTGCAGCGAACCCACGCCCGCCGGTCAGCAGGCGGCGTTACAGGCGCTGGAGCTTGGTGCGGTCAACGCCGTCGTCAGGCCGATTCTGGGGGGGCGGGCGGCGATGGGTTCGCGGATGGTGGTAAGTGCCCAGGCGTCGAACTGGACCGCCGTGGCGACGCGCGTTTCTGGCTCGGGAGAGAAGGCGTCGCTGCGCTCGGCGGCGGGGAGATTCCTCATCGGTTTATCGAG
>CAZEEJ010000003.1:0-25904 GCA_964511155.1 uncultured Planctomycetales bacterium | reverse complement strand
GCGAACTGGGTCGCGAGCTGATCCCGCTGATCCGTGAGGCCATCGCCTCGCGCCCCGCGGTCCCGCCGATCCTCCCGGCAGCCAAGCCTCCGGTCGCCTTCCGTGCCGCGGGCCTGGAGCCCAACCTCTACCTGGTCGTCATCGGTGCCTCTACCGGCGGGACCCAGGCTATCCAGAAGGTTCTGCAAACCGCTCCCGCTGACTTCCCACCCGTGGCCATCGTGCAGCACATACCCGAGGGGTTCACCGGCTCCCTCGCCCAGCATCTCGACCGGGCGAGCGCACTGGCCGTCAGCGTGGCGGTCGATCACCAGATTCTCCAGCCGGGGCGGGCCGTGCTGGCCGCCGGACGCCAGATGCGGGTGATCGAAACGGCCGGCAGCCTCCGCATCCGCTACGGCGACGCGGAGCCCGTCAACCGCCACTGCCCCAGCGTGGACGTGCTCTTTGAGTCGGCCGCCCGCGTCCGCTCACGCCGGCTCATCGGCGTACTCCTGACCGGTATGGGGGCCGACGGAGCCCAGGGCCTCTTGCAGCTCAAACAGGCAGGGGCCATCACCATCGCCCAGGACCGTGAAAGCTGCGTCGTCTACGGCATGCCCAAGGTCGCCGTCGAACTCGGTGCCGTCCAGCTCCAGTGCAGCCCCGCCGAAGTCCCCGCCGCCATCCTCCAGACCCTGCGCACCGGCCCAACCCGCAGCCCGGCCCTGTACACATGACCGCCGAGATCGAATCCCGGCGGCGGTGAGGTGGAGCGGCGCCCGCCCATCGGCAGCTTTTTCCCCATTCCCCATTCTCCATTCCCCATTCCTCATTCTCCATTCCTCATTCGACATTCATCATTCTCCATTCCCCCCGCCCGCAGAATGCACCTGCGGGGGCGACTCGCCATGTCGCGGCCTGCAACCTTGGGGTATACTCGAGGCTGTCGAGCGGGCCGTCGCTTGAATCGCGGGACCGGAGGAGACGCCATGGAGTGCAAGAAGGACAGGAACACGAAGATCTGCACGTGCACGTACGCCTCATGCGGGCGGCACGGGGTATGCTGCGACTGCCTCCAGTACCATCTGGCGATGCGGCAGTTGCCGGGCTGCTGCTTTCCGCCGGAGGCCGAGGCGACCTACGACCGCAGCTTTGAGGCCTTCGCCCGGGCGTGGAATCTGTGATGACTGCATAAAAACCGTCTTGTGGGCTCGTGCGAAGCCGCAAGCGGCCGGAAGGAACCATGCTCCCTGATGCCCGCCCACCGATCATCCTCGCCTCGCAGAGCCCCCGGCGGGCGGCACTGCTGCGCGAGGCGGGCGTTGCCTTCGAGGTCGTCTCGCCGCCATGCGCGGAGCCCGACCCCGCCGCCTGGTCGGACACGCCGGTCGCCTATGCCGAGCATACCAGCCGGCTCAAGGCCCGCAGCGTCGCCCCGCATCATCCGGACCGCGTGATCCTCGCCGCCGACACGGTCGTGGCCCTGGCCGGCCACATCATCGGCAAGCCCGCCGACCAGGCCGACGCCCGACGCATCCTGACCCTGCTCTTCGGCACGATCCACGAGGTGATTACTGGCGTGACCCTCCTGCATCTCGCCGCCGGTCGTGAATGCACCCGGCACGCGGTCACCCGCACCCGGATGCGGGCCATGTCCGAGCAGGAACTGGCCGCCTATCTCGCGACCGGCCTATGGGCGGGCAAGGCCGGCGCTTACGGCATCCAGGACGACGGCGACCCCTTCGTCACCCTCGTCGAAGGCAGCTTCAGCAACGTCGTCGGCCTGCCCGTCGACCTCGTCCTCGACATGCTCGCCAGCCAGGAAAGTGAGAAGTGAGAAGTGAGAAGTAAGAAGCCTCGTCTCCCGCGGATGTCGGTTAGCGTCCGGGGACTGGCTCTTTTTTGCCGACGGGAGGTCGTTCCACGCGGTTCAGTCAACTGACGGCACGGCGGCGCCGGCGCGGCAGAAAGGTTTCTCGGCAAAAAAGTGCCTGTCCCCCTTCCCTGGGGCGCTAAACACGTACCTGGCGAGGTAGGCGCTGGAGATGGCTCTTTCTCAATTCTCCATTCTCATTCCCAAGTCCGCCATTCACGCCTGCCGGCGTCGCCGGGCCAGCAGTGCCGGGGTGGCCAGGGCCAGCAGCCCCAGGGTGGCCGGCTCAGGTACGGCAATGAAACGCAGGATCGGCGAATCCACGTTGGCCGGCGTTGCCCCCACGTTCATCTGGATCTCGAAGTTCGCGCCCGTATAGCCGGAGCCGGCCCCGAGGCTCTCCGCACCCGCCTGGTTGGGCGGATCGATCCAGTTGACGCCGCCGCCACCGGAACCCGTCAGAACCTGCTCCCAGCCGGACATGCCGACGAAGTACGTCGTGCCGCCGGTCAGCGACAGCGCGGAGGCGAACTCGCCGCCGAGCCACGGGCCGTCCACGGGCGTGGCCGCGTGCCAGTCGAAGGAGCCCAGCACCGAGCCGCCGGCGGCGGGCCGGTCCGTATACAGCGTCGTGGTCGCCGTGAAGTTGTTGTTGATGTTGGTGAAGCCCGTCGCAAGCCGCGTCTGGATGCCCAGAAGCTCGACGTCCGTGGCCGGCGTCCAGTACCAGCCGATCTTGCCGCTCGGTGCCCCCCAATAGAACGGAGCCGGAGTCAGCGTCGCGTTGACCGTCTGGTAGACTTCCTCGGCCTGTGCCGTCGCCGCCCACGGCGCCGCGGCCAGCAGGAGCCCGACGATCAGCAGACACCAACGGCCGCCAGCAAATGAATGCACCATCTCTCTACCTCCTGGAAAACAGGCCGTGGCTGGAGAGTACGCCTCCCCACACCATGAGCCTCTCAAGTCCTATGCCACCATGAGACACTTCGAACCCCTCCCGATCTCGATGGGTGTCGGCCCCCGTGTCCCGCCACCCGCGGTCCCCCCGGGGGGAAATCTCTTACGGAGTTTAGTCACCCCATCCAGCCGGGACCAACAATAAAGTCTCACCGCAAATCCCCGGCGGCCGACGCGTGACGCACCATCGCTGCCCCGCCGGGACGAAGCCCGGTGTGGCGCCGAACCTCGGCGAGCCCGGTCGGTGTGGCACCGGACCTCGGCGAACCCGGTCGGTGTGGCACCGGCGTCTCGCCGGTGCGCTTGGTCAACCCGGTGTGGCACCCGCGTCGGTACGTGTTTAGCGTTCGGGGACTGGCTCTTTTTTGCCGGCGTGAGAGCTCTCCACGCGGTTTCGTCACTCGACGGCATGGCGGTACCGTCGCGGCAGAAGGCCTTCGAGGCAAAAAAGTGCCTGTCCCCCTTCCCAGGACGCTAGACACGTACCCCGCCGGTGGCATTTCAAGGTCTGACGCCAATGAGGTAAGATGCCCGCCGCCTGATCACTGATTCGAGGACCGCCGTGAGCAACGAAGCCGACACCTGCCGCCGCTACGTCGTCCCCAGGCTCTGCGCCGCGGGCTGGGACGACGAGCCCCACCGCATCAACGAGCAGGTGACCTTCACCGACGGCCGCATCCTCGTCACCGGCCGCCGCGCATCGCCCGACAATTCGGCGTTGAGGAATAAGCTGCTCGAGGCGGTACGGCGACTGCAGGCACTATTGTATGCCGCGTAGGGGTGGTAATGATGAATGTTGAATGTCGAATGTCGAAAGGGGGAGACAACACCGAGAGCGATGCTCGGCCCAGGGAGATCAAGGACCGAACATTTGAGTTTGCCTGCCGCGTGATCAGGCTGCATCGGCACGTCTCCAAGGCGTGCCCGTCATCGCGAGACCTGTGCCGACAGCTCTTGCGCTTGGCAACCTCGGTTGGGGCAAATCTCGAGGACCCTGCAATTCTCGCCCACATCAGTTTGTGCGGCTCACACAAGGATGCGTGTTTATGTGTAGGAGATTGACCATGACACGAACAGCGATTCTGGTGGGACTGGTGACAGTGGTTTGGGTCGGCGGTTGCACCCGGGTGGAATACCTGGAGTACCGGGGAGTCCAGTCCTGGCCCATAGGTTCGGCTTTTGTCCAGAACATCGACGGGGTCGACGTCTATGAGGGGCTGCCAAATCAGAACTACGAGGTGATCGGGCTGGTGGACGTGTATGACACGAAACCCTTCTACCATGACGACTCCGTCCGCGGCAAAGTCATCAAGATCGCAAAGGAACACGGAGCCCAAGCCCTTCTCTGGCTAAGTGATCGCACGGTCAACAGCGGCCACTTCAAAATGGGGGAGAACAAGGTCGATCCGGCATCGCTCGACACGGGGCGATCCAGCCAGCCGGAAATGATCGTCACCAACGTTAGCCAGAACACCGCGACCTCCTACAAGAAGGCCATGCGCAGCAGCCTGCTGTTGGTGAAGTGGAGATAGCCGCCGGCGTGGCCACCGCCAGCGTGCACCGGCGGGTGGACGTGAAAGACCACGACATCGGCAAGGCGGTCGAGCAGTTGGCCGCCGCGGCGACCGGCCAACTGGCCACCGGCATGCTCCGCAGTTGGGAACGATGACGGCCGGCGTGCCCCGTTCATGCGCCGCAGGAACGGGACAGGCGGATTCATTGGGGCGTAATTCGCCATCCGCGGGGCAAAATCGGGACAGGCACCGCTGGAGCGACCTGCGCCAGGCCCTGAACTTGTCCCGGATCCGAGGATGCTTGCTTCATCAGGCATCGCTGGGGCGGAGCCAGTCCCCATTGTGCCCCGACGTCACCATCCTCGCGGACGCGGCAGGCGACATCTCCGTACCGCGACCGTAAAGGAGCGGACCTCGCGCGAGAACACCACGCACACGAGGTCCGCTTCCTGACGGGCGCGGTACGGAACAGCCTTGACCAGCCGAGTCCATGAGGCCGCCCAAACTGTCACGGCCCCGGCTACCTCGCCGCTTTCGGCCCGGTCTTGCGAAGCTCCCCTTGATTCGCTACATTAGAGCCGTGGGAGCAGGGGCCGCCGGGAGGTTGGAAAGAGGGGCTATGCTGTCTCCCCGTCCCTTCGGTTTCAATCTTCCTGATCGGTGATCGCCCCGCGCTCTGCTGCGGAGAAGGTCGCTGCCTCCGGCAGCCGCCGACGCTTCAATTCAACGGATGTGCCGCGGACCGGAGGCCGCGCGCCCACGGGAGGTCTTGCCATGCGAAGTCCGTTCATCCTGGTCGTGGCCGGCGTGGCCTGCGTCATCGCGGGGAGTGCCCAGGCCGACTGGTTGCCCGGCCTGCCGTTCAAGTGGGTGCAGGAGCCGGACCTCAGCTTCCTCGGCATGGACGTAGACGCTACCGCTCCGGTGGTGCTCGCCGACGACTTCGAGTGTACCGTCACCGGTCCGATCACCGACATCCACGTCTGGGGCTCCTGGCTCCAGGACATCCTTCCGCTCGGCGGCGCGGAGGACGTGACCTTCACGCTCACCCTTCGCGCGGACATCCCCGCATGGGAAAGCCCCAGCGGCTACAGCATGCCCGGCGGCGTTCTCTGGACCGCGACGTTCGCCCCCGGCCAGTTCACCGTGTTGCAGTGGGCCGACAATCTGGAGGAAGGCTGGTACGACCCCTCCACGGGCAACTACCTGCCGATCGGCGATACCGTCTGCTGGCAGTACAACTTCAACATCACGGAGGACCCCTTCGTTCAGCAAGGCACCCCGGCCGCGCCCGTGGTGTACTGGCTGGAGGTGCAGGCGGTTCCCCTCGACCCCGAGGCGACCTTCGGCTGGAAGACCTCGCTGGATCCATGGAATGACTCGGCCGTCTGGGCACTGGGAGCACCGGGCGGGCCCGGCCCGTGGAACGAGCTGCTCTACCCGCCCTTCCACCCCTTCGCGGACATCCCCATCGACTTGGCCTTCGTGATCAACGGCGAGGACCAGGGGCCGGACTACAAGTGGTCGCAGCCGCCGTCCACCAACCCCGAGTCGCCCTTCCCCGAGTGCTTCTGGGGCTGGGATGAACACTCGGTGTACGGCTGGGACACCATCGTGGCCGACGACTGGCTCTGCGAAGACGACCGCCCGGTGACCGACGTTCACTGGTGGGGCTCTTACCTCTACTGGGACGGAGAGGAGCCGCCGGACAACGCCCCGCAGAGTTTCCGCATCGGGGTCTGGATGGACGTGCCCGCCGGCGTGGATCAGCCCTGGAGCCACCCCGGCGAGATGATCTGGGAGTGGAGCGTCGACCGGGCGGACCTCAATGAGACCGTCGCGGGCTGCGACTTCCAACCGTTCTACATGGAGTTCCCGGACACCTGCTTCAAGTACGAGTTCGCCATCCCCGAGCTGGCGTGGTTCTACCAGGAGCCCGGCCCGACCGTGTACTGGATCAGCATCGCCGCCGAGTACGCCCCCTGCCCCTGCAACGGCGACCTCGACGACGACGGGAGCGTCACCGGCATCGACTTGGCGATTCTGCAAGGATGCCTCGGCCTGCCGCCGATCGGCCCGTGCGCGGCGGCGGACCTCGATTGCGACGGCGTGATCGGGCCCAACGACGAGGCGATTCTCCAGTGCCAGCTCGCGGTCGGTTGGCCCGACCCCGCCTGCTGCGTAGGCGTTGCCCCGCTTCCGGAGTATCCCTGGGGCTGGAAGACACGCGAGCATTTCTTCAACGACGATGCCGTCCGCATCTGGGACCCCGTCGCCCCCGTGATCGGCAGCAACTTCGTCGACGGCGAACCCATCGAGGACCCGTTCGAGCAGTCGTGGGACATGGCCTTCGTGCTCCTGTCCCGGGACGAGGAGCTTTTGCCGGAGCACGAGCTGGGTGACGCGCCGGACAGCAGCAACAGCTTCGGCGTGCCCATGACCGCCTACCCCTCCGGCGTGCTGGGCAACTTCCCGACCGTGTACCTGGCCGGCTCGCCGCCGCATGGCCCGCTGCACCTCTCGCCACTGGCGGTCGCCCACCTGGGCGCCAACGTCTCGCTCGAAAACGAGGCCGACATCGGCCCCGACCAGGACATCCTCAACAACCTGGACCCGCCCAACGACGTGGCGGATGACGACTTTGACGACGACGGCGTGCAACTGCCGACCTGCCTGAACCACTGCGATGCCGCGTCCACGTTTGACTTCGAGGTGAACGTGGTGACCCCCGGCGTGCCGATGTTCGTGAACGTGTGGTTCGACTGGGACCGCGACGGCGACTGGGACGACATCATCGTGGACCCGGTCTGCAACCTGGTCGAGGAGTGGGCGGTCCAGAATCTGGTGCTCAACTTCGCGTCGGCGGGGCTGTACACCGTCACCACCCCGCCGTTCACCGCGTGGCATCCCACCGACCCGCCGGAGGGGATCTGGATGCGCATCACGCTGTCGGAGCTCCCCTGGACCTCGGGCGGTGCCGCAGTGGGCGACGGAGGTTCCGGCCCTGCGGCCGGGTACCAGTTCGGCGAGACCGAGGACTACTACTTCATTCCAGCCAGCGGCACGGCTCCCATGGTGGTCGCGGCCGGTTCGGTGAAGCAACACGGGGGCGTCGGCCCCATCGCGGTGGACATCTGTTCGGGAGCGACCGAGCCACGCAGCGGCGGTCCCACCGAGTTGACCGTGGTCTTCGACCAGGCCATCCAGCAGATCTCGGGCACCAACGCCGACGTGGCCGTATCCAGCGGTACGGTCAACGCGATCGTTGTGGCCGGCACCCTGCTCACCGTCCAGATGAGCGGGGCCCAGAACGCCGCCCCGCTGCTGGTGACCTTCCCCGGCATCGAGGGCGTGGGGCCTTGCCGCATGCTATCCGCCGGAGCGCTCTGCCTCCGCGTCCTGCACGGCGACGTGAATAACGACGGCGCGGTCAATGTCCTCGACCTCGTGCAGGTCAGGAACAACCTGAACACCGCGGTGACCGTGGCCAACTTCCGGGCGGACGTTTCCGACGACGGGTCCATCAACGTCCTCGACCTGGTGCAGGTGCGCAATAACCTGAACACGGCCGTGGCCCCCTGCCCCGGCCCGCCCTGCCAGTAAGGGTCGGCGACGCCCGGCCCATCGAGCCGCTCCGCGGCGGCGCATAGAAGAGGAGCACTCCGTTTTACTTCGCCGTGCGCGCCATCTCCCGGCGTGCACCGGAGTTTCCTCGCCCGCCGACGTCCATCGCTCCGTCCCCACCGAAGGGTGTGCTTCATTATATGGGTAATAAATCACAAACACACTTGAATTATGTTGCATATGTGGTACACTTGTATTGTCTGGGGGGATGGCAATTGAAGAGGTCGCGCAGGCTGCTTCTGCGCGGTGGGAGAGGGCGTCGCTCACACATCGCCGGGGCGGTGCCGTGCACGGCCCGGGGCCACGTCCGCATATCAACTGGAAGGAGGCGTCCCATGTACGCGACCGGTTTCTTGAGGTCCGTTTGCCTTTCTGTTGTGCTCTTTGGGGCCGTAGGCGCAGCCCTGGCTCAGCCGGTCCCGGAGCCATGCTGTCTGCCTGACGGCATGTGTCTACCCTTACTTCCGACCGATTGCCAACAGTTGGGAGGCTACCTGCCGCCGAGCGGGATGTGTCTGGGGGATGGCAACGGCAACGGCGTCGACGACGCCTGTGAGCAGATCATGGGTGCCTGTTGCCTCCCGGGTGGTGCTTGCATCGACATGGACCCCAACCAGTGCATCATGATGGGTGGGTTCCTCTCGCCGATTCCGTGCATGGGGGACCTGAACAGCAACGGTATCGATGACGCCTGCGAGGGGACGATCGAGGAGGCCTGCTGTCTGCCGGATGGAACTTGCATATATCTGCCGCCGGACATCTGCAACCAGCAGGGCGGCTTTTTTCCGCCGGAGGGGTACTGCAAGGGCGACTTGAACAGCAACGGGATCGATGACGCCTGCGAGTTGGAGGCTCCCGAGGCCTGCTGTACCCCCGACGGCCGATGCCACATGGAGCTACCCAATAGCTGTCTACAGCAGGGCGGCGTGCCTCAAGGGCCGGGCACGATCTGCATGGGCGATCCCAACGGGAATGGCGTGGATGAGGCCTGCGAGAGTCTGCCGCTCAAGTTCATCCAGCGGCCGGACATCAACCGCACCGGCATCGACGTCAAGGCCACGGCCCCCAACATCCTGGCGGACGATTTCCTCTGCCAGCGGCGGTCGCTGATCACCGATATCACCGTGTGGGGCTCGTGGAAGAACGACCTCATCCCCACGGGCCACATGGTCAGCTTCACCTTAAGCATTCACAAAAACAGCATCGGCGCGCCTGGCGAAGTCGTGTGGACCCGCACCTTCCAGCCGGGCGAGTTCACAGCCAGCCTGTACCTGGGTAATCTGGAGGAGTACTGGTGGGATCCGTTCACGCCCCAGGGCTGGATTTTCCCAGGAGACACGCAGTGCTGGCAGTACGACTTCCACATCCCGGTCGACGAGGCCTTCTGCCAGCAGGGCGGCCCTGATGAGCCGCTGGTTTACTGGCTGGACGTGCAGGCACAGCCGATGGGCACGGCCGGAACCCAGTTTGGCTGGAAGACGGTCACCTCGCCACCGATGAACTTCGGCAGCGCCGCGGTAGCCGGCCAAGGTACCGAACCGTACACCGGCCCATGGACCAGCCTGGCTTACCCGATGCCTGGACACGTTTGGCAGGGTGAGGCAATTGGCCTGGCCTTTTCGATCAGCGGGGATGAGCCCTGTCCCGAGCAGGAGCCGCGCGAATACGGCGATGCCCCGGAGGGCGTTTTGGCTTACCCGGCTACCGGAATGATCGGGCAGTTCCCGACCTGCAAGAACGTCGGGCCGCCCCTCTCGTACATCGAGCACAACAACTTTGGGGCCTGGTTCGGACCGGCGTTTGACTTCGAGATGGAAGGCAACGCGGGCCTCTGCCCGGTGTTCAATCCGAACCTGTACGATCAGGATGAGTGCTGGCAGGACGGTGACGCGGGCCTGATGCACCCGCCGGCCTACACCATCCAGGGGCCGGTGGGCGCAGAGCAGGTCGTACCCTGCACCGGGATTGTCGGGGCGCTCGGCCAGGTCTGCCAGCAGGCCTTCTGGGGTCCCAACATCGACACCCAGATCGTCAATAACATGCCCAATCAGACTCAAGGCTACGTCAACGTGCTGATGGACTGGGACCAGAGCGGCACATGGGGCGGGGCCGCGCAGTGCCCGACGGCGATGGCGCTCGAGCATGTGCTGGTCGATTGGCCCGTGCCGCCCAATTGGGCCGGCCCGCTGTCGGCTCTGGGGCCGCCGGGCTTTTTGATCGGACCGAACGCAGGCTACGTCTGGACTCGCATCACCATCACCGAGCGTCCGTTGGGGGCCGGCTGGACTGGCAGCGGTGTGTTTGAGGACGGCGAGACGGAGGATTACCTGCTCGAGGTGCACCCGGGGGTGCAGGAGGAATCCGACTTCGGCGACGCGCCCGATCCGACGTATCCCACGCTGCTGGCCAGCCTCGGTGCCCAGCACCTGATCGTTCCGGGCATCATGCTCGGCAACCTGATCGACGCCGAGCCGGACGGCCAGCCGACGGTCAACGCGGACGGAGACGACCTCGCCAATCTGCCGGATGAAGACGGCGTGATGTTCATGACGCCGCTGATTGCCGGCCAAGCGGCCACGGTCCAGGTGATCGCGTCGGTGCCGGGCACCTTGTGGGCGTGGATCGACTTTGACGTCAACGGCAGTTGGGCGGAGGCCGCCGACCAAATCGCCAACGGATTGGGGCTGAATCCGGGGCCCAACGTGATCACCTTCATGGTACCGGCGACGGCGCAGCCGGGTGTAACCTATGCCCGGTTCCGGTTTACGACCATGGCGGGAGTGGTCTTGTCCTACACGGGTTCTGCTCCGGACGGCGAGGTCGAGGACTACCTGGTGATGATCGAGGAGGCCGAGCCGATGCACGACCTCGGGGACGCCCCGGACAGCAGTAACTCGTGGGGGGTGCCGATGTTCACTTACCCCGTGGGTGTGCTGGCCAACTTCCCGACGGTGTATCAGATGGGCTCGCCGCCGTTTGGTCCGCTGCACCGGCAGCCGCGGGCGATCGGTTGGCTGGGGCAGGCGGTGACGCTGGAGAATGAGGCGGATCTCGGGCCGGACCAGGATCCGACCAACAACCTCATTCCGCCGCAGAACCTGGCGGATCTGGATGGCGCGGACGACGGGGTGCAGATGCCGATCTGTCTACCGCACTGCCGGCCGACGACGTTTACTTACACGGTGACGATGACGGGGCTCGGCCCGCAGATGCTGCTGAACGCCTGGTTCGACTGGAACCGGGACGGCGACTGGGACGACGTGCTGACCTGCCCGGACGGCACGGCGGTACCGGAGTGGGCGGTGCAGAACTTGCCCGTGCCGCCGACGCCGGGGCCCGGCACTTACACCTTCGTGACTCCGCCGTTCGTGGCCTATGACCCGGTGGGCACGGTGGATTCTCCGCCGATCTGGATGCGGGTGACGCTTGCGGAACAGCCGTGGCAACCGGGGGCGATGCCGGGCTGGGGCGGCTCGGGGCCGGCCGGTGGTTATGACTACGGCGAGACGGAGGACTACCTGTTCGAGCCGCCGATCATTCCGCCGCCGCCGGTGGTGACCCTGGCGGCGTCGCGAAAGACACACGGCGTGGGTGGCAGCACGTTCGACACCAATCCGTGCGCCGGCGATACGGAGCCGCGGATCGGTGGGCCGACCAAGGTGGTCGTGACCTTCAACCAGCCCATTGTGCAGGTGACGGGCACGGTCGCGGATGTGACGGTGAGCAGCGGCGTGGTCACGCTGCTGACGGTGGCCGGCCCCGTGCTGACGATCGACATGAACGGGGCGGCGAATGCCCAACCGCTGATCATCAGGTTCCCGGGCATTCAGAGTGCCCTGCCTTGCGGCCAGCTTTCGCAAGGCGGCGTGTGCATCCGCGTGCTGACCGGCGACGTCAACAATGACGGCAAGACCAACGTCCTGGACCTCGTGGTGGTGCGCAATAACCTGAACCTGCCGGCGGGGGCGGCCAACTTCCGGGCGGACGTCAACGCGGACGGGACGATCAACGTGCTCGATCTGGTGCAGGTGCGGAATAACCTGAACCTGGCCGTGGGGCCGTGCCCGGGAGCCGGATGCTGGTAACGGTGCAGGGCACCGACGGTCCAGGGTTTCCGGATGCGCTCCCGGTGTCGTGCGAAACCGCAAGCGGCGGGAGGGGGCACATACTCCGCAGGAGTCGGCTATAATCGGTCCGGTCGCGCGGATCGTGACCGATGAAGGCTGAGTTTCTGCCGGAGATTGCGACGTGATCCAAGGTGCGTGGACCGGTCTATCCGGTCGACTGGGAATGGCCGCTTTGGCGGTTGTGGCTGTGGTTCTGTTGGTTGATTCGGCCTCGGCGGCCGACGACGAGCCACCCACGGTCGGCGCTCAATGGATCTGGTCGCCAGCGGAGCCGGCCGCCCCGCGCAACCGGTTCACCTACTTCCGCAAGGTGGTGGAGCTGGAGGCCGTGCCCGAGGACGGCACGCTGCGGCTGGCCGCCGACAGCAACGCCCGCATCTGGATCAACGGGCACGTGGTGCGGCGCAAGGTCACCCGCTACCACGAGGGGCGCATCACCGCCGAGGTGATCCAGGCCGGCCCGCACCTGAAACCCGGCCGCAACGTCCTGGTCGTGCTGCATCACAACTGGGGGGACATTGTGACCTTCCAGCGGACGGCCAACGTCCACGCGGGACTGTACCTGTCGGCCGACTGGGTGCGCAGCGACGCGACGTGGAAGTGCATCCGGGCTCCCGAGTTCGGCGTGCATGATCGCCAGATCGTCGGGGTGATCAACCATGCCCGCATCCGCTATCCGGTGATCCTGGACGGACGGGCGGTTCTGTCCGGCGACGTGCACAGCCCGGCGTTCGACGACGGTTCATGGCTGTCGGCGACGGTGGTGCATGAAGGCCCCTGGCCCGCGGTGCCCGGCGACGTGGAGACGCCTGGCCAGCGTGAACATGCGGTCGGCCCGCTGGCTGTGCTGGCCGCCGGCCGGCTCGAACCCGCTCAGCCGCTCTCCGACGACTCGCTGTCCATGGCTGCGGGCATCCGCACCGCCCGGTGCCACCCGGAGGAGGCCGGTCGGCAAGCGGCGGCGGCGATCATCTCCGGCCGACCGTTCACGCTGAGCGGTCAAGCGGGCGAGTCGCGCTACGTGACTTTCGACTTTCACCGGCCGGTGCACGGTTACCCGTTCCTCGAGCTGGCCGACGCGACCGCGGGGGTGGTCGTCGACTTCGGCTACGGGGAGCTGGCCCGATCCATCTACAGCGGCGAGTTCCACGTGGATGAGAGCGGCTGGCTGAACCCGGAGGGCGTCGTCGGGCCGGGCTATGCCGACCGATACATCACCCGTGCGGGTTCGCAGGCGGTGGAGCTCCCTGATGAGCGGACCGCCCGGTGGCTGGCGTTGCACGTGCACTTCCGCGAGGCCGGCCGGCTGGTCATCAACGACCTCGGCCTGGTGAAATCGCAGTATCCCATCCAGCCGATCGGCACCTTCGCCTGCGGCGACGAGCGCATCGACCGGATCGTCAAGCTCTGCCTGATCCACGCCGAGGTGACCATGAGCGACACCTACGTGGACACGCCGGGCCGCGAGGACGGGCAATGGATCGAGGACGCCCGGCCGCGGGCGATCCTGTCCGCCCGCTGGTTCGGGGACACGCGGTTGCGCGACCTGATGATCCGCACGCTGGCCGAGGGGCAGTTCGAGGACGGCAACCTGCACCCCTTCGCCCCGAGCAACTTCCCGACCGGCCCGGCCTCCTACGACTGGAGCGTGCAGTGGGTGGCCATGCTGTGGGATGATTATCAGTGGACGGGCAGCACCCGGCTCACGCGGCAGTACTGGCCGCACCTCTGCCGGTATTGGGATCACACCCTCTCGCTGGTGGACGAAGAGGGCATCTGGCGGACGAACCGCGTTTATGCCGACATCCGCGTGGGGGTGCGCTGCACGCTACCGCGGCAGTCGAGCGGCCTGGTGACGCCGTGGATCATCGAGCGGCTGCGCTGGTCGGCGGAACTGGCGGAGGCCCTGGGCGAGCGGCAGCAGGCCCAGCGATGGCAGGCGACGGCGGAGCGGATGAACGACGCCTTTCGCCGCCACCACGTGGTTCCCGCGGCGGGTGACGTGCCCGCTCACGTGGCCGACCGCTACGATCCCGAGGATGCTCATGCCGAGCGGGGATACAGCCAGGCTGGTCAGACCGTCGCGGTGACCGCGGGCCTGCTCACGCCGGAGGAATCCCGTGCCGCACTGGCGTATGCTTTCCCGCCGCCGAATGGCTCACCGCCGCCGGGCGTGACGCGGTGGAACAATCCAACCTACGGTTACCGGGTGCTGCGGGCCCTGTCGCACGTGGGGCTCAGCGAACGGGCGGTCGATCACCTGATCGAGCGTTACAGCCCGTACCTGCCCGGCCATCCGCGTAATCCAACGCCGTTGGTTTTGCAGGGGCCGTATGGCGGGCCGCTGCCGGAGTACTGGGTCAGCCGCGAGGACCTGGGGCTCCGGTCGGGCGAACGGTGCCCGAGCCAGCCGGAAGATGAAACCGGCTCGCACGGTTGGGGAGCCCTGCCGCTGCTGTGGCTGCATGAGTCGCTGCTGGGCGTCACCGTGACCGAACCGGGCGGCGGGCGCATCCGCATCGCCCCTGACGCCGGCGGGCTGCCCTACGTGACCGGGCACACGGGCACGCCCCAAGGCGCCGTCTGGGTCTCGTGGGATCCGCAGTCCTGGCGACTGGAAATCACCTTGCCGCCGGGCGTGATTGCGGAACTGGTCCTGCCGGCGCCCTGCCGCGGCCGGCCGGTGCGGATCACCGAAGCCGCCGGGCGGGTCGAGGCCCGCGAGGCCGATCGATACCTGCTGGAGGGTGCGGGAAGGTACGTGTTCGGTCCGTGACGGGAACATCCTCGGATGCAGGCCGAGGCCAGAGCCTGGGACACATCGCTCCCGCGGTGCCGTCCCCATTCTGCCCCGCGGGAGGCGAGCTACGCCCGAATCAATGGGTTGATGGACGTGCTCGCGTACGCGGGATAGCGGGTCGGGGCGGACGCGTGCGACGCGGCGGTAGTCGCTGGGGGTGGTGTGTGGTAGAATAAACAGAGGTGACGACGATGATCACGATCGACCGGGAGATTGAATCGCAGCTCCGCCAGATTCTGGGCCAAGACATGGACCGGATCGCGCGGGATGCCCTGGTGGCCGAGGCTTATCGGACGGGCAAGCTCTCGATCGGGCAGGCGGCGCGGCTGCTGGGCCTCTCCATCCATGAGGCGTACGGGTTCATGCAGGAACGCCGCATTCCCGTGAGCTACGGCCTGGCCGACTTCGACGCCGATTGTGCGGGCCTGCGTGAACTTCGGAACAACGGGCGGTGATTGTCGTTTCCAATACCTCGCCGGTGAACTACCCTTTTACCTCGACGAGAAACTCGTCCAGGCCATTCTCGATCGGCCGCAATGATCGCGCCGAAGCATAACGGCAGGTGGCACTGACCGTGTACCACTGCCCTCAAGCTCGTCCAGCAACGCCATCCGAATCAAGAGTGCGGGGTGGAAGGCACAGGGGCACGAAGGTACGAAGGCACAAAGGCACAGCGCGGGCTTTGCCCACAACCCAGGACAACTCTCGGTCGCCTGCGACCCAACGCCATCGGCGAACCAACGCCAACGGCGTTGAATAACACAGCCCAGGGTCGCGCAGCGCACCCTGGGTGATCAGACCCGTCTTGATCGAACAAACCCTGAAAGGGTTTTATATCCGGCCGCGGATGACTTCCCCAACACGGAGACCTCGCCGCCAGGCCGGCTCCGCAGCCCGGGCACCCCGGTGGGAGGCGCATGCAACCCCTTCAGGGTTGGATCACGCTTGCGGGCATCGTTCCCGGGGTGCGCTGCGCGACCCCGGGCTGTGTTCTGGAACCGCGTTGCGGTTCGCAGCGTGGGCTCTGCCCACAACCCAGAGGGAATCTCACGCGGAGGCGCAGAGACCGCGGAGACACGCAGCGATGCTTCTCTCTGCAAGCTATGCACCTCTGCGTGAGCTGTTTTCTTCTCAGGACAACAAGAAACCCACGGTTAGTATTACAAAGGCACGGAGGCGTTCGAACCTGAAACGGGGGCTCGACGGCAGCGCCAGCGGGCACGGGTTCAGACGGCGGCGGTGGCCTGCATTTCGAGGTGGGCGTTGGCGGCGGTCTTGGGCCGGGTCCCATGGACGATGAAGCCGGGCCGCCCGAGGCTTTGGCCGGCCAACTGCTGGTTGTCGGGGTCACGGTAGCCCACCCGGACCAGCCGCCGGACGCGGTCCGTGGTATTGATGTGGCTGCCGTGGATGGTGAAGACGTTGAAACAGACCACGTCGCCGCGCTTGGCCGGGACGGGCACCGTATCCTCCAATCGGTACTTGTCAGTGGGCAAGTGCGGCGTGCACGGTCCGTCGGGGGTCTCGGTGATGTGCGGCAGGTACCCGGCCTTGTGCGAGCCGGCCAGAAAGCGAATCTCGCCGTTGGCGTGGCAGGTGTCGTCCAGGTGGACGAGCACATCGACGTAGCGGCCGTCGGCGTGTTCGTAGAAGGCGTTGTCCTGGTGCATGGGGAACGGATGGCCGGTGCTGGGCGGCTTGGCGTGCAGGGTGGAGTGGTGCAGCTCCACGTCGGGCCCCAGCAGGTCCGCCATGGCCTCCGCCAACGGCCGATGGGTCACGGCCCGGCACCAGGCCGCCGAGTAGAGGTGCAGGTCGTGCAGCGCGGTGAGCTTGGACTTCTTCTCCGTCTCCGCGTCCATGTACACGCGGCGCCACGGTCCGTCCCAACCCGCCCAGGTCGCCGCCCACACCTGCATCAGGAAGTCCAGCTCGCGTTCCATCTCCTGGATGTCCTGCGAGGTGAACACCTGCGGGATGCGCAGATAGCCGTTCTCGTGGTAATACTCGACCTGCTCACGGGTCAGCATGGCGGCATCTCTCCTGCTACCAGAACTCCGGCACGCACTGCGACTCGACGGAACCCCGCGCAACGGCGACCACCCGGCCGCGAAGCCACAACAGCAAGCGTGGGATTGTAGGTAGGACCGCCGCCGCCGCCCACCGCATGTGAGGGGTGGAATCGGGCCGCCGGGGGCTCACCGACTGCGGAGCCACTGGCGCAGATCACCCGGGCGGTCGGTGATGATGCCGTCGATGCCCCAGCCGAGCAACTGCTCCCAGTCGGCGGTTTCGTTTACCGTCCAGGCCCAGACCCGGTAGCCCGCCTCGTGCAGTCGGGCGCTCAGGTCGCCGTTGAGGTCCGTGTACCGCCAGCCCACGATGCGGGCTCCCGTGGCGGACAGCTTGGCCAGCCGTGCTTCGTCGAGCTCCTTGCTGCCCAGGGCACCCAGCGGCTGAGCGGGCTCCAGGGCACTGTACTGCTCGAGGAAGGCCCAGTCGAAACTCTGCACCACCAGCTTGCCGACCAAACGCTGCTCGCGCAGGAGGCGGACGTACTCCTCCGCCGTCCCGTCCTTGTGCTCCAGCAGGGTACGCGACTTCTTCTGGATGACGTCCAGGGCGTCCGCCAGCGTCGGAACCCGCTCGCCCGCGAACCGCGCATCCGACCACGAACCGGCGTCCAGTCGGCCGACGTCCGCGTCGGGTACGTCCTGCAGCCGCACTTTCTCACCGCCCAGAACCGCCTTCACGTTGGTGGTGCGGTCCAGGGTGGCGTCATGCAGGCAGTAGAGCGTGCCGTCAGCCGAGAGCCGGGCGTCCAGCTCGACCATGTCCGCACCGGCGGCCACCGCCTCCCGAAAGGCGGTCAGGGTGTTCTCGGGGTGATAGAACGAGTTGCCGCGGTGGGCGATGACCTGCAGCCGCGAGTCGGCTCCCATGTTGCACGCCCCCGCCGTACACGCCAGCAGACAGGTCCAGGGTATCATCCGGCACATCCCTCTGATCCGTGGGGTGGTCGTTCGCATCATACTCTCCCTGTTGAAGCTCGAGTGCCTGGCAGATCCTCGAATGCGGCGCAGTGTATCTCTCCGCGTTGCATTCCGCAACGGCGGGGAATGGAGAATGGAGAATGAGGAATCGAGAATTGAGAAAAAGTGCCTGTGCCTCTCTGCCTCTCTGCCTCTGTTCCTTTGCACCTTCGCGGTTGAAGGAGTCCCCGCCCCCGCTACTGGTTGACCTTGAAGTTGGGGATGTCGTCCGCCGTGCCGAAGATCGCGTCCGGACCCGCCGAGATCAGAATGTACGAGTCCGGGCGGTGCGGCCGGGCAATCGTGCCCCCGCCCGCCGTGGCCGTCGGGTTCCAAATCGTGCGATCGAAACTCCGCTCCCATCGCTCCGGGGGTAAGGTCGTATTGGCCCGGAGAGCCATGTAGTGGCGAGGAGCGCTGCTTACGCCGGTCTGAATGAACCCGGCCCCGAAGTCCATGCCGGGGAAGGTCGAGAGGCGGCTGGCGTCGCCAGTGATGTCGGCATTGTCCCCGAGGGTATAGATGCCCTGATCGGAGCCAGCGCGATCATTCGCAGCCATCATGTTCCCCGCCGAGTTTGCCCTGTAATAGAGGATGGGCTGGCCGAAGCTGTCGAGGAAGCAGATTGAGTTGATCCGCGGCCGAGGTGCCAACTCGTTCATCTCGAACCAGGTGTCGCCCGGCGTCACCTGCTGAGGGAACTTTATCTTGCTGGTGTCCACGAATGGGCCGGAGCGAGAGTGAACCGGCTTGCCCTGAAGGGCCAGATCGGGGTGGCTGGTGGGGTAGATCGCATACAGGTTGTATTGGGCGTCCGCTCCCGATGCGCTGCCGGTGTTATCCTCCCATCTGTTGTTTCCGTTGAGGTCGCGGAACCCTGGGGTGCCGAGCAGGTCGGCTCCGGCGAGTGCCCACGTCAGGAGACTGGCCCCCGATACCCGCGGACATGAGGCGCCCCCCGGATAATTGCCAACGGTCGAGCCGGTGATGTGAGGGGATACCGCGACCTCTTGAGGCAAGGCCAAGCCTGATGGTGGATAAGTGCCCCCCACGCGGCTATCCGTGCGGTACTGTTCGAGGCCGGTTTCGAGCACGCTGATGGTTGCGGCGGTGGTGCCTGCGCGGGCGGCCCGGCGGGCGGCGCCCACGGCCGGCAGGATCAGGGCGACCAGCAGGCCGATGATCCCGATCACCACCATCAGTTCGACCAGCGTGAAGGCCGGTCGACCTGGCTGACGTTGCGTTCTGTTGTGTCGGTTATACGCTGTTGCAGACATCATGCACTTCCTTGTTATGGAGTCCGATTGATCGGAAAGTTCCCAATGTCGTCCGTGGTTCCAAAGATCCCGTCGGGGCCCGCGGCGAGCAGAATGAAGGTCTGCGAATTGTGCGGAACAAAAGCCGCCCCGGAAGCCGCGGGATTGCGAAGGAAGCCTACGAAGGAAGCTTCACTCTGCAATGTCGTGACGCTGTCATGCTCCACGCCAAATAGGAAAAGGTTGTGCGGGCCTAGGCGTGGGGGTGCCGGGCCGCGCCTCGTGTCAGCGAAATCCCAGCCGGCCTTGTTCTCCTGGTCGTCGCCGGTGATCGCGGAGTTGTCCTGATGAGTGTACACACCCGGCAAGTCTCCGTTTTTGGAGCCCATGCGGCGGTAGGCGAACCCGGTTCGACAAAACGGGTTTTGTGCCTGAACGGTAGCTCGATAGTAGAGCACCGGGGAACCAAACGACTCATCATACAGAATAAGGCGGCGAGTTGGTTGAAAACTGCTGGTCGGAGTCAACGCCGTGTTGACAAACTTCGTCGGGTCATCATCGCGAACCGCGTTCTCGCCATCCAGATAGGGCGAGCGGCGTTCAGTTGTCACATTGTTGTAGGCAATTTGGTGGGGGGCTTCGGATTCGCCATCGTCCAGCCGCTGGGCGAGCACTTTGCCCTGCATGTCGATTCCGCCGTAATCGTGACCCACGAGGGCCCGGGCCAGCCAATGAGCGCCGGTGATCCGAAGATTGTCTTGGGGAATGCCTCGGCCCGTGGGGTCCGGCCAGCCCACGATCGGGTCTGGACGTTTGAAGCGGCTGCCGCCCCCCGGGTTTGCGGAGTCTGGGTATTCACCGATATCCGCACGGAATGATTCCAGCCCCTTGTCGATGGCGTTGAGCAGGGAGGCGGTTTTCGTGGTCTTGGCCTGGTTGCGCACGCGGCTTAGGGCGGGCAGCAGGAGGGCGATCAGCAGGACGATGATGGCGACGACCACCAGAAGCTCGACGAGGGTGAACGCCGGCCGGGCGTCGCGGCTCCGATCTCGGTCTCGCGTACTCGGTGATGGACGGATGGCGTTCACGGTCAGGTTCCTTGTGCCGGGGCGGTCGTGGCAAAGTTAGTCAGGTCGTCCGCAGTGCCGAACCGTCCGTCGCGGCCGGCGGCGATCAGGATGAACCGGTCGGGATGCCACGGCAGCAGCCGCCCATCGCGAGCGGCGGGGTCGCGCAGGAAGCCGGCGAACGACGGCTCGCGCACCGGCCCGGCGGCGGTCTCCTCGTCCGCACCGGGCGGGTCCAGCCCGAAGGCATAAAGCCCGTGGGGCGTCTCGTCGCCCGTGCCGGCAAAGTCCCAACCGTAGTCCTTGGCCGCTTCGTCGCCGGCCATGGCGGCGTTGTCCTGTTGGCGGTAGATGCCCAACTGGTCGTCGGTCCGAGCGCCCACCGGGGCCTGCCCGTCGCCGGTGCGGCAGAACGGGAAGCGGGCGTGACGGTTGGCGCGGTAGTAGAGGATGGGCGAGCCGAAGGCGTCGTCGTAAACGACAAGTCGCCCGGTGGGCCGGTAGTTGAAGCCGCTATTCCGAACCTGGGCGGGCAGGCCGGGAAACGCGGTACGGTTGTTATCCTGGACGAACCGGCGGGTATCACCCATGTAGAGCGGCTTGCGGGGCAGGCTGCGCAACTGTGCGACGGTGGGATTGACGGGCTTGACCGAGTCCGATCCGCCGCAGCGGTAGAGGTCGGCGTCGTCGAGGGTCGCCGCGGCCAGGTCAAGACCGCCGAGGTCGTGCCCGACCAGTGCCCGGGCCAGCCAGTGGGCGCCGCTGAGCGGCTCATGGTCGGTCACGCGGCCCTCCCAATCGATGGGATCCCCGCGCAGCCGCGAGTCGGGGTACTGCCCGAAGTCGAGGGCGAACATCTCCAGGCCTTTCTCGACGGCGGCCAAGGTGCTCCCGCTCCGGGCCAGCTTACTGCTGCCGCGGATGTGCGCCAGGGCCGGCAGCAGGACAGCCA
Organism: uncultured Planctomycetales bacterium; assembly: GCA_964511155.1. Lineage (GTDB taxonomy): Bacteria > Planctomycetota > Phycisphaerae > UBA1845 > PWPN01 > JAAYDF01. The sequence goes on along the minus strand of CAZEEJ010000003.1, from coordinate 4,720 downwards.
GCACCAGGGCCAGGATGCCCACCACCGTGAGCACCTCGCTCCGCGTGAAGGCCGGTTGTCCATGCCGTCGGGTCATCGGTCGTTCCATTCCCCCGTGAACCTCACGGGTTGCGCCCGGAAGTCCTCACGGGTTGCAAAGCCCACGGGTTGCACCCCGTGGGCTTGGGCGCCCAACCCTCAATACCCATCACCCATCACCCATCACCCAGTACTCATCGCTCCTTCCCGCTCCGCGGCTTGCGGCCGCGGCGGGTGCCGTTCCGGAGCACCTCGAACGAGGTCACCAGCATCAGGTCGATCAACTCGAACCGGCCATCCGGCTCGAACACGGCGGCAAACCGACCGCCCGGATCGCGGGCCACAAAATCCCGATGCCGCACGTCCCGGTGCCGACCATCAGCCAGGTGGATCCGATACGGCTGAAACGGCTCGGCCCGCTGCATGTCCATGAGTTTCTCGGTGTTCATCGCGTATGCGTCCCCATCAAACTTCGCCGCCATGGATCGTCAGCGTTGTTTCTCGCCTCCGCCGCCGGCCTTGCGGCCCCGGCGGGTGCCGTTCCGGAGCACCTCGAATGAGGTCACCAGCATCAGGTCGATCTCCTGATGGCCGCCGTCGGGTTCGTACACGATGGCAAACCGGCCCGTCGGCGAACGGGCCACGAAATCCCGATGGTGGACCTCCAGTGCACGCCCGTCCGCCAGATGCATGCGGTAAGGCTTGAACGGCCGCGCCTGTTGCATCAACTGCAGTTGCTCAACCGTCATGACCGCCCGCCTTACTCATCACTCATCACTCAGTACTCATTACTCCCTTCACAGCCCGCTCTTGAAGTTGGCCACGTCGTCCTGGGTGCCGAAGCGGCCGTCCTTGCCGGCAGTGATCAGGATGAAGGTCTCCGGGTTGCGGGCCTTGAGCTTGTCCATGCTGCGCATGGCGCTATCGCTGTGCATGAAGCGGGCGAAGGTGCGCTGCTTGGAGGTATCGAGGACCCCCTGGTTGGCCCCCAGTCCGAGTTCCTTGAGCCAGTGGTATTGCCGGGAGCCGGCCGCCGTCGCACCGACGTCGGCGAAGTCCCAGCCCTCCTTGCGGTCGCCGAGGTCGCTGCCGGTGATGATCTGGTTGTCCTTGAGCCGGTAGGTGCCGGCCTCATCCTCGTCCACTCCGTCGTAGCAGAACCCCCAGCGGGCCCTGGGGTTGGCCCGATAGTAGAGGATGGGTGAGTTGAAGGAGTCCTCGACCAGCAGGAGCTGGTCGGTGGCCTGGAAGTCGCCGCCGAGGCCGGGGAACTTGAGCGTGTCGGTGTCGCGGGCGAAGACCTCGCCCTCGAGGTACTTGGCCCGGCGGTCGCCGTAGGGCATGCCTGTATCGAGGTTGCCGGTGGTCAGCGGGGGGGTCAGGCCGAGGTCGCCTCGTTTCAGGGTGAGGCCCTTGCCATCCACCCCGTCGAGGTCATACCCGAGCATGGCCCGGGCGAGCCAGTGGCCACCGGCCAGGGGCTTGCTGGCGTTGCGCAGGTCGTTGATCGGGTCCTCACCCTCGGTCGAGTCGGGGTACTGGTTGAAGTCCGCGTAGAACATCTCGACCCCCTTCTCCACGGCGGAGAGGAGGGCTGCGGTCCGGGCACGCTTGGCCTGGTCGCGGGCCCGGCTCAGCGAGGGCAGCAGGATGCCGATCAGCAGTGAGATGATGGCCACCACGGTGAGTAGCTCGACCAGGGTGAAACCCGGCCGCCGGGCGGAAGGACGATTGCGCAGAGACATCGCGAAGCTCCTTGAACAAGGTACGGTACAAAGACCCAATCTATCTTATCACGCCAAGGCCCGAAAAGTCACGCGGGAATGCGCCTGAAAACGAGGCGCCGTGGCGTGTTGGGCGGTTCCGCGCTTCACAGCGCGTGCCACCGCTGGTTGAGCCGCCGGCCTGGCTGTCTGTTCAGCCGCTTGTTTAGCGGTGCCGCTTGCGGCACCCACCGTGTCGCAAGCGACAGGGCTGAACCGGTACGTTAAACCGGCACGTTAAACCGGCGCAGTGAACCGGCATGCCCCCCGCTCAGCCGCCGGAGGAGACCGCGTTGATCAGGTGCACCAGCGGGAGGAACAGGGCGATGACGATGAAGCCGACGATCCCGCCCAGGGCCACGACCATCACCGGTTCCAGCAGGCTGACCAAGCCGTCCACCAGCGTCTCGACTTCCTCGTCGTAGTTGTCGGCGATCTTGATGAGCATCTTATCGAGATCGCCGGTCTCCTCGCCGACGTCGATCATGTTGACGACGATGGAGTCGCAAATCTTGGCGGCCCGCAGGGGGTTGGCGAACGACTCGCCTTCGCGGATCTCGTCGTGCACGGTACGCAGGGCCCGGCTGTAGACCTCGCTGCCCGAGGTCTCGCGGGTGATGTTGATGGCTTCGAGGATCGGGACGCCCGCCGCCAGCAGCGTACCCAGCGTCCGGGTGAACCGTGCCACCGCCGTTTTGGACAGGATGTTGCCCAGGATGGGCATTTTGAGCTTGACCATGTCCACGCCGTACCGGCCGGCCTCGGACATGCGCAACAGCTTCATCAGCATGACGACCGCGATCGGACTGAACAGCACGATGACCCACCCCGGCGGACGGGCCTTGACGAACCAGTTCGAGATCCCGATGAGCATCATGGTCATGCTCGGCAGGGAGGTGCCGAAGTCCTTGAAGATCTCCTCGAACTTGGGCACCACCGCGACCATGATGCCCGCGACGATGAGCACCGCGAAGGTGATCACCACGGCCGGGTAGATCATGGCCCCCACGACCTTGCGCTTGAGCCGCTGGGCCCGCTCCATGAAGTCCGCCAGACGCTGGAGGATGACGTCGAGCACGCCGCCCGTTTCGCCGGCCTGGACCATGTTGCAGTACAGGCGATCGAAGGCCTTGGGCTGGCCGGCCATGGCCTCCGAGAGCGTGGCCCCGCCCTCGATGTCGTCGGCCACGTTGCGCAGGATCATGCGCAGCATGCCCGGTTTCTGCTGTTGTTCGAGGATGCGCAGGCTCCGCAGGATGGGCAAGCCGGCGTCCTGGAGGGTGGATAATTGCCGGGTGAACTGGGTGACCTCCTTGACCTTCACCCGGCCGATGCCGCCGACGGCCTTGCGCTTCTTGCCACCCGCGGCCGCCGCCTCGGCTTTGGCTGCCCGTTTGCCGCCCTTCTGTTTCAGCTTGGTCGGGTAGTAGCCCAGACCGCGGATCTTGGTCAAGGCGTCTTCCGAGGATGCCGCCTCGATCTCGTCCTTGACCTCCTGCCCCGCCTGGTTCATGGCTTCATACAGGAACGTCGCCATCGCCGTGCTCCGAAAGAAAGCCCCTTGCGCCTCATCGCGAAGAGGTAAACGTCATCGCGCCCTCTCTCGCCATCCCGCCCCTTCTCGCAACTTCGTGTCCTACCCCCCGCCCGCACCCGGGGACTTGCGTCCCCGGCTCCTGTCCCCTGTCTCCTCTCTTGTCCCCCCCCTACGCCTCTTCCACGATGGTCTCGCGCACCACCTCCTCGATGGTGGTCAACCCTTCGTAGATGCCCAGCAGGCCGTTCTCCCGCAGCGAGGTCATCCCCGCCTTGCGGGCGGCGTTCCGCAGCAGGGCGGTCGAGGCGTGCTTCATGATCAGGTCCCGCAACTCGTCGTTGATGGCCATGATCTCGAAGAGGCCCAACCGGCCCCGGTAGCCGGTGTTATTGCAATAATCGCAGCCGCGCCCGTACATGAACGTCCGGTTGCGGACCTCGTCGGGCGTCAGTTCCATCTCCAGGAGCATATCCTCCGTCGGGCGGAACTCGTCCTTGCAGTTCTGGCAGATCCGCCGCGTCAGACGCTGGGCCACGATGGCCTCCAGCGTCGCGGTGACCAGGAACGGCTCCAACCCCAGGTCCACGAGCCGGGCAATGGACGAAGGCGCATCGTTCGTATGGAGTGTCGTGAAGACCAGGTGTCCGGTCAACGAAGCCTGAACGGCGATCTGGGCGGTCTCCAGATCGCGGATCTCACCGACCAGGATGATGTCCGGGTCCTGCCGCAGGAAGCTCCGCAGACACTTCGCGAAAGTCATTCCCACTTCAGGGTTGATCCCGCACTGAATGAGCCCGTCGATGTCGTATTCGACGGGATCCTCAGCAGTGAGGATCTTGACGGCGACGTCGTTGAGTTCGTTGAGCGCGGCATAGAGGGTGGTGGTCTTGCCCGAGCCGGTGGGCCCGGTGTTGATGATGATGCCGTTGGGCTTTTTGATGAGCTGGCGCATGACGTTCAACTGCTCGTCGCGCATGCCGATGCGGTCGAGGCTGAGCTGGACGTTGCCGCGGTCGAGTACCCGCATGACCACGCTTTCGCCGAAGAGGGTCGGCAGGACGCTGATGCGCAGGTCGATGGGGTTACCGCCGACCTGCAGCTCGATACGCCCGTCCTGGGGCAATCGGCGCTCGGCGATGTTCAGGTTGGCCATGACCTTGATGCGGCTGGCGACGGCCACGGCGATGTGCCGGGGGGGCGGAACCATTTCGTAGAGGACGCCGTCGATGCGGTAGCGCATCTTGAACTCGGTCTCGAAGGGCTCGAAGTGAATGTCGCTGGCCTTGTCCTTGATCGCCTGCAGCAGGACGAGGTTGAGCAGTTTCTTGACCGGGTTGGACTCGGCCAGCTCCTTGAGCTCGTCGAGGTCGATGCTTTCGCCGCGGCCCTCGAACTTGGAGAG
>CAZEEJ010000002.1:64207-84156 GCA_964511155.1 uncultured Planctomycetales bacterium | reverse complement strand
CTGCCGAGAAGAACCGCTCCCTTACGGTCGCGGCTCTGATACGCCACGCACTTCTGGCACATCCCCTGAGAGCCGTGATCCCATGCGGAACAGGCTCGGTGTCGGCCTTGCAACGGCCGGGATCAGAACTTATACTATGCTCATGTGGTCCGTGGATGGTCCGCGGTTTCCCGGCCCGCCGGCATGACTCCGCGGAATGGGCCAGAAGCGTCTCATGATCGGTGGGAACCGACTGCCCGGAGGGCCACCATGGGTCCCCAAACGACCCCCGCCCCCCAGATTCCCGACCCCCGGGACCACCCCGCCGCCCCTCGCGGAATCCGATTTCCTATCAGGATCAGTGGTTTGGTGCTCGTCGCCCTTGCGGCGGCCAGCGGCGGCCAGGAGGTGATCCTGGACAACTTGGGCCCGGAGTTTCAAATCCTGGCCGGCAACTGGACGTCCAGCACTTACGCCCCGGGTTACATCGGCTCCAACTACCTTTTCTGCACGACCACATCCGCAGGCGGCGTGGCCGGCGAAGTGGAATGGCGGCCGAACCTGCCATCGGCCGGGGTTTACAGTGTGTGCGCCCATTACACCGCAGGCTCCAACCGCGCCGACAACGCGCCATTCACGGTGCATCATCGAGACGGGAGCGAGGTGGTGGCGGTTAATCAACAGATGAACGGCCGGACATGGGTGTCGCTTGGAAGCCACCCCTTCGAAGCCGGGACCACCGGATGCGTCCGGCTCGGCAACAACGCCAATCCCTCTGTGGTCATTGCGGACGCCGTCCGCTTTCGGAAAATGAGCTTCGGGCCCGACGATGCGCGCATCGACTTCGAGGGTGACCTGTTCCCGCGGCACGCGGCTGGGGCCATGCTGCTGCAGCGGTTCACTGACGCGGTGCTGGCCGATCCCGGCGGCACCTTCTCAGCGGACATCGCTCGCACCGCCAGCGGCATCGCCGTCCGTTTCCGCACCGACAGCATGCAGGTCACTGCCTCGTTTGCAGCGGTCCCCGGTTATCAGGTCGACGGAGAGTTCGTCATTTTCCAGAGCGGCGTGGAGACGGGGACGACGGCATCCGAAGACGTGGCATTCACCTCGCCGCAGCCGGGCCAGGCGGTCACGTATCGCATCCTCTGTCCCCCTTACCAGTCGCTCAGCTTTCTGGGCCTGTCCCTCGATGCGAATGCATCACTCTATCGGCTCCCGCCGGAGTGCCGGCCGCGCTATGCGGCGTTCGGGGATTCGATCACCCATGGCGGGCAAGCCCTGCCGCGCAGCGACCAGAACTATCCGTGGCTGCTGGCTCAGGCCAAGGGCTGGGAGGCCTTCAACCTCGGTGTCGGCGGGTCCAAGGTCACGCCAAGCTTCGGCTCGATGCTCGACGGCGAGTCGTTGGATGTCGCCACGGTTTTGTGGGGACAGAATCACATGTCGAGCAACAACCTGCCGCTGTTCATCTCGGAGTATGAGCAGTTCCTGACCAACCTCCGGCAGACGCACCCGACACTGGCGATCTACTGCATCACGCTGACGGCGGCGGGCTCGGAGAATGCGACTCGCGAGCAGTATCGGCAGGCGGTGCGCGACATCGTGGCCGCCCGGCAAGCGGCCGGCGATACGCACATCGACGTGATTGAGGGTCTATCCATCTCCACGAGCGCCGACCTGAGGGACAGCGTGCATTTTTCCGCCGAGGGCGCGGCCAACGTCGCCGGCCGGCTGGCTGACATCATTCACTACCCCGGAGGGAGCGGCGTATTCCTCGACTTCGACCGGGACTGCGATATCGACGGCCGCGATCTCGAGGTGTTCCTCGCGTGCAGTTCAGGCCCGGCAATCCCCTTACCGGCCGGTTGCGAGGACAAAGACCTCGATCGGGACGGCGACGTGGACCAATCCGATTTCGGCACATTCCAGCGATGTTTCACGGCTTCAGGCGGTCCGATCGACCCTGCTTGCGCGGGAAGGGGGACAGGCACTTTTTTGCCTTAAAACCTTTCTGGCGCGACGGTACCGCCATGCTGTCAAGTGACTGAACCGCATTGAAAGCCCCCACGCCGGCAAAAAAGAGCCAGTCCCCGGACGCTCCCTGGGCCGTGTTACTCAACCCCCAAGTTGCATTCTGCAACCGGAGGGAATGGAGAATGAGGAATGGAGAATTGAGAAAAAGCCACCTTCCATGCCTGCCGCCCCACCTCACCGCCAATGAGGTTCATCGGCATCCACGGGAGACACCGTTTCTCACTTCTCACTTCTGACTTCTCACTTTTCCCGCATTGCGGAATGCAACGCTGGGGTCCACACTGTTGGCGTTGGGTCGGCCGTGCGTCTCTGTTCCGGGTCTCAGAGGAGGATCTGGATGAGGTTGAGCAGCAGCGACAGGCCGAGCAGCGCGCCCAGGATAAAAACCCACAGGAGGGGCACGGTCGGCGGGGGGGGCGGCGGCGGCGGCGGGGGCGGGGGCTTCGGGGTGGTGCTGTCGGCGAGCCGTTCGAGCAGGCCCTGGTCCACGTGCTTGCGGGCCTGGAGCGGCGGCTCGCCGCGGGCGATGGCCTCCAGGTCGCGGATCAGGTCGCTCATGCTCTCGTACCGCTCCTCGGGGCGCTTGCGCATCATGCGCTCGATGACTTCGCCCACGCCGGTCGAGAGGGTGGGGACGAGGTGGTCGGGCGGGATGAGCGGCTCCTTGAGGTGCTTGTGCATGACCGCGGCCGGGGTGGAACCTTCAAAGGGCACCCGCCCGGTGACCATGTGATAGAAGGTCGCGCCCAGGGAGTACATGTCGGCCCGGAAGTCGATGTTCAGCTCGCCGCGGATCTGCTCGGGGCTGATGTAATAGGGCGTGCCGTAAGCCCGGCCGGCCTCGTCGCGGGCCGCCTTGCGGTCGGCGGTCTCCCGGGCCAGACCCATGTCCGCCAGCTTGGCCACGTTGTCCCGGGTGAGCATGAGGTTCTTGGGCTTGACGTCGCGGTGCACGAACCCGCGGACGGAGGCGTGCTCCAGGGCCCGGGCGACCTGGATGATGATGTCCAGGGCCTCGCGCTCGGAGTAGACCTTGGCGGCGGCGAGGTCGTCGTAGACCGTCTTGCCCTCGATGAACTCCATAGCGAAGTAGTGGTACCCGCCCGCCTCGCCGACGTCGATGGCCTGGACGATGTTGTTGTGGTTGAGCCGGGCGGCGGCCCGACCCTCCTTGTAGAATCGGTCGACGAACTGGGGGTCGGCCCCGAGCTTCTTGGGCAGGACCTTGACGGCCACGATGCGGTCGAGGCTCAGTTGCCGGGCCTTGAAGACGGTGGCCATCGCCCCGGCGCCGATTTTTTCGAGGATCTGGTATCCGGGGATCTGTTGCATCTTCTGGGCGATGGAATCTTCCATGTCTCCGCCCATACGCTGCAACTGCGAGCGCGTGACGTACCCCTGCTTGATCAGCACTTCGCTGAGGCTGAGCAGCTTGCCCTGGCCCGCGAGCGCCTTCTGCTCCTCGATACAGGTGTTGAGCTCCTCGACCGTGACGAGCTTGCGATCGATCGCCATACGGCCGAGTTGGGTTTCGCTTTTGACGCCGTCTGCCATACAGGTCCGCTCCGCCCCGGGAGGGAGGGCCGCCGTCGGTTATCCGAGTTTTTCTTTCCCCGGACCTCGCGGGGCGTACTTTACGCTTGCCGGGCGGGGAGTTCAACACTTTCAGGGCACGTCGGGCCGCCCGGTCTACACCCGATTATACCCCGGCTGAACGCGGTCTTCTCAAGAGGAATCAGCCGGCGAAAATCTCTTGCAGACCATCGGCGGCGGCGGCGGGGTTGGGGGGCGTCAGAGCCAGAGCCGATAACGCCCGCTGGCAGCCGGCCGCCTGCCGGGTTGTAAACGGGTAGCCGGTCCGGCCCTGCCAGCCTGCCAGTCCCACCGCCTCCACCAGCCCACGGCGCAGGGCCTCCAGCCCGGTCCCGCTCAGGGCGCTGATGGACACCGCCGGCGGTTGCGCTGGGTCGCCGGCGGGGGTATGCGACGGATGGGGGGGCAGATCAGTCTTGTTCCAGACCAGCAGGACAGGCCGGCCGGACGGTGGGGCGTCCTCCTCACCCAGGCGGGTGGAGAGTGCCTCGGGTGAGCAGGGAGCGGACCGGTCCACGAGGAGCAGGACCAGATCTGCCGGGGCGATCTGCTGGCGGGCTCGACGGATGGCTTCCTGCTCGAGCGCCTCGGATGTCTCCCGCAGGCCCGCCGTGTCCACGAAGGTGAAGGGCAGGCCGTCCACTGCACCGCGGTGCTCCGTCCAGTCGCGGGTGGTGCCGGGAGTCGGATTGGTGATGGCGGTTTCCCGTCCGGCCAGGCGGTTGACGAGTGTCGATTTCCCGGCATTCGGGGCACCGAGCACGGTCACGCGTATGCCGGTCAGCAGATACCGCAACTGAGGCGTCCACGCCGCGGCAGCTTGCAGCCAGGCCTTGGCTTCCCGAACGTCACCTGCCCGGAGCCGGCGGGCCAGGGATTCCAGCTTCGCGGGCAACTGGTGCATGGTGCGGATGAGCCAAGCGGCCACGGGGCGTGTCTGGACCCGCGGCAGCAGGTCCAGCCCTTCGCGTTCGATGAGCGAAGTTTGCGGCCAAGTGTGCTCGCCCAGTTCGCCGGGCTCGACGATGTGGACGCCGGCTTGCTTGAGGATGAGCAGCACGCGCTGCACGACGCGCGGCCCGCCGTGCACGCTGAGGTCGACGACGCGGCGTCCGGCGGAGTCGGTTCGCACGGCGACGAGGCCCTCATCGACCAACTCCCGACCATCGCGGATGCGGCAGAGGTGGAGGTGGTCGGCGGGACAGGAGTCCCAATCGAGTGGGCGCCGGGCCTCGATCATGGCGGCGACGATGGCGGGGGCGTCGCGGCCGATCACCTGGATGACACCGATTCCGCCGGGCGCGGAGGGGGTCAGGCACGCGGCCTTACAGGGGTCATTCGCCTTCTTCGTCGTCATCACGAATCCCGGCGGCGTTGCGGTAGGCGATGACCAGGCCATCGAGGCACAGGTCCGGTACAACGAGATCGACGAAATCGCAGGCGGAGGCGATGGTCGCCGCGTCGCCGCCGGTCAGCACGAGCGGAGGCCACTTGCCGATCTGCGTCGCGTATCGCTCGGTGATTTCGCGCAGGGCGCCGACCATCATGGCGAAGACCCCGTTGCGGATCGCGCTGGCGGTATCCTTGCCGAGGGTCTCCGTCGGCGTGCCGATCTCGACGAGCGGCAGCAGGGCGGTGTGCTCGTGCAGGGCCTGGGCGGAGAGGTTGAGCCCGGGCAGAATGGTGCCGCCGAGGAACACGTTGTTGTCCGCCACGAGGTCGATGGTCAGGGCGGTGCCGAAGTCGGCCACGACGCAGGCTCCGCGGACGCGGGCATAGGCGGCGGCGGCCACGCACAGGCGATCGGTGCCGACCTTGAGAGGAGCCGGCACGTCCGCGGCGATGGGCAGGTCGATGTCCTGGCCGACCACCTGCACGGGGGCGATGCCTTGTTCCCGGCAGGCGGTGAGGACGGGCTCGGCCACCGGCGGGCAGACCGAACTGACCACCAGGGTGCGGCGCGGGCAGGACGCGAGCGTTTCCCAGAGTTGCCGGACGTGGTGGGCCACGGCGGCGGGCTCGGCGCCGGCCACATGCTGCGACTCACCCCGGACGCCGGCGGACCAGGTGGCCAGCCCGATGCGACTGTTGCCGATGTCCATCAGGACTAGGCCGGTCGAGGCGTCGGTGGGGGCGGGCGACTGGGGGCGAATCATGGCTCGTTCTCTCCAGGGGCGGCCGGCGGCGGGGGGGGATCACCCACGGCGGCGGTTGCGAAGGGATCGTCGGCGGGTTGCTGCTCGCAGGCGATCTGGTCGGCCTGTCGGGCTTCCTCGATCATCGACCACAGCCGGTCGCCCAGGCGTTCGAGGCCGGCACCCGTTACCCCGCTGATGGCCAGGACTTCCCGGCCCAGATCCTCACGCAGGCGGTCCACCGCTTCCAGCGTGTCCGACAAGTCGATCTTGTTGGCCACGATGATCTCCGGCTTGCCGGCCAATTGCGGGGAGTATTTCTCCAACTCGCGGCGGATGGCGTGGTAGCTGGCGGTCGGGCTGGGCTGCTCGGGCAGTGGATGGACGTCGATCAGGTGGACGATGACCCGGGTCCGCTCGATGTGGCGGAGGAAATCGTCGCCCAGCCCGACGCCCTCGTGCGCCCCCTCGATCAGTCCGGGAATGTCCGCCATGACGAACCGCCGGAAGCCCGTCAATTCGACGATGCCGAGTTGCGGTTCCAGCGTGGTGAAGGGGTAGTCGGCGATCTTGGGTCGGGCCCGGCTGACGCGGGAGAGGAGGGTGCTCTTGCCGGCGTTCGGCAGACCCACGAGCCCGACGTCGGCGATGAGCTTCAACTCCATCCGCAGCCAGCGTTCCTCGGGCGGTTCGCCGGGCTGGGCGAGGCGGGGGACCTGAATCCGCGAGGAGACGAAGTGGAGGTTGCCCTTGCCACCCCGCCCGCCGCGGGCAATGAGGATCTTCATGCCCGGCTGGTCGAGGTCCTTCAGCAGGCGCCCGCTGTCGCGATCGTAGACAAGAGTCCCCGGGGGGACGCGGACGATGCGGTCGCGCCCGCTGCGGCCGGTCATGTTTTTGCCCTTGCCGGGCTGGCCGTTTTCGGCGATCCAATGGTGCCGGCCGGTGAGGTCGAGCAGCGTGGTCATCGACGGGTCGGCCAGTAGGTACGTGTCGCCGCCCTGCCCGCCGTTGCCGCCGTCCGGCCCGCCCTTGGGCAGGAACTTCTCCCGGCGGAAGCTGATGCAGCCGCGGCCGCCGTGGCCGCCGCGAACGAAAATCTCGGCACGGTCAATAAACATCGTGCCATTCTACCCGATTTGGCGCCCGGCCCTAAATGTCGCTGGGCAGGCCCCACCGGCCGGCCCTCCGTCCCGGGCCCGTCCCGGCGCAACCACGGATCGGAGTACCGACCCATGCCCCCCGTCGGCCGTCCCACACGTTCGATCATCGCGAGCCCACCCCTGCTGCGCAAGGATGGGCCACCCGCCCTGTTGCCAGGACCAAGGCAACTTGTTGCTGTTCGTCAGACACGCTTGGGCACGTCCATCAACAGGTTGACTCGGTCCCCACCAACAAGTTGACTCGGTCCTCACTGAATCCTCACCCCGCCGATCCTCCAACGGCCACCCCGCTGATTCTGCCCCCCCCCCGGTAGACGGCCCGGATCGGCCGCTTGACATCCGCATTTGGGCAAGTACACTACTTGGTCTCGCGAGACTCTGCACCAGCCGAGTTCTCCGGGGCCGTAGCTCAATTGGCTAGAGCATCGGACTGTCGATCCGAAGGTTGCGGGTTCGAGCCCCGTCGGCCTCGTTGGTTTCCCCCCAGGGCGTCACGTCGCGATGGTTCGCCCTCGCGGTCTTCCCGGCATTGAATCCGCGGACAACTTCTGGTGCTCCGGTGCTCCGGTGCTCCGTGGCGTGGGCATCGCATGGCGCGATCCGAATCAAGAGCCGGATTCTCAGTCCTGATGCAGGCTTTTATGGGCGGTAGCCACAATGGGGCACTTCCCCCCTCACATGGTGCTCCTTCGTATACGATCCTTGAACAGCCGGTCTCCAAAACCTGAATTAGTACTGGCCAACCGGTCATACTGAACGGTCGTTGCGGGGTCGGAATGGCGACCCCGTCGAGCAGGGATCCCGTGAGCCCCAGCGGGGCCAGGTTGGCGTTCGTCGTGGAGGGCATCCCGAGGTCGGCAGCTCTGTCCGTATAGACGCCGGAGGTGTGCCGACCTGGGGATCGAACCTTTGGGAGAGGGTCGGATGATGGCCGATGCGAATGCAATGCTTCACCAGCCGAGGGTGCTGTGCGTGGATGACGAGTCGCATGTGCTTCGTGCGCTGAATCGCGTGCTGACGCGTTTCGGCTGCCGGGTGCTCGAAGCCGGCAGTGCGGCGGAGGCGTTGGAGATCCTGGCTGTCGAGCGGGTGGAGGTGCTCATCTGCGACGAGGCGATGCCGGGGATGCGTGGGGTGGAACTGCTGCGAAAGGCGCGGGCGGTTTCGCCGGGCACGGTGCGGGTGCTGCTGACGGCCCATTGCTGCGACGAGGACGTGGTGGTGCCGGCGGTGAATCAAGGCCAGATCTTCCGGTTGCTGGCCAAGCCGTGGGATGACGAGGAAGTTCGCCAGGTGGTGACGGACGCGCTGGGGGCCAGTCCGCAAGCGTGGCGGGAACACCGGGAGCGCACGTGGTCCCGGTTTGTGGAAGCGTACCAGACGGTCGAGGTTCGAGGTGGCCAGGGGTGAGAAGGGACGGCAGGGAAGACATGGTCGCGACATGGAAGGACATCCTGCTGCGGTGGCCAAGCCGCCGAGCGGTGCTGGTTGCGGCGATGGTGCTGGTGGCGGCGACGGGTTGGTGGGCCGCGAAGCGGCGGAGCGCCACGACCGACAACGAAGCCCGGGAGCGATTGCTCTCGCGGGCGGTGGCGATCGCTCAGACGATCAACCCCAATCTGGCACGGGACCTGACCTTCACGGAGGCGGATCTGGGCCATCCCGCCTTTCAGCGCATCCGGGATCAGTTGACCGCCTACGGCAAGTTTATTCCACAGCGTGGCATCTACAGCATGGCCCTGCGGGAAGGGGCGATCGTGTTCGGGCCGGAGACGTATCCCGAAGGCGACCCGCTCGCGTCGTTGCCGGGTACGCCTTATGCGGAGCCTTCGCCGGAGGTGTGGGCGTGCTTCGCGAGCAGGCGGTCCGTGGTCGTGGGGCCGTATCGGGATGAATACGGAGCTTTCGTTTCAGCCCTCGCACCGGTACTTGACCCACTCAGCGGCGAGATTCTGATGGTGGTCGGCTTGGACGTTCTGGCCGCTGACTGGCAAGCAGCCGTCAGCAGTGCCCGGCGGGGCCCCATCGTCGGGACGGTCCTTCTGCTGGCGCTTCTGCTGGGCGGCCTGGCGGGCATGGAGTGGCGCGACCGATTGTCGGCCAATCGGCAATTACGGCTGCGGCATCTGGAAACCGGATTGGTAGGTACGATTGGGATGGTTCTGGCCTTGACGGGCACGCTGCTGGTGATGGAGTCCGAACGTCGGGAGCGGTGGCACATTTTTGACAAACATGCGGACATGCGGACGGACGCGTTCCGTGAAGCGCTCTTGGCCGATGCCGCCGATCTGGCCTGCTTAGCGTTTCTGTTTGACGGCCATGAGCATGTGGCCAGGCAGAAGTTCTCCGCGTTTGCCGAGCCGCTGGCGAGGGTGGCAGCGATCCAGGCGTATGCCTGGGCCGCCGCTGTGCCGGCCGAACAAAGGGAGCATTTCGAGGCCGAGGCCCGCCGCCAAGGGCTTACCGACTTTGTCATTTGGGAACTGGATGGGCAGGGACAGCGCGTGCCGGCCGCTGATCGAGCCGTGTACTACCCGCTTTCATACGTGGCTCCGGAAGCCGATCATCGCATCGTCGTGGGATTCGACCTCGGTTCAGAGTCGAAACGGCGGGACGCGATTGGCGAAGCGATGCGCACGGGGTTGGTGACGGCCAGCGAACCGATCACTCTGATCCGGAAGACCGGCCTCGAGCCGGGGATCCTCATCATCCGACCGGTGTTCGCCAAGGGCGACGATCATGCCGGGGAGAACGAGACGGAGGCCGCGAAGCCGGCCAAGGGGGTGCGCGGCTTCGTCGTGGGAGCTTTGGGGCTGCAATCCACATTCGACCAGGCATTGCGGCGATACGAGCACGAGGGATCGCTGGTCGAGATGCACTGGGTGGACCTGACGGTCGATGAGCCGGCGGCGCTCCTGGCAACACATCCTCGAGCTCACCTGGACGGCCATGTTTCCACCTTGCATCCGCACCTTCATGCGGAGCAGTCAGCTCATCTGGTGCACCCGGTGTTTGCTTTTGGCCGAGCCTTCGCGGTCGTTTCCCATCCCACCGCGGCCTTTGAAGCGCGGTATCCCATGCGGACGGGGTGGCTGGCGGGTTTCGGAGGGGTGTTTTTGACGGGTGTGCTCACCACCTTTGTGGGCTTCATGCGTAACCGACAGATTGCCCTGGAGCAGGCGGTGACGCGACGCACGGCGGCATTGAGGGCGGAGCAACAGTTTGCCCAGGCGACGGTGGACGCTTTGTCGTTGCATATCGCCATCCTGGATGAGACGGGAAAGGTGCTGGCGGTCAATAAAAGGTGGAAGGAGTTCACGGAGACCTACGGAGGCTGCCTGCATCGGATCATGTCAACGATTGACTGCTCGGCGAGGTGTGCGCAGGCGACCGAAGAATGCGCCGCGGGAGCCCTCGTGTTCGAGACGGAGGTACGGGCGGTCATGCGTCGGGAGCGGGAGTCGTTCGAAATGGAGTACGTCTGTCGGGCCCTGGACCAGCCGCGCTGGTTCCGGATGGGGGTCACGCGGTTCGAAGGCGATGGTGCGGCGCGGATCGTGGTGGCGCACGCAGACATCACGGAGCAGAAGGCGGCGGCGGCACAAATCGAGGCGATGCACCGGGAGTTGCTGGAGGCCTCGCGGCAAGCGGGGATGGCCGAGATCGCCAGCGGCGTTCTGCACAACGTGGGGAACGTGCTGAACAGCGTGAACGTATCGGCCGAGTTGGTGGCCGAGAAGGTACGGCACGTGCGCTTGCCGGGGCTCAGCAAGGCGGTGGGGATGATGCAGACCCACATGGACGATCCGGAATCGTTTTTCGCCGGGGGTGGGCAGGGTCGGCCGCTGGTGGACTACATCGCCCAGTTGGCCGAACACTTCACCGCGGAGCAGGCGGCGGTCATCGAGGAATTGTCGTCGCTGACCCGCAACATCGAGCACATCAAGAGCGTGGTGAACATGCAACAGGCGTACGCCCGGTCGTCAAGCATCGTTGAGCCGATCGACCTGGGGCCGCTGGTGGAGGACGCCTTGCGGCTGAGCGTCACGTCGTTCGAACAGCATGGCATCCAGGTGGTGCGGGCCTTCGAGGAGGTGCCGCAGATCCGGGGCGACCGGCAGAAGCTCCTGCAGATCCTGGTGAACCTGGTCCGCAACGCCAAGCACGCGTTGCAGGCGGGCAGTCGGAGCGACAAGCGTTTGACCATTCACCTGGGCCGGAGCGGAGAGGATCGTGTGTGCATCAAAGTGAACGACAATGGGGTGGGGATCCCGCGAGAGAGCCTGCCGCGGATCTTCACCCATGGGTTCACCACCAAGAAACGAGGGCATGGTCTGGGGCTGCACAACAGCGCGATCCTGGTGAAGGCGATGCAGGGCACGCTGACGGCCCAGAGTGGGGGAGAGGGGCAGGGGGCGACTTTCACGCTTGATCTGCCCGTGGACATGATGGAGGAACGGGTATGAGCCATCCGGTGGCCGTGGACAACCGACGGATCCTGGTGATCGACGACAACCGGGCGATCCACGAGGACTTCCGCAAGATCCTGTGCGGGGATGATCGGATCGGGCGGGCGTTGGATAAGGCGGAACAGGCGTTGTTCGGCGAGTCGCGTGACGACCGGGCCGGCGTATTCGCCGGGTCGGCGTTCGCGCTGGAATCGGCCTGCCAGGGGAGCGAGGGGGCCGAGATGGTGCGCCAGGCAGTCGAAGCGGGGCGCCCGTATGCGGTGGCTTTCGTGGATATCCGCATGCCCCCGGGCTTGGATGGGGTGGAGACGATCGCCCGCCTGTGGGAGGCGGACCCGGAGATCCAGACGGTGATCTGCACGGCCTACTCAGACTACACCTGGGACGACATGGTGGAGAAGCTCGGCCGAAGCGACCGTCTGTTGCTTCTCAAAAAGCCGTTCGACGGCATGGAGGCCCGGCAACTGGCGGAGACGCTGGCGGCCAAGTGGGTCTTCGCCCGGCAGGCGCGGGCCCGGGAGGAGAACCTCGAGCGGACGATCCGTGAACGGACGCAGGAAGTCGAGACCCAGAACCGCCATTTGCAGGAGGCCCTGGCCGAGGTGCAGACCATGCACGCCCAGCTCGCCCAGGTGGACAAGATGGCTTCGATCGGGCAACTGGCGGCCGGCGTGGCCCACGAGATCAACAACCCGATCGGGTTCATCACCAGCAACCTGAACTCGCTGGGGCACTACGTGGAGAACCTGAAGCAGGTTCTGACGCAGTACGGTGGTCTGCTGACGGCCTGCCTGGAGGGGGGAGCGGAGTTGCGGCCGACCGCCGAGCAGGTGCAGGCCCTGTGTGACGAGGTGGACGTGAATTACCTGCTGTCCGACATCGGGGCGCTGATCTCGGAGTCGGCCGAAGGCACGCAGCGGGTGCGGCAGATCGTGGCCGATCTGCGTGATTTCTCGCACGTCGACAACCCGGACGTCAACGAGGAGGACATCAACCGCCTGCTGGACAAGACGATCAACGTGGCGTGGAACGAGCTGAAGTACAAGACACAGGTGGTGCGCGAGTACGGGGATTTGCCCCTTCTGCCCTGCTATGGCGGGCGTCTGGGCCAGGTATTTCTCAACCTGCTGGTCAACGCGGCCCAGGCGATCGAGAGCCAGGGGACCATCACGGTGCGCACCGGCCAGGCAGGCGCGATGGTGTGGATCGAGGTCGCGGACACGGGATGCGGCATCCCGGCGGAGAACCTCAAGCGGGTCTTCGATCCCTTCTTCACGACGAAGGCGGTGGGCAAGGGCACCGGTATGGGATTGCATCTGGCCTACCGGATCATCGAGGCACACCACGGTCGTATCCGGGTGCAGAGTACACGGGGAGTGGGAACGACGTTTCGAGTGGAGCTTCCGCTGACGGGTCCGGATGTTGCAGGGGAGGTGCGTCATGATGATCTGTCCGTTGCTTGAACCGGGGCGGCCTCCGGGAATAATCATGGCTCCGGCGTGCCCGGAATGCGGAAGCGGCGGCTCGGCCCCCGTGCCCGTGCCGGAGCGCACGCGGCGCGTGCTCCTGGTGGACGATGAGCCCAACATCATCACCGCACTGCGGCGATTGCTGCGCCGCGAGCCGTACGAACTCGTGACCGCCGCCAGCGGCGAGGATGCGCTGGCCCTCATGCAGCAACAGCCGGTTGACGTGATCATTTCCGACTACCGCATGTCCGGAATGAACGGAATCGAGCTGCTGCGCCAAATCCAGGACCATTGGCCGGACACCATCCGCCTCGTGCTCAGCGGCTACTCGGAGGTCAAGGCGATCATCGCCGCGATCAACGAGGGGGCGATCTACAAGTTCATGACCAAGCCCTGGAACGACGAAGAGCTGCTGTTGAATATCCGTCGGGCGGTGGAACAGTACGAGATGGAGGGCCAGATCAAGCGCATGGCTCGCGAGATCGCTCGCCAGAACGAGCAGCTCATCCATTTGAACCGCCAGCTCAGCGAGCGGGCGACCGACGCCTTCGTGGGGCAGTCGCTGGCCCAGGACCTGCTGGAACAAATCGAGGCGGGGATGGTGGTGGTGGATGTGAGTGGGCTGATCGTCGCCGCAAACCGCCAGGCTTGCGACCTGCTCGCGCCGGCAGGGCGTGAATTGATCGGGGCCACGGCATGGGCGGTCCTGCCCCCGGAGTTGTGTGCGTGCCTGTTCGGTCAGGACGCGCCGATCGCCGCTCCGGGGCAGGGCATTATCGAGATCGCCGGTTCCCGCGTGGAATACCGCACGCGACCTTTCGGCCAAACCGATGGTTCTGATGGAACGGTGATCACTCTGTGGGAGGAAGTCGTATGACCGTACTCGAACAGACGAGTTTTTTGGACCAAATCGACAGCATCCCGCCTTTGCACGCGGTGGCCCAGCGGGTGCTTGCGGTAACGGAATCACGTGACTCGTCCGCGGACGATGTTGCAAGAGTGTTGCGCGAAGATCCGATGATCGCGGCCAAGATCCTGCGGGTGGCCAACTCGCCCTTTTATGGGGCCCGGGGGCAAATCACCCAACTGAGCCGGGCGGTGACACGTCTGGGGACGGCCGCCGTGCGGAACCTGGTGCTGGGCATCTGTGCGCGCAATACGTTCTCGGCCAACCCGATGCGCATGGGGGAGCATGAGGCGCTATGGCATCACTCGTTGGCGGTGGCGTCGGCGTGTGAACTGATCGCCGCGCACCTGCGTTGCCAGTCGCCGGAGGAGGCGTTCGTTGGCGGGTTGCTTCACGATACAGGGCAACTGGCCATGCTCGCCCTGCAGCCGACGCTGTTCCGGACCGCCCAGCGGGCCTCGTCCGACGGCGGGTCGCTCCTGGAACTCGAGCGTGAGCACTTCGGGATCGACCATGCCGAGGCCGGCTTTCGCATCATGTCGCGGTGGGGGCTGCCCAAGTCGATCTGCCAAGTCGTCCTGGAGCACCACCGGGAGGATGGCCAACTGACGGAAGGTCTGGCGGTAGTCATCCTGGGTGACGTCTTTGCCCATTTGGCAGGCTATGGACTTGATCGTCCTCATCCGCACCAGCAGCGGCTGGAGGCGGCCGCCCGGCGGCTGGGGCTGACGGAAATGGATTGTATCCCACTGTTCCTGCGGTTGGATCAACGGGTCAAGGAAGCCACGGAGATGTTGGGCGACCGGCAGATTCGACGGCCGGTGAGCAGCCTGGTGGCCGGGCTCAAGGAGGCGGTCTGGCTGACAGCCGGCGGCCCGGTCCGACCGAGCCTGTCGCGCGTGCAACTCGAGCGTCGCGGCACCCAGGTCCGCGACGCGACGGTGGCAGCCCTCGGCCGCGACGTGCTGCCCAGCGACGTGATCCTGGCCGACCTGCAACAGGCTGGCGGATGGTTCGAGCGAATGCAGGAGCAGGGATACCGTCGCCTCGTACCGCTGTTCGACGCAACCGGGCAAGCGGCCGGGCGGCAGCGTCACTTGGCGGCGGGCGGTATGGCCCGTCTGCCTCGGCTGTTCACCGCCTTCGACTTCCAATGGACCATGGAGCAGCTTCTGCAATGAACCCCACCGTCCTGGTGATTGACGACGAGCCGCATATCCAGCAGGCGATCCGCCGTCTGCTGCGCGTGGACAACCACACGGTCCACTTGGCGGGCGACGGGCACCGGGCCCTGGAAATCCTGGCCTGTGAAGAGGTCGGAGTGATCATCTGCGACCAGCGCATGCCGGGCCTGTCCGGGGCCGAGGTCTTGGCCGAGTCGGTCAAGCTCCGCCCGGACGCCTTCCGTATCGCCCTGACCGGGTACACGGATCTGGCCGCGGTGCAGGCGTCGATCAACAACGGCCGGGTCAACCGGTTCCTGCTCAAGCCCTGGAACGACGATCAACTTCGGGAGACGGTGCGGGAGGGGATGGAGGCCTATCGGCTGGTTCAAGACCACCACCGACTCGAAGAACTCACCCGGCAGCAGAAGGCGAAGCTTGAAGCGTGGAACCAGCAACTCGCGGTGCAGGTTCAGGAGCGAACGGCGGAACTCGAAGCCCAAAACGCCAACCTGGTGGAGTTGCAGGAGCAACTCGAAAAGTCGCTGCGCGACACGGTGGGCGTGCTGGCCGGCATTCTCGAGGCGTACAGCCCGAGTCTGGGCATCCATGCCAAACGCGTCGCCGACCTGTCCCTGCACCTGGCCACCCGGCTGGAGGTTCCGGCGGAGGAAAGACGGGACATCGAGTTTGCCGGATACCTGCATGACCTTGGCAAGATCTCCCGCCTGCACCACGAGGATGGCTTCGCCGCGAGTCGCTCACCCGGAGCCCGCAAGGCCTCGCCCGCCGTGCGCCACCCGGACTCGGGGTACGCCATGCTTGCCCAGGTGCGCGGTTTCGAGAACATCGCCTGGGGCGTACGCTACCAGCAGGAGCGCTACGATGGCTCGGGACACCCGGAGGGGCTCAGCGGGGATGACATTCCCCTGTCGGCCCGCATCATCGCGATCGTGAATGCTTACGACGAGGCGGTTTTCCCGGCATCCAACCCGACGGGCATCTCTCGCGAGGCGGGGCTGCGCGTCCTTCATGAGGGCCAGGGCAAGCGATTCGACCCGCGACTGGTGAAGGCCTTCCTGGCGTACATTGAAGAGTTCGCAGAGAAACCCGACACCGACGTCGAGGTGGAGGTCTCCGTCAAGCAGATCCGCGAAGGTATGGTACTCTCCCGGGACATCCGCAACGCGGACGAGGTCCTCCTGCTCAAGAGGAACACGCAGTTGACGGAGGAACTGATCCGTCGCATCCGCGCGCTGAGCGCAGTGAACCCGTTTCTGACTCGCGTGTTCATCCGCTGTACCTCGGACCAGGTTCCCCCGGACGAGGAATCACCGGGGCACGCGCGTTCGGTGGGGACACCCGTGGCTGCGGGGATGGTAGGCGAGAGTTCTCACACATCCTCTGAGGAACCGCGCAGCAATAACTCCTACGCTTGCGACGCGAAGCGGCAAGCCGGATCGCGTGATTCACTCGCGGATCGTCCAGGTTATTCCTGCGCAACACCTAAGTCTTCAGACGCCGGTCGCGCGGCCAGCATTCCCGCGCCGGGCCGGATCCGTTGCCTCATCGTGGACGATTCCCGGTTCATCCGCAGCGCCCTGACCCGTGAGTTTCACCGGGCGGGTTTCGAGAGTGCCGCCACGGACAACGGGCACGAGGCCCTGGAGTGGGTGCGGCAAACGGATTTCGACGTGGCCGTCGTCGATTTGGCCATGCCCTCCATGTCCGGCTCGGAGCTGGTGGACCACTTGGCACAATGCCGCCCGGACCTGCCCTGCATCATCGTCACCGGCAACGCCACGCAGCAGGACGTCGTGCGTCTTTCTCGCGCTGGAAACGTCGCCGGCATCCTGGTCAAGCCGTGGGACTACGAGCGGCTGATTCTCACCGTCAACACGGCCATCGCCCGATTTCATCGGAAGCACGTCCAAACGCCGGCCTGATGACCTGTCCAGGATCCTGCGGAAGTGGGGGGTCTGGATTGGAAGTCCCGTGCATATAAGGGTTTGCGTGATTAGCGGGGACAGGACTCGAACCTGTGACCTCGAGGTTATGAGCCTCGCGAGCTGCCAACTGCTCCACCCCGCAACAGGGTGTCGGACGCCGTCGCGCGGTTGGCGGCGGTCGAACGACAGGAGGATAGTACCCGCGACCGAGTCGGCTGTCAAATGGGGACGGCGGCGGTGAAGCCCACGGGTTGCAACCCATGGGCTTGGAGGGGGAGAAGGATGAGGATTGGGATTGGGATTAGGATTACGGTTAGGATCAGGATTCGGATTCGGATTCAGGATGAGGTGGGGGGAGGGGGGTTTATTGTTGAGCGGGGATCGGATATAGGAGCCGCGGTCGGGCGGTGTGCAGAGCTGCGATACCGACCGCAACGCCGCAGTGACCATCGCCGAGTTGCGATGCCGATTGCGGAGTCGCGTGACCGCCTGCCGGAGGGCCAGCCGCGATTCGCCTCAAACTGGACATGCCCGCCACCGCGGCCCTCTTGGGAGCGACCCTGGCCTGGGGCGTGACGCCGGTCATGCTCAAGTACCTTGCCCACGCGGATCGTGTGCCGGACGGTTTCACGGCGAATGCGGTGCGATACCCGCTGGCCGCCCTGATCTACCTGCCCTGGTTCGTGTTGGGGCTGCGCACGCGGCAGATGCGCGGGCTGTGGCTGATGGCCCTGATCCCGAGCGGGGCCAACCTGGTGATGCAGACACTGTGGGCGTGGGCTCCGTACTACCTGGACGCGGGTTTGCTGGCGTTCCTGCTCCGGCTGTGCGTCGTCTGGACGATCATCGGGGCGTTGCTGCTGTTCAAGGATGAGCGGCGGCTGGCGCGGAGCCCGGCTTTCTGGATGGGGGCGGTGTTGGCGTTGGTGGGCTTCGTGGTGATGTCCTGGGGGGCGTTGCGTGCCGGCGGCGGGGCGAGCCTGGCGGGCATCGCGATCATCTTCGGCTGCGGGATCTTCTGGGGGGTGTACAGCATTGCGGTTCGGGCGGTGATGGGCCGCCTGCATCCGCTGGTCGTATTCAGCGTGGTGAGCAGCTACACGTCGGTCGGCTTGCTGGCCGCCGCTCCCCTGGGTGAGCCGGCCTCGGTGCTGCGGTTGGCCCCAGGGCCGATGGCCATCCTCGGGCTGTCTTCGCTGGTTGGGATCGCCCTGGCCCATGGCCTGTACTACATCGCCGTCCAGCGGATCGGCGTGGCCATCTGCTCGCTCATGCTCATCGCCGCGCCGTTCATTTCCATTCTGAGCTCCTGGCTGGTGCTGGGCGAGACGTTCGGTGGCCGGCAGTGGGTTGGCGGCGTGATCCTGCTGGCGGGGGCGGCAGTGGCGGTGAACACGCAGAAGCACATGCAGCCGCCGCGCCCGCCGGATGCAGGGGATTTGGTCGTCGATTAAGCGTGGCGGTTGGGTGGCCCATCCATCGCAACGCGATGGGTGGGCTCACGATGATGGGGATGGAGGAAGGGTTCCTGGTCAAGCCGGCTTGCCCACGTGTTCGATCATCGCGAGCCCACCCTTGCTGCGCAAGGATGGGCCACCCGGCCGAGCACCGGCGAGACGCCGGTGCCACACCGCCGGTGCCACACTGGGCGGCGACTACGCGGGCGTTGCGGTGTGGCTGAACGTGGACCGCGACGGTATCATACCGCCCCATGCATGGCCTTGGGATGATGAGAAAGCCGAAGCGGGAGGGCAAACCGCCGGAAGGCTCGACCTTTAAGCACTTCCGGCGGCTGCTGGGCTACGTCCGACCGCACAAACGCTACCTGGTACCCGCGCTGGGGTGCATTCTGCTGATGGCGATCACGTATTCGGCCAGCATCGGGTCGATTCTGCCGGTGCTGACGGTGATGGTGAAGCCGCAGGGTCTGCACGGCTGGGTGGACCAGTACGTGGCGGAGAAGCGTCTGCGGTGCGAGCTGGGCATCTACGACGTGCTGCGTCACCGGCGGGTGGAGAACGTGCCCGCGGCGGCGGCGTTGGTCCGCTCGTTGGAGGCCGGGTCGGCTCTGGCCGGTAAGCAGTCGGCGGAAGGGGCCGGGCTGCGCGAGGGGGACTTCATCCTGCGGGTCAACGACGTGGCGGGCGACGCGGTCACCACGTTCCACGAGTTGGCCGGGGCGCCGGGCACCCTGGTGATCGAATACCAGCCAGTTTCAGGGGGGGCGCCGGCCACACTCACGGTGCAGGCACCACCGTTGGATTTGCATTTCCGGGTTTTGCGGCAAGTGGTCGCCGTCGTCCCCGGGGGCCGGACGGCCGACGAGCGCTGGCACACGCTGGCCTTCGTCCTCGGGCTCTTGCTGTGCGTGGTCCTGGTGGGCAACGTCGCCCGCCTCTTCGCCGAGTATCTCACCGTCCTGGTCAACAGTCGGTCGATCATCGATCTGCGCCGCCAGATGTACGCCCACGTGCTCAACCTGCCGCTGAGCCGCTTCAGCCGCAACACCACCGACACGATGAGCATGTTTTCGCAGGACATGCAGGAGATCTTTCGCGGCCTGAACAACTTTTTCCAGAAGGTCGTGGCCGAGCCCTTCAAGGCCGTCGGAGCGGTCGGCCTGGCCCTGGCCCTGAACTGGCGGCTGACGGTGGTCATGCTGCTCGGCGTTCCGCTGGCGGCGATTCTGTTCCGCAAGCTCGGCCGCAAGATTCGCCGGGCCAGCCGCAAGCTGCTCATCGGGTACGGGATGATGCTCAGCCAGCTCGAGAGTACGCTGACCGGGCTGCGGATCGTCAAGGGCTACACCCGCGAGGACTATGAGCGCAAGCGGCTCTTCCAGATCGACCGCCACCTGCTGCGGCAGGAACTGCGTATGGGCTTCATCGAGGCCCTGACTTCGCCGGCGATCGAGGTACTGGGCTTCGCCGCCGCGGTCGGGGCGATCCTGTTCTTCGCCCGCAACATGCTCGCCCAGCCGGACCAGACGCCCGAGTTCATCACCATGCTGGTCTGCCTGGGGGCGATCTTCGACCCGATCCGCAAGTTGAGCACGGTTTACCCGAAGCTGCAGCGGGCCAACGCC
>CAZEEJ010000002.1:43882-64197 GCA_964511155.1 uncultured Planctomycetales bacterium | reverse complement strand
TCGACCTGATCGACAGCCCGAGTGAGTACGCCCAGGACCCGGGCCGGCCCGACATCCGGCCCATCCAGCGAGAGCTGGTCTTCGACAGCGTGACGTTCACCTATCCCGGCGGCAACCAGCCGGCGGTGCGCGATTTCTCGCTGAGCGTGACCAAGGGGGAGGTCATCGCCCTGGTCGGCCCCAACGGCTCCGGCAAGACCACCGTGCTGAGCCTCCTGCCGCGATTCTTTCCGGTGGACAGCGGGCGCATCCTGATCGACGGCCAGGACATCAGTCAGGTCACCCTCCGGTCGCTGCGCCGCCAGTTCAGTATCATCACGCAGGAGTCGGTGATCTTCCCGGATACGGTGCGAGCCAACATCGCATACGGTCGGCCGGACGCCTCGGAGGAGGCCATCCAATCGGCCTCCGAGAGGGCTTTTGCCGACGAGTTCATCCGGCAGATGCCGGAGGGTTACGAGACGATCGTCGGCGAGCACGGGGCGACGCTCTCCGGCGGGCAGCGGCAACGGATCGCCATCGCCCGGGCCATCCTCCGCGATGCCCCCATCCTCATCTTTGACGAGGCCACCAGCCAGGTGGACCCGGAATCCGAGCTCAAGATCCACCAGGCCCTCAACGACTTCCTGCGGAACCGCACCGCCTTCATCATCGCCCATCGCTTCAGCACGATCCGCGGGGCCCACCGCATCGTGGTCATGGAAGACGGGCGGGCGGTGGCGATCGGCACACACGAACGCCTGTACGCCGACTGCCCGCTCTACCATCGCCTGTACGAGACGCAGTTCCGCGACGAAGACTGACCCGCTCCCCCGCCGCTTGCGGCTTCGCACCGGGCGCGGGTATCCTGTCGCCCGTGACCCTCAATCTGCCCAGAACGGTTCGCAGCATTCGCCGGGTGCAGACCATCGCCCGCGTGCTGACGCACCACGGGTTCGGGCACCTGGTGGATCGCCTGCGGCTGGAGCGCTACATCCCGCTGCCCAAGCGCTGGCGGCACGTGGTGCTGCCCGGGGAGAAGGACGCCCCCGAGGCGAGTCTGGGACGCCGGATGGCCCTGGCGCTTGAATCGCTGGGTCCGACATTCATCAAGCTCGGGCAGACCTTGTCCACCCGGCCGGACCTCTTCCCGCCGGACATCATCATCGAGTTGGCCCAGCTCCAGGATCGCGTACCGCCCTTCGACAGTGCGGAGGCCCGGCGAATCGTGACCCAGACGCTCGGGGCGCCGATCGAGGAGTGTTTCAGCTCCTTCGAGAGCGATCCATTCGCCAGCGGCTCCATCGCCCAGGTTCATCGTGCGGTGACCCGTCCGCAGGGCAGCCAGATCGCGCAACGGGTGGTGGTCAAGGTCAAACGACCGGACATCGAGGAGATCATCCGGCTGGACATGACCATCCTGCGTTGGATCGCCGATCTGGCCGAGCGGCTGGTGCCGGAGTTGCAGCTCTACCACCCCAAACTGATCGTCGAGGAGTTCGAGCGGAACCTGCTGCGGGAGATGGACTTCATCAACGAAGCGGCGGTCATGACCCGCTTCGCGGAGTCCTTCAAGGACGATCCCGGTTTCCGCATCCCGCGGGTCTTCTGGGAACTGAGCGGTCCCAGTGCGCTGACGCTCCAGGAGTTGCAGGGCATCAGTGCCCAACGGGTGCTCGAATCCCCCGACGTGGCGGTCGACCGCCGGGCCATCGCCGACAAGCTCGCGAGGGCCTTCGTCCGCCAGTTCTTCGAGATCGGGCTTTTTCATGCCGACCCGCACCCGGGCAACCTGCTGATCGAGCCGCCGGCGACCGTCGGGCTGATCGACTTCGGGCTGACCGGACGCATCGACGACCAGATGCTCGGGCAACTGGTCATCGCCCTGGTGGCCGCCTTCAACCGCGAGCCGGAGCTGATCGTCGAGATCCTCGCGGACATGGACGCCCTCGACGAGTACACCGACCGCGTGCGGTTGCGCAACGACTTCCTGCAGCTCATCGAGAAGTACTACGGCCTGCCGCTGCACCGCTTCGACACGCAGACCCTCTTCTATGAAATCACCGGGCTCATCCGCCAACACAACGTCACCCTGCCGCGCGAGTTCGTGCTCTTCGGCAAGGCGTTCGTGCTCGTCGGCGGGATTTGCCTGCAACTGGACCGCGACCTGAACCTCGTGGCCCTGATCCAGCCGCGTCTTCAGGCGATCATCGCCAAACGCCTGAGCCCCAGGCGCCTGCTCAAATCCACTGCGGTCATCGGATGGCACCTGGCCACCATTCTCAAGAGCGCCCCCGGCCAACTGCGGGATATCTCCCGTCGCCTGGCTCGCGGCCGCTGGCAGGTCAATATCCGCCACCAGAACCTCGACGACCTCGCCCACGAACTCGACCGGTCGAGCAACCGGCTGGCGTTCGCCATCGTCATCGGCGCCGTGATCGTCGGCAGCTCCATGGTCGTCACCGCCGAGGCCACCCAACCCATCCTCGGCATCCCCCTGCGCTTCATGGGCCTCGCCGGCTACATCGTCGCCGGCATCATGGGCCTCGGCCTGGTCATCACCATCATCCGCAGCGGCAAAGTATCGTGAACCGGATACCGACGAGGCGGAAGCGCAAGCGCCCGGCTACCTACGAGCCGGAAGCGCAAGCGCCCGGAGTTCGCGTGGGAGGTGTCCCGCTCGTTTGTGCCCAGAGCTCGTTCATGCTCCGCGCCCTTGAGCCGGCTTCCCTACCGCTGTGAAGCGGTCAAGTGGTATACTGGACCGGACAAGTGCAAAGAGATACCCTGTGGTGGGTGAGGCTCGGCTGCCGGGCAGTGGGGTGAACCGGCCGCGGAAACCCCCACAGATCTCTGCGAGCAGCCGGCGAGGGCGGTGCCAATGACCCTGAGTGCTGATCGGGAACGAGGAGTGGGCCACAAGCTGGCGCGGCGATGGCTGTTCTGGGTGGAGCTTCTTTTCGGGCTCGCCATTCTTGCGGTCTTAGTCTTCGAGTGGAGCGCCCGACGAGCGTGGCGGCAAGCCTTGCAGGCCGCGCTGGACGACCCTTACCCCGCGACGCTCGATGAGCTTGAAGCCCGCCGGCGGCAGTGGCCGGCGGATCAGAACGCCGCCACGGTGTTACTGGCCATGTGGGATCGATTGGCGGAAGAGGGTAAGGCCCTTCGGAGGGATACCGAAGGGCTGTTGTTTCTCATCGATCATGCTGAGTCGTCGGTGCTGGGTCGGCTTCCCGCCGCGGACCTGGCTCGCCTGCTTGAAGGCTACGTTCAGGAGCGTGCCGATCTGCTGGCGGAGATCGATCGGTATACGGACTTCCCCGGTGCCCGCTTGCCTCCGCTGGTTGTGGGGAAACAACCACATGATGCCTTCAGCCCTAAGCTGGGGCCCTTGCGGTACTCGGCCAGACTCAAGGCCCTGCAAATGGTGCATAAGGCCATCGTGGAGGATACGAGCCACCTGGTCGAGGATATCGCCATCCTTTTGCGTCACAGCGATATGGCGGCCGATCATCCGACCCTCGTCTCGGCACTTATATCCATTGCGTGTGACGACTTGGCCATCCGCACACTTGAGCAGATCCACGCGTTAGGTACTCCGAGGCCGGATCAGTTACGCGCACTCATGACGATGCTGGACGATCAGCGGCCGGGGAAGGCCTTGGACTTCGGCATGATGAGCGAGCGCGTCTGCTTTCTCGCGGTTACCGAGTATCTACGACAAGGAAACAGCGAGACGGACACTCCCCCTGTCGGCAGTATCCCCATCCTCGGAGGGTTGCTCCATCGCGATCTGGCATTTGGCCTGCGTCTTCAGAACCGGCGTGCAGCGGCCGGGGAGAATATCGAGAAGCGCCTGTTGGTAGAACAGGAGATCGGTGAGGCCGCCGAGTCGAATCTTGAGTACTCTCTGCTTAGCGGCACATTTCCCATCCCCTGCATGCGGGCGTGTGAACTCGCTCTGCGAGGTGTAGCGGTCATCCGCACCGCCCGCGTGGGGTTGGCGTTGGAGTGGTATCGGCAGGAGGAGGGCGACTTCCCGGAAAGCCTCGACGTCCTGGTGCCGCGTTATCTTGAGGCGATTCCGCTCGATCCGTTTGCCGCAGGCCCGTTGCGCTATCGTCTGACGCCTGAATTGGCGGTCGTGTACAGCGTGGACCTCAACCGCGTGGATGACGGGGGCGAGTTGGACCCGCTGTGCGATAAGGTCCCTTGCGACGTCGGCTTCCGTGTACTCCGGCCCGAGTACCGGCGCCTGCCGCCGCTGGCTGAGGAGGATAGCCCGGACGCGACGGCCAACTGATGTTTCGGCGGGCGTGCCGAGTACCAGGGGCGGATTGTCGTCCCCCCATGCCGCGCCAAGGGGCTACCGGCATGAACGGTCCCTTCAGGACCGACCGTGGTGGCATGGTCTCGTCCCCAGGCCTTCGGCCTGGGCTGAGAGAATGAGCCCTTCAGGCTCAAACACACCCCGCTCGCTTGCAGGACGCTAAACACGTACTCGGCCTGGGCTGAGAGAATGAGCCCTTCAGGCTCCAACACACCCCGCTCGCTTGCGCTCGGGGCTCGTTCATGCTCCGCGCTCGATGCTCGTTCATGCTCCGCGCTTGAGGCTCGTTCTTGCTCCGCGCTCGGGGTTTGTTCACCCCTCAGGTCGGCAACAGGGGGGAATGGAGAATGGAGAATGAAGAATGGGGAATGCGGAATGGGGAATGGGGAAGAAGCTGCCTTTGGCGGGGGCCGTCCACCTTGCTGCCGGTGAAGCTCAGCGGCCCGAGACGCGGTTTCTCACTTCTCACCTCTCACGTCTCACTTCCAATATCCCCCTTCTCGCTTCCTCGCCAGCGGCCGTTGTTCAGCGGCGCGCCATCCGGCGCGGGGATCGCGGTTCGATCCGCTCGTCGGCCTCAAGCCCCAGGTAGCAGACTACCTTCTGATTGAGGTTGTTGGCGTTGAGCTTGATGAGCCGGTCGCCGCCCAGGTCGGCCGCATCGATGACGCGGACGACATCGGCACGGGCGCCGGCGTCGGGCAGCAGCGTGGTCAGTTTGTTGGGCGCCTGCTCAAAGAAGTCGTGGTTCAGCCGGTTGCCATCACGGCTCGGGAAGAGAGCCAGGTACAGAATGTCGGCCTCGACCAGCTCATTGAAGAAGTGCGTCCCGAGGGACACATCCGGGACGAGGTCGTCACGCATGGCGACGATTTCGCAGAGGATCGACACCTTGTTGATCTCCGCGAACGAGACCGGCACGCCCAGCGAGGGCGTGGTCGTACCCCAGCGGCCCGGCCCGAGGACCATGACGGTCCGCGGCTGCTCGCCATCCTCGGCGTGCATGAGCCGTCCGATGAGCCGGGCGACCGCGTAACGGTCGTTGATCGGCAACTGGCCGTACACCGACGGCACCACATAGATGAGGCGGTCCACGGTGACCAGGCGGCTCTGCCCGATCACCGCCCCGTGGGCCTCGAAAACCTGATCGGCGGGGTCGATCCGCTCGGGCAGATCAGCGATGGCCCCGCTGCCCGCGACCTGGAGCGGCCGACACTGGACCAGGTTGATCTTGTACCCGCCCTGGTCGAAGCCGTTGGCGGTGAACTCCGTGTCCACCGGCGAGCCGTAAGCCTGTTCGAGGATGTGCAGCATCTCGCGCATGTCCTCGACAAACCGGGTGCCGGAAAGCAGATCCTCAAAAGTCAGAATCCACGACGGGCGTTCCCGTCTGCCGGCGGCCCGGGCCTGGCGGGCGAGTTCCTCATCCGGCGAGGCGAAGGCGGCCACGGGCAGGTCGTCGGCCTGGCTGAGCACCTCAGCGAAATCAAGTGCGGTGAGCTGATTGGCGGCCAGATCGAGTACGTCCACCCGCCGCTGGGTGTAACGGCGGACCTCGTCGAAGCTGGCCTCCGGACGTTTGTCGGGCGCGTTCAGGGCGACGACCCGCGTGTAGTCGTCGTCGGCCCGGTCGACCGCTCGGGTACCCAGTCCGAAGACCAGCCGCAGCATCCCCGCTTCGGGGTCGATCTCTTCGTTCCACACGTACGGGTTGAAGGACAGGCCGACGCCCGCCATCTGCGGGAAGAACAGTTGCCCATACATGCTCCCCGACACGCGCTGCACGAGCAGGGACATCTGTTCGTCGCGCTCCAGGATGCCGCGCTGGGCCCGGTAGCGGAGGGCCCGCTCGCTCATGGCGCTGGCGTAGATGGTGCGGACCGCGGACATGAAGTCCTCGAGGCGTTTGTCGCGCGAGCCCTGGTTGGCGCAGAAGAGGCTCTCGTACTTGCCGGCAAATGAATTGCCGAAGGCGTCCTCGAGCAGACTGCTGGACCGCACGATAATCGGGGACTGCCCGAAGTAGTCGAGCATGTCCGAGAGTTCCTTGCGGATGTAGTCGGGGAACGTGCCGGTCAGGATCCGCCGCCGGGCCTCCTCCGCACCCTCCAGGAACGTGGCCGGGTTCTGCTGCTTTTGCCGCACCCACCAGCAGCCGTTCTGCACGAGGTAGGTGTAGAAGACGTCCGAGCCGATGTAGAAGGAGTCGTGCGGTTCGAGCAGCTCGACCCAACGCTCGTTGGACTGTTCGAGGATGGCCCGGGCCAGGAGCATGCCCACGGACTTGCCGCCGATCAGCCCGGTGCCGATCATCCGCCGCCAGATATCGAGCAGGTGGTTCAGGTTGAAGTACTTCTCCGCCAGAGTGAGCACGCGTTCGTCGCGGGAGACGATCATCCGCAGCAGCCGGCGGGTCAGCTCACGGGCGGCTTCGACCGAGCATTCGCGACGATGCGTGGGGTCGACGGCCTCCTCGGCCTGCACGAAGGCCCGCGTCCAGATGCCCAACCGCGTCCGCGCCGATTCCGAGCCGCCCCAGGGCATCGAGGTGAGGATCTCCGAAATGACCGCGCTGCGCGTCACCGGGACCAGGGCCTCGCCTTCCAAGGCGTGCAGCATGTACATGGTGGGCGAGTGCCGCTGCTGGACCTTGATCGGATGGACGTACAGCTTGCCCTTGTGGCGGTAGACGTCCAGGAGAATCTGCGTCGTCTCGGCAATCGAAGCGAAGGCGTGGAACGAGTGGTAGTTCTTGAGCACCGTGAAGTACGCGATCCCGCCGACGTCGTAGACGTAGGGGCAGGTGAGCATGAAGAAGTTGCCCAACATGCGGTCGCTGCACCAGTCGACGGCCAGGTCGGACAGGCAGTCGAACACGTGGTAGCCGCGTTGCCCGGTGGCCTCGACGACCTTGTGGATCGCGGCGATGAACTTCTCGAAGCCGTCCTCGGGGTGGAGTTCGTGGATCTGGGCTCCGTCGGCCTCGGAGATCAACGGCTCGTGCTTGCCGAACCGAAAGTAGATGAGCTGCTTGCCCGTGCGTGCCGCCGCCTCGCAGAACGGCTTGACGAAGGCCCGGTAGTCCGCAACCGCGTCCACCTGCCACACAATGTTGTCGCCGGGCATCAGGCCCTTGAGCACTCGGTCCAATCCCGCCAGCCCGGTGGTCAGTTGCGTGCCGGTCATCGTTTGCCGCCTCTCGCTCGAAAAACGCCCTCAACAGGTGAATGAGCAAAGGATACCACAGCGTGGGCTGCACCCACAACCGAAATGAGCGTGAAGTCCCCATTAGCACAGGCTGTTTTCAGGATAAGCATTCACTAATAGTGCCAATTTCCTGCATTGCATCCGCTGAATGGAGGCGCTATACTGCGCCCTTGTACGTTGCGGCGAAGTGGGCACTTGGCCGGGCCGGCCTGCTACGATGGTGATGGATCGGGTAGCGACCGCCCCCCGTGGCGGCCGGGTACGGGTGGGACGTCGGTTGTAGCGGCCGCCCCCCGTGGCGGCCGGGGCGGGCGGGTGGCCCAGGTTCTCTGAACCTGGGGAAGCGATTGGATGGCCCCCGTGGTTGTGCAGGCTCGTGAATCGCGTCGCTCGGGCTGAATAATCGCTCCCCCAAGTCCGAAGGACTTGGGCCACCCGATTGCGGCGACCGGGCACCGGCGGGACGCCGGTGCCACACCGATGGAGCGCGGCTCGATTGGGCTCGCCGAAGTCCGGTGCCACACCGGTGACCAGGACAACCGTACCGCATCCGGAGTTGAGTTTGCCGATGTTCGTGATTCGTGAAGCAAAGTGGCTGGCACCCCAGGTGCGTTGGCTGGTGGTGGAGGCGCCGCGAGTGGCCGCCCGCCATCAGCCGGGGCATTTTATCATCCTGCGCGTGGCGGAGGGCGGCGAACGCATCCCCCTGACCATCGCCCGGTCGGATCCCGATGCGGGGACGATCACCCTGGTGGTGCAGGTCGTAGGGGCAACGACGGATCGGCTTTGCCGACTCGAAGCCGGCGAGGCCATCACCAACGTCGCCGGCCCGCTCGGCCGGCCGACGGAGATCGAGAAGCTCGGCCACGTGGTACTGGTTGGTGGAGGCGTCGGGACCGCGGTCATCTATCCGCAGGCGTTGGGCCTCAAGGCTTGCGGCAACAAGGTCACCGCCGTCATCGGCGGGCGGAGCAAGCCGTACGTCATCCTTGAAGAAGAGCTGGGCCGCACCTGCGACGCGGTCCTGCCCTGCACGGACGACGGCAGCCACGGCTACCACGGCTTCGTCACCGGCAAGTTGCAGGAGCTGATCGCGAATGCCGCCGACGCGGTCCACGCGGTGCTGACCGCCGGCCCGGTGCCCATGATGCGGGCCGTCGCCAACGTCACGCGCGAGCGCGGCATCCACACCATCGCCTCGCTGAACCCGATCATGGTGGACGGCACGGGCATGTGCGGCGGCTGCCGCGTCATGGTCGGCGGGAAGATGAAGTTCGCCTGCGTGGACGGGCCGGAGTTTGACGCCCACCAGGTGAACTTCGAGGAGCTCAGCGACCGGCTAACGGCGTACCGCGGCCAGGAGAGGGCCGCGTGGAACCATCTGCGGGCCGAACAGGAGCCGGGGCACGTATGCAAACTGGCGGAGGTCCAATGAACGCTGCCGACCGCATGAAGATCCCGCGTCAGACCATGCCCGAGCAGGATGCGCAGGAGCGATCCTGCAACTTCGCGGAGGTCAACTGCGGCCTGGCGACGGAAGCCGCCCGGCTCGAGGCCGAGCGCTGCCTGCGCTGCCGCAACGCCAAGTGCGTCACCGGCTGCCCGGTCGGCGTGGACATCCCCAACTTCATGGAGGCGGTGGCCGAGGGCGACCTCAACCGCGCCGCCGACATCCTCTTCGAGAGCAATGTGCTGCCGGGGATCACCGGGCGGGTCTGCCCGCAGGAGACGCAGTGCGAGTCGGAGTGCATCCGCACGAAGAAGAGCACCGCGGCGGCCGTCGGGTATCTGGAGCGGTTCGTGGCCGACTGGGCGAGGGAGAACCGGCCGGACCAGCTCATCCCACCGCCGGCGACGGGGAAGCGCGTGGCGGTGGTCGGTGCCGGGCCCGCCGGGCTGACTTGTGCGGGTGAGCTGGCCAAGAAGGGCCACGCCGTCACCATTTTCGAAGCCATGCACAAGCCCGGCGGTGTGCTGGTCTACGGCATTCCCGAGTTCCGGCTGCCCAAGGCCATCGTCGAGGCCGAGGTGGACAAGCTTCGCCGCATGGGCGTCGAGATCGTCTGCGACGTGGTCATCGGGCAGACGTACACCATACGCGATCTGCTGGACGAGGAGGGCTTCCACGCGGTGTTCATCGCCAACGGGGCGGGCCTGCCCATCTTCCAGGGCATCCCCGGCGAGCAGCTCAAGGGGGTTTATTCGGCCAACGAGTACCTGACCCGCGTCAACCTGATGGGCGCGTTTCGCTTCCCGGACAACGACACGCCGGTCGTCCGCTCGACGCAGGTGGTCGTGGTCGGCGGCGGCAACGTGGCCATGGACGCGGTACGCACCGCTCGCCGCCTGGGCGCCGACCCGGCGACGCTGGTCTACCGCCGCTCGCGAGCCGAGATGCCCGCCCGCGTCGAGGAAGTCAAGCACGCGGAGGAGGAGGGCGTCGTTCTGGAGATGCTCTGCAACCCGGTCGAGATTCTCGGCACCGAGGATGGCTGGGTCCGGGCGGTCCGTTGCCAGCGGATGGAGCTCGGCGAGCCGGACGCCTCCGGCCGACGCTCGCCCGTTCCCATCGCGGGCAGCGAGTTCGAGGTTCCTTGTCAGGTCTTCATCGAGGCCATCGGCACGCGGGCCAACCCGCTCATCACCCAGTCCACGCCCGAGCTCAAGACCAACCGGTGGGGCTATCTTGAAATTGACGCCCAACACATGACCAGCATCCCGGGCGTCTTCGCCGGCGGCGACATCGTCCGCGGCGCCGCCACCGTCATCCTCGCCATGGGCGACGGCAAACACACCGCCGCCGCGATCGACGCGTTCTTAAGTACTGAGTACTGAGTGCTGAGTGCTGAGTGCTGAGTGAAGGCGGCGTTCCGTCGCCTGCCCACTGCCTACTGCCCACTGCCCACTGCCCACTGTCCTTTTCCTTTAGCCTTCCGGCTTCTTCCCCTATGCTTCCTGCCATGGGTGGCTCGAGACCATCGCAGGCCGACCTGGAAGGCAATCCCATCGTCGTGGCGGGGGCGGGGGCGGCGGGTCTGGCCGCGGCCATCGCGGCGGGGCGGTTGGGGCGCCGGGTCCTGCTGGTCGAGCCGGCCGACCGCGTCGGCGGCACCGTGACCCATACGCTCATTCACACGCTCGGCGGGCTGTTCGACTCGGCCGGGCAGATTCTCAACCCCGGCCTGCCGGCGGAACTGGTCGAGCGGCTCAAGGCGGCGGATGCCGCAACGCGGCCGCGTCTGATCGGCCGGGTGTGGGTCCTCGATACCGATCCCCGCACCTACGAACGCGTGGCGGAAGCCTGGCTGAGCGAACTGCCGGCGGTTACCGTCGTCTGCCAATCCCGCATCGTGCGCGCCGATGTACAGGGCGGGCGTGTGGTTCGGCTCGACCTCGTCACGCCGGAAGGCCGGCGCATGATCGAGCCGGCCGCGGTGATCGACGCCACGGGCACCGCCGAGGTCGTCCGCCTGGTGGACCCCGCCCTGGTGGATGACCCGCTGCCCCGCCCGGCCGGCGGGTTCATCGTTCGCTTGCGGGGAGCTGCACCGGGCTGCCTGAAGTTTCCCGCGGGCCTGGGGCTCGTTCGCAAAGTCCGTCAGGCGGCGGCCCAGGGCGACCTGCCGGCCGAGTGCGCAACGGTGTGGCTGGACACCGGCCTCCGCGAGGACGAGGTGTACATCAAGTGGGCCGTGGCTGTGCCGGATGAATGGCGGGACCCCGATATCCAAGCCGCTCTGCACGACCGTGCACAGGAGACACGGGAACGGCTCATTCGCTTCCTGCGGGAGCTGCCCGCATTCGCCCATGCCCGGTGCAGTGAGGCCGGCACCCTCGGCATCCGCGACGGCGGGCGCATCGTCGGCGAGTACGTGCTGACTGAGCAGGACGTGAAAACCGGCCGAAGGTTCCCGGATGCCGCCGCCCGTTGCTGCTGGCCGATCGAGCACTGGAGCCCACAGGGCGAGGTCGCTTTGGAGTACCTGCCGCCGGACTCCTGGTACGAGATCCCGATCAGCGCCCTGAAGGTCCGCGGGCTGACCAACGCCTGGGCGGCGGGCAAGTGCCTTTCAGCGGAGGCCCGAGCCCAGGCCTCCGCCCGCGTGGTCGGCACCTGCTGGGCCATGGGCGAGGCCGCTGCGATCGCCGCGGCTTCTTGACACGACCGGTCGGGCGTGGCATCGTGCGGCGGCTATGAGTCCAATTGAACCCGATATCCGGCCGACCGCTGTACCGATGACGCCTCCCCAAGTCCCACCGCGGTCGTGCGAAGCCGCAAGCGGCGATGCGACATCGCGGCCGTGCGAAGCCGCAAGCGGCCGAGTTGACGGAGGACCGGTGCCCGACATCCGATCCGGACTGCAACTCGCCCTGGTCGCGGATGCGCTTGTCCGCCTGTTCATCTGGTCGAACGCCCTGATCGTCACGGCGGCCACGTTCACCCGGCTCGGCCTGTGGCCGGCGGGCGGTCCGCTGCGCATGACCTGGGAGGTTGCCGGGCTATGGGGCATGAGGCTGTCCCTGTTCGTGGTGGTCTACAACCTGATCTATGTGGCCCACCTGGTGGTGCTGCGGCTGCTGGTGCCCACGCCGCGTGAGGGACGCTACTCGGTCAAGCCGGGTCAGCGGCCGCCCATGCCGGTCGTGTGGTCCTGCCTGGTCGGGGCCTTGACCAAGGCCCGGCTGGATGCGCCCTTCCCCGCGTTCCTGGTGCTGCACGTGGCGAACCTGCCGCCGATGTGCTGGCTGATGAACCGGATCTTCGGGCCGCGGTCGAAGTCCTGCTTCTACACCGAGCCGTACGTGCTCGATCCACACCTCGTGGAGGTCGGCCGCAACGTCGTCCTGGGCTTCAACGCCACCGTGGCGGGCCATTACGTCGAACGCGACGTCGTGGTCTATAAACGGACGATCATCGAGGATGAGGTCGTGGTCGGCGGCGACGTGAAGATCCTGGGCGGGGTGCACGTCAAGCGCGGCGCGGTAATCGGGGCCGGCTCCGTGGTCCTGCCCAACACGGTCGTCGGTGAGAACGAGTTCTGGTGGGGCGTGCCCGCTCGCAAGTTCCGCACGCTCGGGCCGGCGGAGCTCCCGCCTCAGTAGCCGCCGGCCTTCAGATGCGGGTGTTTTCCCCCTGTCGGGTTCAGCCAGAATGGCCGACAATACCTTTGTCGCGGAACCTGCTGGTGAAGCGATCAACCGCCTGCGAACCCGGCGATGCGATGCCGGGGCTTTGCGGGGGGACATCCAAACGAAACGAAGCCATCCTGGCTGCTTACTCCACGACCCCCGACCGGCTGCCAGGATGGTCTTTTTTTGCGCCCTGAGCGGCGGGCATGGGGCAGCGGACGGGGGGCGTGTAGAGCACGAAAGCGGCCAGGAGCAGCCCCCCGGCCATCAGGAGCAGCAGCTCGCGGTTGGGCGAGGAAGCGAACAGTTGCCGCCAGGGCCAGGCAGGCAGCCAGCGGCCCAGGGCGGTCACCCAACCCGCTAGAGGCGAGGGCGGAGCCAGCTCGACGGGGACCATATAGGGGGAAGTCGAGGGTACGTGGGGTCTGACCGCCGCCAATTCACCGACGGGCCATTGCACGACATATTCGGAATCCGGCCGGAAGTTGAGATCGCGGCGGATGAGCCGTTCGATGACCAGCGGGTCCGCCCGGAGGGCCTCGGCCCGGGCGTTGTTCCGAGCGGCCTGGGCTTCGAGCTGGGCGATGGCGGTCGCCAGGGCCGCCTCGTGTTCCCGAAGCTGCTCACCCTCCAGCCACAGCGGTACCAGGACGCAGGGCGCGAAAATCAGGAGCGCCAGGCCGGTCAGGACGCCGAACATGATCGGGTGGGCGGCCCGCGACGTGCCCGACTCGGGTTGTGGCTGGGACCACTCTTGAGCCATAGTCGCACCTCCCTGCGCGAAGGCCAACTCCCGCCCTGGCGGTCACTTGGCCCAGAACTGCCCGCCGAACACCGCCTCATCCTGCAGGTGCTCCTCGATGCGGAGCAACTGGTTGTACTTGGCGATGCGGTCCGTCCGGCTGGCGCTGCCGGTCTTGATCTGGCCGGCGTTCGTCGCCACGGCAATGTCGGCGATGGTCGTGTCCTCGGTCTCGCCGCTGCGGTGGCTGATCACCGCCGTGTAGCCGTTCCGCATGGCCAGGCCGATCGCGTTGAACGTCTCGGTCAGCGTCCCGATCTGGTTGACCTTGACCAGGATGCTGTTGGCCACCTTCTCCTTGAGCCCGCGGGCCAGCCGCTCGACGTTGGTCACGAACAGGTCGTCGCCCACGATCTGGATGCGGTGGCCGAGCTTGGTGGTCATCTTCGCCCAGCCGGCCCAGTCATCCTCGGCCAGCCCGTCCTCTATACTACGGATCGGCCATTGGCGGCACTTTTCTGCCCAGTATTCCGTCATTTCCTCCGAACTGACGATCCGGTCGGGGGCGGACTTGAAGAAGCAGTAGCCCTCCTTGCCCTTGGCCCTGGCTTCGGTGTACAGCTCGCTGGCCGCCGGGTCGAGGGCGAAGAAGATCTGCTCGCCGAGCTTGTACCCGGCCTTCTCGACCGCCGTCGCGATCACCTCGAAGGCCTCGTCGTTGCTCTTGAGGTTGGGGGCGAAGCCGCCTTCGTCGCCGACGGCCGTGTTGTAGCCCTTGCCCTTGAGGACGTTCTTGAGGGCGTGGAAGATCTCCGTCCCCCAGCGCAAGGCTTCGCGGAAGCTCGGCGCGCCCCACGGTTGGACCATGAACTCCTGGAAGTCGACGTTGTTGTCGGCGTGCTTGCCGCCGTTGAGGATGTTCATCATGGGCACGGGCAGAACGTGGGCCCCGGCCCCGCCCAGGTAGCGGAAGAGCGGCAGTTGGCTCGACTCGGCAGCGGCCTTGGCGGCGGCCATGGAGACCGCCAGCATGGCGTTGGCCCCGAGGTTGCCCTTGTTGGGCGTGCCGTCCAGATCCCGCATGGCCCGGTCCAGGGCCTCCTGGTCCGTGGCATCCAGCCCGACCACCGCGTCGGCGATCTTGGTGCTGACGTTCTCGACCGCCTTGAGCACGCCCTTGCCGAGGTAGCGGCCCTTATCGCCGTCCCGCAGCTCGACCGCCTCGTGCTCGCCCGTCGATGCTCCCGAGGGCACCGCCGCCTGCCCCGTGCACTCGTTGGCCAGAACCACGGTCGCCTCGACCGTCGGGTTACCCCGGGAATCCAGAATCTCGCGGCCGCCTACATGGATGATTTCGGTCTCTGTCGACATCAATGCCCTACCCTTACGAGAACAGCACCTTGCTGCACCTTACCCACTGCCGTCGGCCCACGCCGACGGACCGGATATCTACTCTACACCCTCCACGACGGCCGTCAAGAAGCGGGGGATGAGTGCCCCCCAGCGTTGCATTCCGCGACGTTGACGAAGTGAGAAGTGAGAAGTGAGAAGCGAGAAGCGAGAAAACAGCTCACGCAGAGGCGCAGGGATCGCCGGGCGGGCTTCACCTGCAACCCAAGGAGCGGCGAACCGCCGATGAACGCCGATAAACGCCGATCAGAGACCAGCCGGGCCTACTTCCAGGCCCCCTCCTCCCTTCGCGCTCTTCGTGTGCTTCGTGGTGCACATGGATGGCCGGGTGGCCCATCCTTGCGCAGCAAGGGTGGGCTCGCGATGATCGACCGCGTAAAAAAGCCTGCTTTGCCCGGAGCCCTTCCTCCATCCGCAGCATCGTGAGCCCACCCATCGCGTTGTGAAGGATGGGCCACCGGCCGAGGCTGTCAGCGACCTTCCGCTGAGCGGTGCCGGGATAAAGCCGTCGGTTCGCGACTCGCTCTCCCCGGCTGACGCGGGACGCTCAGCCGCGGGCGAGGTTGGCGCGGAGGAAGCGGAGGCCGCGCTTGGCGAGGTCGTCGCCGTCCTTGGCCAGGGGACGCCAGATGCTGGCCGCCCGGGCGATCTCCTTGATGGCCGGCACGAAGCTCTCGATGGTGACCCAGCCCTTGTACTTGAGCGCCCGCAGGGCCTTGAAGAACTCCGTCCAGGGCACGTGGCCGCTGCCGGGGATGCCGCGGTCGTTCTCGCAGGCGTGGACGTGGACCAGCCACTTGGAACCGATCTTGCGCAGGGCGGCGACGGGGTCCTTCTCCTCGATGTTGGCGTGGAAGGTGTCGTAGTGCACGCCGACGCGGGGGCTACCAACTTCCTGGCAGAGTTTGAGGGCGTCGGCACAGATGTTCACAAAGTAGGTCTCGAAACGGTTGAGCGGCTCGATGCCGACGGTGATGTCGAGCGACTCGGCATGATCGGCGATCTTGCGCAGGCCGGCCACGGCGTGCTTCCACTCGGCGTCGTTGCGACCGCGGCCGACGAGCAGCCCGACCGGCGAATAGAGCGGGCCGGCGACGACCTCCGCGCCGATCTCGCGGCTCACGTCCAGCGCCCGCTTGACGTGGTCGAGGGCCTGCTTGCGCTCGCCGGCGCTTGAGCTGATCAGCGAGCCCTTGACGATCACCGTGCAGACGGTCGCCCCGAGCCCCCGGTCGGCCAGCGCCCGACGCGTCGCGGGCACGTCCACCGCCGAGGGGTCGAAGATCGGGAACTCGACCCCGTCAAAACCCATGGCCCCCACTTTGTCGATGAGCTTCACGTCTTTGCGCGTGTAGCAACCGGTCCACAGCATCAGGTCCACGCCGATCCGCATGAGTCGTCTCCCTTCAGTTGATTGGTCCATGATTGCGGAAGAGGTACACGCCCTCCTTGCCCGGGGCAATGATATCCTTCCATCCGTTGCCGTCGATATCGCTGACCCACAGGTAGATGCCCGCACCGCTGGCCAGGGAAGCGGGGCCGTAGTCCAGGGTGACCCGCCGGAACTTCCCGCCGTCGATCTTGAAGTAGTACAGGCCGAGCGGATCGAGCGAGCCGGGGTCGCTGAAGGCGTGGGCCCGGTACCGCTTGCCGGTGATCAGTTCGACCTGCCCGTCCTTGTCGATGTCTTCCAGGAGCATCTCGTGGTATTGCGACCGGTCGCCGTCGATGACGTGTCGGACCCACGAGCGTTTGCCGTCGGCGGCGCGCTGCTGCTCGTACCAGAAGAGGCCGTAGTCGTGCCCCATGCCCACGATCAGGTCGGCCCGTCCGTCGAGGTTCACGTCATGGACGAGGATGGGCACGCTGGCCGCCCCGAGGCTGAACTCCGGGTGCCAGGTCCACTGGCCGGTGAGCGGATCCTCGGGGGCCTCGATCCAACCGTCGGGGGCGATGAAGTCCCCGCGGCCGTCGCCGTTGACGTCCCCAAAGCCCAAGCCGTGCCCGCAACCGCCCATCTTGACCTCGTGCCGGCTGAATCGGCCGGTGCCTTTGCCCTGGGCGTCGCGGATGAGCCTGTAAAACACCACGTTGCCGCCGGCGTTGGGCACCGCTTCGACGTGGCCATCGCCGTCCACGTCCCATAAACGCGTCGTCTCCACGTTGCCGCATTCGTCGATGTCGTGCGTCTTCCAGGGGATGGGCTGCCCCTTGGGATTCTCCCGCCACTGCAGCGTCTTGCCCCACCAGCCGCCGGTCATCAGGTCCAGATAGCCGTCGCCGTTCACATCCAGCGGATAATCGGAGAAGTTGTCGTAGTAGTCGTCGACGCGTTTCAGCTCGCAGATCCGGTGCCGCTGCTCGAAGGTGGGGCCGGCAAACCAGAACTCTCCCGAAACGATGTCGATCGCTCCGTCATGATCCACGTCAAAGGCGCAAGCGGTCTCGTAGATCACGTCGCCGATGCGCGTCCGCTCGAACCGCAGACGCGGTTCGGCGGCGGGTGCAGCGACCGTGGCCGCCAGGACAAACACAATGCCGATACATCCACAAACCAGCGTTTTCACTTCGCACCTCATATTTCTTGCCGGCCGCCATGCGTGTGGCACCGGTGTGGCACCGGTGTGGCACCGGCGTCTCGCCGGTGCAGACGCCCGCTACTGTGTGGCACCGGCGTCTCGCCGGTGCAGGGCCGCCAACGCGTTGCAGGCTCCCAAGCACACTGCTCACAGAGCAGTAGCACACTCCGGCCGCCACGGGGGGCGGCCGCTACGGTGTGGCACACTCCGGCCGCCACGGGGGGCGGCCGCTACTTTCCGGTCCGTTGCGTAAACGATACCGGCTGGCCGTCGGGCGTGGTCATCCGCACGCAGAACTCCCAGCCCAGCGTGTTCTGCCAGATCTTCATCAGAATCACGTTCTTGCCGGCCTTGAGCTTGACCGGCACCTGGTCCTGGTCGACGACCAGCCCGCGGGCCACAAAGTGCTCGAAAACCTTCTCGCCGTTTACCCAGATCCGCTCGCTGTCGTCGACGCCGATCCGCAGCACCGCCGGGGTCTCCTGCGGCACCTCGATCTCGGTGTAAGCATACGCGATGGCCTGCTCCGCGGGCCCGAGTACCTTGAGCAGATCCACCAGGCCGCGATCGTCCTGGCTGGTGACCTGCTGCCAGTCGAGCCGACGTTTGCCGGCCATATAACGGGCGTTCAGATCGACGCTGGGCTCGCCAATGAGGGCTTGGTTCCACCCGGCGTTCTCCGGTCCGAGCTCGAACGGGCCGACCATCCACCAGTGGGTGAGGATCCCCAGCAACGCGGAGACATCCACGTCGGCACCCAGGTCTTTCATGCCCTTGGCGACCAACTTCATCGTTTCGCTGCCACCGCCGAGATCACGAATGGTCTGGTAGGCCTTGAGGGCCTCTTCCCTCTGCCCGGCCGCCACCAGGGCACCCGCGACCGCGGTCAAGGCCGGGACCACCTGCGGCCGGAGGGCCTCATTCTCCGCGGCCTTGAGGGTGGGCTTCAGTGCGCCGGGCACCGGGCAGGCAGCCAAGCCGACCAAGGCGGCTCGGGCGGCGTCATCGTCGTCGGCCAACCGCAGAGCGGCGGCGTACGCGCTACCGGCCTCCTTAACCTTGCCGCCGCGACGCAACGCGTCGGCCACGCTCACGACGCCCGCCTGGGCGGCGGCTTTCTCCTCCGCCGTACCGGTCTTACCGGCAGCGGTGAGCGTTTCGAGACCGTCCGGCGATTCCGTTGCGGCCAGGGCCTGCAGGCCGGCCAGACGCGTCGGGCCATCCTGCGAACCGGCCGCCTGCGTCAGGACAGGCATGACCAGGTTGCTCTTCTTGCTGCCCAGCACGGCGAGCATCGCGAGCTGCGTGGCCGCATCCAGCGACGGATACGCTTCGACCAGCGCCCGGGCGACGTCCACGCCCTGCATGTTCCGCAGCGCGTCGAGGCCGATGGCTCGCGTGGGGTTGTCGGCCGACTTGATCGCCGCGAGGATCGGAGCTACGCAGGTGCCGTCGCCGTTGCGGCCCAGACCGGCCAACGCGGCTTCCTTGATAAGCTGATCTTCCGCCTGGATGAGTTCGAGGTACGTGTCCACCAGAAGCTGCCAGTTGCCGCCGTGCGTCTCGACGCCCCGCAGCACGCGCACCAGCGCGTCGCAGGCCTCTGCCTTCAGGGCGGCGTCGGCGGCCTGAAACGGGGCCCGGGCGGTAGCGATCAGCGAGGGGTTGCCCGTCCAAGCCATCGCCCGCAAGGCGGCGATGCGCACGGGAGCGTCCGGACTGTCCAGCAGCTTCCGGCAAGCATCGGCGCTGCCGGCATCGCGCATCTGGCCGAGGCCGTCCAGCAGGGCCACCTGGAAGGCGGCATCCGCCTTGGGCA
The DNA here is from genome assembly GCA_964511155.1 of uncultured Planctomycetales bacterium. Classification (GTDB taxonomy): domain Bacteria; phylum Planctomycetota; class Phycisphaerae; order UBA1845; family PWPN01; genus JAAYDF01. The sequence goes on along the minus strand of CAZEEJ010000002.1, from coordinate 45,001 downwards.
GATGTCCACGGAGGGCAGCCGCCGCGTCCGAGGTGCCCAGTTCCACCAGCGCCGCCCGGGCCCGCTCGCGCAGCTCGCCGTCTGCAAGCAGGACCGCGATGGGGTCGATCGGGTAACCATCGGGCACGAGGGCGGGTAGCAAACGCAAACCGCGGAGTTTGATCTTGGCCGGCTGCTCGGCGGCGACCAGCGTCATGAGGTGGTCGGTGACGATCCGTCGTTCCGCCTCACGCCCGGGCACACCCACTTCGCCGATGAAGTCCGACAGCACGTTGAACGCCGCACGCCAGACCGGCTCATCGTCGCGCACCACCAGCGGCAGCAGCTTGGGCACGGCCTCGATGCTCTCACGCGGCAGCAACTGCCGGGCCTGCGCCCGGGCCAGCTCGTTGTCGCTACCCAGAGCGATGATCAGCTCATCCATGCGCGACGCCAGGGCGGCATTCGATGCCGCCAGCAGCAGGCCGACGAAAGCAACGGCTCTGGCCCCTGGTCCAAACGCGGCTATTCGCATCATCGTTGTCTCACTTCTCACTTCTCACTTCTCACTTCTCACTTCATCACATCGCGGCACCCGCCCCCGGGACTTCACATATGCCACGGTGCCCGATACGCCCGCGTCAGCAACCGGTTGGCCTGCTCGTCGCGGATGCAGGTTTCGGTGTCGGGGTCCCAGTTAAGCCGTCGCCGCAGCTTGAGGGCGATCCCGGCCAGTAACACCGGCACGGTCGAGCGGTGGCCCTGTTCGATGTCGGCGTCCGGCCGGCGTCGCGTGCGCATGGCGTCGAAGAAATCGTTGTGATGCGGCGGATGGGCCCAGCTTCGCTCCGGCTCGCCTACGAACCGCGGGATGCCCAGACTCTCGGGCAGGACGTCGAACGTGTTGCGATCGACGAGGAGCTGCCCGGCCGTGCCCTGGAACTTCATCCCGTAGCCGTAGCCCGCGTATACGCTCTGGTGGCGCTGCTCCCAGGTCACCGTGCAGCCGGGGTACTCGAAGAGGACCTCGATGTTCTCGAAGTTCTCGGAGCCCGCACCGCCGCGGTAGCTGCCGCCGAGGGCCTGCACGCTGAGCGGGCGGTCCTGGCGGATGCCCCAGTGGATGATGTCCATGAGGTG
>CAZEEJ010000002.1:0-43872 GCA_964511155.1 uncultured Planctomycetales bacterium | reverse complement strand
CCCCAGTTGGTAAGCTGACCGCCGCGGCAATAGTCGTGCGAGCCCATGAAGCCGAAATGTCGCTGCGGCGAGTAGGGCTCGTAGGGGGCTGGCCCGAGCCACATGTCCCAGTCCAGCCCTTCGGGTACCGGGCCGGGGCTCTCGTTGCCGGACCAGCCGTTGACGCCCAGCCAGCAGGTGGCACTGGTGATCGTACCCAGGCGGCCGCTGTGCACCAGCTCGATGGCCTTGTGGAAGATGGCCGTGGAACGCTGTTGCGTGCCGAGCTGCACCACGCGGCCAAAGCGCCGGGCGGCCTCCACCATGGCCCGACCCTCGGCCACTGTCGGGCTGGCCGGCTTCTCCACGTACACGTCCTTGCCCGCCTGGCAGCCGAGGATGGTCAACAGCGGGTGCCAGTGGTCCGGCGTGACCACGAAGATGCCGTCGATGTCCCGCCGGTCCAGCACCTTGCGGAAATCCTGGTATCCGTCCGGTGCCTTGCCGGAGAGTTTCTCCACCACCCCGATGGCGTTCTCGTAGCGTGGTTTGAAGCAATCGCAGACGACCGCTACCTCGCATTGCGTGTTGACGGACAGGGCTTCCAGGTGCCGCGTGCCCATGCCCCCGCAGCCCATCACGCCGAGCCGCACGCGTTCATTCGCCCCCAGTCGGGCCAGCGCTCTGGCCGGCCTTAACAGTGGAGCGGCCACGCCCATGGCAACGGCCGCCTGACCGGCCCTCTTGAGGAGATCTCTGCGTCTGATCATGCGTACCTCCGCGATGCACCCGACCGGCCGGCGGCCTTGGGCGACTTGGCAAGCACCTGCCCGCCAACCAGGCCCGGGCGTCTGAGGTGCATTAGATCGTACCCCCGCGCAAGCGTCAATCCGCCGCCGCGGCTGCGGTGCGCGCCGGACCCGTGACAGTTTGGGCGGCGGGGGTCGGGGGACGGGGATCGGATACGAGCCCCAAGCGCCAGCGCGGGGTACCGCGACCGGCAGGGAGCGGACCTTGCGAGGGAAGGCCACGCACACGAGGCCCGCTCCCTTACAGTCGCGTTACGGAACCGTCCCAACCCATCGAATCCAACAGACCGCCCAGGCTGTCACGGACCCGGTGCGATCCCAGCCGGCGCGTCACTCTGCGGCGGAAGCCTGCAGCCAGAAGAACAGGTAGTGGATCTCGCTGGTGAACTCGTAGCTGCCTGGGCCCCGGTTCGGATCTTTGCGAATTGCGCCTAGCGTTTCCATCCGGCGCAGAAAGTTGTCAAACACTCTGGCTTCGGCCGGACTCAGTCGCGCCACCGCGTCCTTGCGCGTAAACCGGTGCTCAAAAGGTTCCTTGGCGATCCTGCGCAGGATGCCCTGATACTTTTCACTGCGAATCGCCGCGGTGACCTGGGGCTCGACGTACTTGGCGCCAATAACCTCCGCTCCGCGAATAATCCCGACCAGGGCATCCCGCCGGTCGATCCGGTTATCGACGTCGGCCTTGAACACCGCGTCACCCAGTTCGTGCATGAGGACGGGATACCCGCCGGAATACCGGTACAGCAGCTCCACGGCTTCATCATCGACCTGCGTGTTGACCTTGGAGAAAGCCCGGTGAAAGAAGTCAACAGTCTCCTGCCGGTCGAAGCGACTGATGGCGACGATCTCGAAGACGCGATCAAGTGAGGGCTGCTGATTGACCAACTGCCGCCGTCGCTCGGGAAGGCCGGCCAGAACCAGCGCAAGTGGAAACGAGCCCGCCGTCGTGGCGAACTCGTCCACCAGACTCTTAAGCCAGTTGGCGAAGGCGGGCATTCCGGCCAGCCCGTTGATGTCATCAAGAATAAGCAGGATTCCTTTGCGCTCCTCGCCGAACTTGTCGAGCAGGTTCTTCATGGTCGGGATGAAGTCGCTGACCGCCCGCGTCAAATCCCGCTCAGACGCCGAGAACTCCACCGTGACCCCGAAGATGTCCATCTGCTTGACGTGGTTGCCCAGGAAATCCTTGATCCTGCCAAACCACGGCTGATTGGTGCTTTCCCGCAGGAGCCGCTCGAAGATGCGACGGACCATCTCCTCCAATCGATCAACGCCCCCGAGGAATACATGGATGGGTAAAACTTGTGAATCCTTCTCCGCCGCGGACTGCACAAATCGGCAGATGGAACTCTTCCCAATCCCGCGTTCGCCAGTCACGAACAACCGCTCGATGGTGCGCTGAGCAATGGATTTACGGACGCTGTCGATCATCCGCTCGATTTCTTTGAGGCGCCCGACGAAGAACTCCAGGGGCACCGGGATGCCTGGGGTAAATGGTGAATACTCTTTGACCATGGGCGGGGGCTCCTTGCCTCGGCCCGCGTTGATTAGGCCCGACCGCACGGCGGCCACATGAGGTCAGAACGGATCGGGGCAGCGTCGGGGACCACCATGACGAGAGAAGGTGGACATCGCTCCCCATGCTCCCCAACCCGGACCGAACATAGTCCGCGAAAGGCAACTCGTCAAATATCGTGGATCACCGTCTGGCTGGGGTCCGTGACAGAATCGGCGGGGGCCGTTGCCAGGACCAAGGCAACTTGTTGCTGTTCGTCACCTACGCTTGGGGCACGTCCATCAACAAGTTGACTCGGTCCTCAGCGAATCGGCACCCCGCCGATTCTGTCGCGGACCCGTCTGGCTGTGCCAGGCTTTTCGCGGTTGACCCGTCGTCCCCCCTCCGTACAATCAGTCTTGCGCCCGCACCGGTGACGGACGCCTCACGGAAGACACGATCGCCATGAAAGTAGCCTTTGTCGGCCCGCCGATGAGCGGGAAATCCACCTTGTTCCGGGCGGTGACCGGATTGCCGCCGGGGCCGCAGCACGGTATCGGCGAGCACCTGGGCGTCGTCAAGGTGCCGGACCCGCGGCTGGACTGGCTCAACGTGCTCTACAAACCGCAACGCAAGGTCGAGGCGACGCTCGACTGCCTGGACGTGCCGGGCTTCAGCCACGAGACGGCCCAGCAGCAGGCGGAGTTCCGCAAAAGCCTGCCAAGCGTGCGCCTCTGCGACGCTCTGGTGGCCGTGGTGCGGGCGTTCGACAACCCGGCCGTTCCCCCTTACCGCAACCGCATCGACGCCCGGGCGGACGTGGATGAGCTCGTGGCGGAGCTGGTCTTCTGCGATCTCGAACAGGTGACCAACCGCATCGAGCGGCTCGAAAAGTCGCTGAAAAAACCGACCCGCACCCACGAGCAGGAGAAACGCGATCTCGAGCTGATGCAGCGCTGCCAGCAGGCCCTGGAGAACGAGCAGCCGATCTCGTCCGCGATGCACAACGAAGACGAACGCCGGGCGTTGTCCAGTTACGCGTTTCTCACCGAGTTGCCCCTGATCGTGGTGGTCAATGTGAACGAGGACCAGGCCGCCGCCGCGCCGCCGTTCGCGTATCCCAACGTCCACACCGTGGTGTCGCTGTGTGCGGACACCGAGGAGCAGATCGCCCAGTTGGACCCTGCCGACCGCGAGGCGTTCCTGCAGGACCTGGGCGTGGCCGAGCCCGCCCGCAACCGCTTGGTGCGGGCATGTTACGAGGCCACGGGCATGATTTCGTTCCTCACCGTGGGCGAGGACGAGGTCCGTGCCTGGCCGATCCACCGCGGCAGCGACGCCGTCACCGCGGCCGGCAAGATCCACACCGACATCGCCCGCGGGTTCATCCGGGCCGAGACCGTCGCCTACGCCGACCTCCACGCCGCCGGGGACATGAAGGGCGCCAAGGCCGCCGGCAAGGTCCGCCTCGAAGGCAAGACCTACGTCGTCCACGACGGCGATGTGATCAACTTCCGGTTCAACGTGTAAGCACGTATCGTACAAGCGGTGTGGCACCGGACTTCGGCGAGCTCAGTCGAGCCGCGTCTCGCCGGTGCTCGCTAGCCAAGAGAGCCGTAAGCCACCTAACCCGGATTACTCACGATTGAGATCAAACCACAGATGAACACGGATGAACACGGATAAAGCAAGAGATCGGTGCCAAACACAGCGCGCTGCGGGATCAGGAGGCGATGTGATCTCTAACTCCTTATCAGTGTTTATCCGTGTTCATCCGTGGTTCCGATGAATAATTCTGGCTAATGCCAAGCGGCGCCAAAGATGGAGAATGTGGTATGTACAACTCTTTCGGTTCCCGCATCATTGTGGCCGTGCTGGCCATACTCGTGGCGAACGAGGCCACGGCCGACCAGACTTCGCCGACCGCCCCTGCGGCCGCCGCCGGGCCGCTCGTTGTCGAGCCCGATGGCACGCCCGGGCCAAACGTGGCCTTCTGGCTGGAGACCTCGCTGGTCCGCGTGTTTCCCGCCTCGATGCCGGGCGAGAAGCGGACACTGAGCCTCAAGACGGCCCGCAACCGCCACGTTTCCTTCCAGGCCTGCCTGAGCAACCGGCGGCCGTTCCCCCTCGACGTGGAGTGCGAGATCGTCGGGGCCGACGGGCTGAGTCCGCGCGTTCGCCGCGTCGGCTACGTTCCCCTCTGGCAAACGACGGTTGATGTCCCGACCGAGGAGCTCGACCGCATCGGCCATATCCCCGGCCTCGTGCCCGACCCGCTCTTCCCGGAACCCAAGGCCCGCGTCGGCCCGTTCACCAACCAGTCCTTCTGGATCACCCTGCACGTGCCCGCCGACGCACCGCCCGGCACGCGCGACCTGGTCATCCGCTACCGCTTCCACGGCGGCACGCAGACGGCCGAGCTGCACGCCACGCTCGACATCCGCCCCCTGGTCGTCCAGCCGCGCAAGGATTTCCCCGTCACGCACTGGTGGCGGCCGGAGACTATCTACGAGCACTACCAGATCGAGCCTTTCGGCGACCGCTGGTGGCAATTGGCAGAGGCGTACCTCCGCAACCTGTTGGCCCACGGAAACGACGTGATCTTCATCCAGCAGTTCTTCCCCCGCCGTGAAGTGGTCAAGCGCCCCGCCCAGATGCTCAAAATCACCTGCCCGGCACCGGGGCAATACGCGTTCGATTGGAGCGACGTCCGCCGCCTGGTCCGCCTGGCCCACGCGTGCGGCGCCCGGCACTTCGAATGGTCGCACCTGTGGATCTACTGGGGCGTGCGCCACGCCATGCCCATCTACACGATGAAGGACGGCCGGGCGGAGCTGCTTTGGCCGATCGACACCGACGGGCACGGCGAGGTCTACACCAACTTCCTGCGCCAGTTCCTGCCGTCGTTCCACGCGTTCCTGGAGTCTGAGAACCTGCTGGACTGCTCGTTCTTCCATCTTTCCGACGAGCCGGCCGCCGAGCATATCCCCAACTACCGCCGGGCCCGTCAGACGCTGCGCGAGCTGGCCCCGTGGATGAAGGTCATGGACGCGCTGAGCGACGTCGAGTTCGGCCGCCAGGGGCTGACCGACATACCGATCCCCATCGTCAGCGCCGCGAAGGCCTACCTCGACGAGGACATCCCGCACTGGGTCTATTACTGTTGCGCCCCGCGTGGGCCCTGGCTGAACCGCTTCATGGATACGCCGCTGACCAAAATCCGCATGTCCGGCTGGCTGTTCTACCGGCTCAAGGCACGCGGCTTTCTGCATTGGGGCTACAACTGCTGGCAACGGCTCGAACAGGATGCGATGCTCGACCCCTTCATCGAGGGGGCGGCCGGCTGCTGGCCCGACATTCCCTACGGCGACCCCTTCGTCGTCTATCCCGGCCCGGATGGCCCGCTCGACTCCATCCGCTGGGAGGTCTTCGCCGAATCGCTCGAAGACTACGCCCTGCTCCGGACGGCGGGCATCCAACCGGACGATCCGTTACTGCAGCCCATCCGCAGCTACGCCGACTTCCCCAAGACCGAGGACTGGCTGCACGCCGCCTTGGACCGCGTACTGCGTTGATCGCGTGAGGACACCCACGGACCGCGAGCTGACACGCGTCGCGCCTCCGCCCGAGCCGTCAGGGACCAGGCGGCGGCGATCATTCGTATCGCGGGTTGACTACCTGCCCCTCGTCACTGAGCAGGACGTGCAGTTGCGGATGGGCCAACACGTCGGCGGTGGTCATGGGCTGGCCATTGACGGTCATGTAGGCGCTGACCAGCCGGATGCCGTGGCTGTAGTCGACGTGGTAGATATTATGGCCGAGGTAGAGCGGCTGAATGGGCGTGCCGTTGAGCTGGTGCCAGCCGTAGATGGCGACCCGGCCGGTGAGGGTCAGCAGTTGCGGCGTGATGACCACGTCCTTCTTGATGCCGCCGATGAGCAGGCCGAGCGGCTGTCCGGCCCGCTGCTGCTCAACCGTCTGGTGGTGCTGGTAGAAGGTGGACACCAGGGTGATATCCGTCGTCTGCGGGTTGATCGGCGAGGGAGCGAGCTTGACGGCGGCCTGGGTATAGATGGTGTTGGTCATCTTGCGCGTGGTCAGCGTGCACTCGAAGCGGTCGGCGATCACCTGGGCGCTGTCGGGCATCATGGGCATGCGCACGAAATCCGCGTCCGAGCCGATGGCCAGGTAGTCGGGGGCCACGTGGTAGACCGCCTGGTAAGGCTGGCCGTCGATCGTCTGGGAGACGGTCACCGGCACGAAGGTCCGCAGGAAGTCGGGCAGGTTACCACTGAGCAGCTCTTCGCGAATGCGGGCCTCCCGGGCCAGCAGCGAAAGGTTGAGAACCTCATTGACGAACTGGCTGCCGGTAGGGGCGTCGGCTGGCCTGGGGGGGATCGGGCTGGTCGGTGGCAGTGAGCTGCCGCAGCCGGCAGGGGGGGGCAGGCCCGGTCCGCTCAGGCATGCGAGAAACAGACTGAGGTCCACCGCATCCGCGTCCCCGTCACCGTCCAGCTTTGCCCAGAAGCAGTCGGGGTCGGTGACGCTCTGGCCGTTGCCGGTCAGACAAATCTGGAACGCGCTGAAATCGTCCAGGTCCACGTCTCCGTCATGGTCGTGGTCGGCGGGAACCGCGTCCTGCAGGGCGGTGAACTGCCAGACGTCGCCCGTCGTGGTGCCGATGGGGTTGACCTCGTCGATCCGCCAGTAGTAAGTCTGGCCGCGGGTCAGCGGACCGGGATTGAACGACGTACCCGCCTGGCTGCCGCGGTAGCTGCCTGGGCTGGTGGTGCCGAAGTTCACGCGGTGCGAGTCGGCCCCTTGGCCGGCCGTCCAGCTCAACAGGCTGTCGTGCGGCACGTCGACCGCCAGGTGGGCGGGGCTGGGCCCGGTGGCCTTGGCCGGCGGCATGTCCGGCAGCGTGACCAGGAAGTTGTCCGCCCGTGTGCCGCGGATGTTGGCGTTGCTGGAGAACAGTTCGTGATACCCGATGCCGAAGTAGCCGCTGGCGAACGAGTTGTCGATGACGTTGGCGATCTCGGTGCCGTTCAGAAAGTAGCGGATGCGGTTGCCCAGGCACTCGATGCGAAAACGCCGCCACGCCGTGGAAGCAAGCGTCAGCGGATTGGCCGCCCGGAAATCCGTCAGCGTGCCGTTGACGTGCTTGCCCGCCCGCAGCCGGCCGTTGTTCGAGTCGTACGTCATCACGTAGCAGTTGCCGGCCCCGTAGCTGCTGGTGGTCAGGCCAAGTCCGCCTATGCCGTCGTCGCGGGCAAAGAGCGCATAGCGCTCGTAGCCGTTGGCGGCCACGTCCGGGCGGTATTCGCAGTAAATGTCGGCCTGCACGGCGTAGTCCGCGTCTCCCCAGTCGCCGCGACGCATCGTCTCGACGCCGCCGGCCGGGTCCGAGACCACCACCGCGTACCCGTCGCCCCCGGGCGCGGTCGGGGCGAACGACACCACCGGGTTGTACGTGAACTTGTCGTCCCAACCCGCCGCCCGGCCGTCGGCAGCGAAGCTGTCCGTGAACGGCAGGGCGGTCCCGGTATCCTGGCGGACCAGCAGTACCGCGTTGCCCACGCTGCGTTCGCTCCCGTCGGAGGGGTTGTTGCGCACGCTGCCGTTGACCCACATCGTCGAAGACCCGCCGCCGTCCAGGTTCACCGCCCCGTCACAGCCCAGCGTGCCGATGAGGAAGTCTGCCATTTGCTGGAAGTTCATCCCGATGCTGGTCGTGGTGCGCCCGTCCACCACCATCATATGGTAGTGCGTGTCGCTCCAGCCGAAGACGGTGCGCGGATGCCGATCGTTGACAAACGAACTGCTCTGCCGCGACCAGTTGGCGGTGTTGGCGACGCCATCCTTCACCAGCCAGCCGGCCCCGCTGATGGCCATGTCGGCGTTGTTGTACTCGCCGGCGTTCGTGGCGAAGCGCATGTGCAGCCGGTGCCCCACTTGAATGTTGCTTGTGAGGGTCGCCTCGACCCCGGTCCCCTGGGCCGACAGCACCATGCCGCCGGCCGGAATGCTGTTGTTGATCGAGGATGACCCCGTCCGGATCGCCGTGACGATGCCGGAGACCTCCTTGTGGCTGCGCATCGGGTAGCTCACGCTGCTCAGGATGACCTCGACCCCTTGGACGCTGGTGCCCGTGGTCGGGGCCCATTGCGGGGTGTAGGCCACGATGCGGTCGGCCGAGCGGGCCTTGTTGTAGTCGTCCAGAGGGGTGGTCGAGCCGCTGGCGAAGGTGATCCGGCCGGCCGCGTGGGCGACACTCTCGCGGATGCCCGGACGCCGCGAGGGGCCGAAGAGCAGCGTGTCGTAGCTCGACGTGGGATGCTCGAGCATTTCGCCCGCCGAGGCCGTCGCCCCGATCACGATGTTGCCCGAGCCAAAGAACGACCCGTTCACCGCCGCGAGCACGTCATGACCGGGCGGGGAGTCGTACAGGTTGGCGATGGTGCTGGTCCGCGCCCGGCTGGTGTAGTTGCGCCGCTGCTGGGGCCAGCCGACTTCGAACTTGTACTCGGGTCGGCCGCGTTCGATGCTGACCACGAAGACTTGTCGCGGACCGGCGATCTGGTGGAAGGTGTAGGTGACGCCGGGGGCGATCGTCTCGCCCAGGGCCCCCGTCGGCCATGCCATACACAGGAGGGCGACTGCGGCGATCGTCACCGGTCCCGGGATGCGCCTATAGGGTTGCTCCATGGCCCATTACTCCCTCGGATGGCTTGACCTTTGTCTCCGCGACGCCTGTACCGGACCCACGAACGGGCCAAGTACCCCTCGGTATTATCGCAGGTTCGCCGGGCAAAATGAAGTCCCAGGGGTAGGAGAGGGCAGGGTCCGTGACAGAATCAGCGAGCCGCCGATTTGCTGAGGACCGAGTCAACTTGTTGATGGACGTGCCCAGGCGGGTGGCCCAGGTCCTCTGGACCTGGGGGAGCGATTACCGGGCGCGTTGTATGGTCGGCAAGCGAGTACCGGCGGGTGGCCCATTCCCGCCGCGGCGGGGGTGGGCTGGCGATGATCGAACCCGCAGGAAAGCTTTCCTGACCACAGGCCCTTCCTTCATCCGTATCATCGTGAGCCCACCCTCGCCAAGGCGAGGATGGGCCACCCGCCCGCTCGCTTACGGTCGCGGCTCTGCCTGGTCGCGTTGCGCCGGGTAGCGAGTTCCGCCTGCCGGTTCCGTTGACACCCCCTGCGTGGTAGACTTGCCTCGGGTCGGGGTAGTCACAGGGAGATGAGACGGTACCTTGGCCCCGGCCTGAATGCCGGTACGTGTGTGAGGTCCGGGGACAGGCTCTTTTTTGCCGGCGTGAGGGCTTTCAATGCGGTTCAGTCACTTGACGGCATGGCGGTACCGTCGCGTCAGACAGGTTTCAAGGCAAAAAAGTGCCTGTCCCCCTTCCCGAGGACGCTATACACGTACGAATGCCGGGCCGATCACGGAAGCAGCAATATGATTAGCGAAGAGATCGAACTTGAAGGTCACATCGTTGACTCTCTGATCCTCTCCAAAGTGCTCGACGAGATCCTCGCGTTCGGAGGGGAGTTCGAGTTCAAACAAGTGGACCTCGGCCGTAAACGGGCGGACCGTAGCCGGGTGATGATCCAGGTCACCGCCCCCGATGCCCATCGTCTGACGGAGATTGTCGCCCGGGTCGCTCGGCACGGTGCGGTCCTCCGGGCGGCAGAGGACGTTCACCTGGTAGTGGCCGAGCAGGACGGCGTCTTCCCGGAGGGTTTCTATTCGAGCACCAACCAGAAAACTCTGGCCCGCTGGCAGGAGACTTGGTACGAGGTCCACCACCAGGAGATGGACTGCGGCATCCGCTTTGATGAGGCCGGCCCGTCGTTCGAGTGCGTGCCGGTCTGTCACGTTCGCAAAGGCGACCGGCTCGTCGTCAGTCACCGCGGCCTCAAAGTGATCCCGCTGGAGCGACCCCGTCAAGCGGGGCCCTTCGAATTCATGACCTCCGACATCTCGACGGAAAAACCCAAGAACGTGATCACGCGCCGCGTGGCCGAACAGATGCGGCAAATCCGGGATGCGGGCGGCAAGATCCTGCTGGTCGGCGGACCGGCGATCATCCACACCGGGTCGGCCCGACACATTGTCCGGCTGATCGAGGAGGGCTATGTCCACATCCTTTTCGCCGGCAACGCCCTGGCGGCCCACGATATCGAGCAAGCCATTTTCGGCACGTCGCTCGGGGTCCACATGGAACGGGCGATCCCCGCCGAGGCCGGCCATGAGCATCACCTGCGAGCGATCAACACCATTCGCCGCTGCGGCTCGATCGCCCAGGCGGTGGAGGCCGGCATCATCACCACGGGGATCATGCACGCGTGCGTCAGGCACGGCGTCGAGATGGTCCTGGCCGGCTCGATCCGGGATGACGGGCCGTTGCCGGAGGTGATCACCGACGCACTGGAGGCGCAGGACCGCATGAGGCACCATGTCCGCCAGGCGGGTTTCTGCCTCATGATCGCTACGACGCTGCACTCCATCGCCACGGGCAACCTCCTGCCGGCCTGGGTGCCGACCGTGTGCGTGGACATTTCGCCGGCGGTGGTCACGAAGCTGGCCGACCGCGGCTCGTTCCAGACCGTCGGCCTGGTGACCGACGTGGAGCCGTTCCTGCGCGAACTGCTGGCGGAACTGGGCTGAGCAGGACCGGGTAGCGGCCGCCCCCTGTGGCGGCCGGCGTGTGTAGCGCTACCGCCGCCTGGCGGCCGCCAGGGGCGGCGGCCGCTACAAACGCCCAGCGGCCGCCAGGGGCGGCGGCCGCTACAAAGCGGGACCGGTCAAGGAGTGGTCGATGGCGACGTTGCTCATGTGTCCGCCGACCTATTATGGGATCAAGTACGAGATCAACCCCTGGATGTCGCGCCTGCGGGGAACCGACCCCCGTCTGGCCGAAGCGCAATGGACCCGCCTGCGCGATCTGTATGCCGGCCTTGACGGCGTGAAGCTGGAGCTGATCGAACCCCGGCCGGGCCTGCCGGACCTCGTGTTCACCGCCAACGCCGGCCTGGTCGTCGGGCACGGTGTGATTCTCAGCCGCTTTCGCTTCCCGGCCCGCAGTGGCGAGGAGCCGGTCTTCCGCGAGTGGTTCGCCGCTCACGGCTTTGAGATCATCGAGCTGCCGCCCGACATCTTCTTCGAAGGCGCGGGCGATGCCCTTTTCTGCGGCGAGGAGTTGTTCTGTGGCTACCATTTCCGCAGCGAGATCCGCTCACACGGCTGGATCGCCGAACGGCTCGGCCGTCGCAGCCTCTCGCTCCAACTCACCGATCCGCGCTTCTACCACCTGGACACCTGCTTCTGCCCGCTCGCGCCGCAACGAGCCTTGTACTACCCGCACGCATTTGACGAGTACGCCCGGCGGGTACTGGCGTCCCACATCGATGATCTGATCGAGGTGACGGAGGCGGATGCCATGCGCTTCGGCTGCAACGCGGTGTGTATCGACCAGGACGTGGCTCTGCCCGCCGGATGCACGCAGCTTACCGACGATCTGCACGCCCGAGGCTACCGCGTCCATCCTGTGGTCCTCACGGAGTACCTCAAGTCCGGCGGCGCCGCCAAGTGCCTGACGCTGCGATTGGATTGACCGCCGAGAACGTGTGCGACCACGTCAGGCAGAGCCGCGACCGCACAGAGCCGCTACCGTACAGAGCCGCGACCGTGAGGGAGCGGTCCTCGTGTCGGTGGTGTTCTCCTGCAAAGTCCGCTCCCTTACGGTCGCGGCCCTGCTTGGTCGCGGTACGGAGCGGACCTGTGAGGTCCGCACTCCCGCTCAGTTGCCGCCCAGGCAATTGGGATTCGAGGGAATGTCAGCTCCGCTCAGGCAGCCGCGGAACTTCGCCAGATCGGCCGCATCCACGTCGCTGTCCTCGTCGAAGTTCGTCCTCGCACAGGCCGGGCTGTTCTGGGCCACGCCGCTGCCGCTGAGGCACTTCTGGAAGTGAGCGTAGTCATCCAGGTCCACGTCGCCGTCCTTGTCGTAGTCGCCGGGCGACGCCAGAACCTCGATGTAGCCGACCTTCGTTTCGGTGTCGCTGCCATTTGGCCCGGTCACCGTGAGGCTGACCGTGTAAAGTCCCGGCAAGGCATACACGTGCGTAGGATGCCGCTCGCTGCTGGTCTCGTCATCGCCGAAATCCCAGTCCCAGGAATCCGCGGGTCCACCGACGGACTGGTCGGTGAACTGGACCTCCAACGGCCACATGCCGCTGGTCGGCTGACCGGCAAACTGGGCCACCGGGGGCAGGGTGCTTAGATCCACCGCGGCCGTGAGGTTATCGGCCCGTGTGCCGCGGACATTGCTGCTGCTCGCGAAGAACGAGTGGTACCCGACGCCGAAGTAGCCTCGCGGGTGGGAGGAATCGCTGGTGGTCATCAGCACGTTGTCATCGACAAGGTACTGGATCACCGTCTCGTAGCAGTCGATGCGGAATCGCCGCCAGGCGGTGCTGGGCAGGTACACGGGGGCGGGGAGGAAGTCGGTCAGGGTGCCGTTGACGTACTTGCCGGCCCGGACCCGGCCGGTGTCGCTGTCGTACGTCAGGGCATAGCAGTTACCGCCGCCATAGGTGGCCAACCCGAACGCCCCCGTGCCGCTGTCGCGGGCAAACAGACCGTAGCGTTCGAAGCCGTCCGCGGCATCGCCGGGCCGATAGTCGCAGTAAATGTCCGCCTCGACGCTGTAGTCGGTATCCGCGAAGTCGCCGTGCCGGACGGCGTTCACCCCGTCGCTGCTGCTGACCACGAAGACATGGCCGTCGCCACCGGGCGAGGTGGGGGCGAAGGGCGCGACGCCGCAGTACGAGAACTTGTCGTCCCATCCGGGCAGGCGGCCGGCCGGGCCGAACGGGTCGCTGAATGGAAAGCTCGGGGGTAGGGTCTCCTTGACCAGCAGAATGGCGTTGGCCACCGCCCGTTCGCCCCCGTCCGAGGGGATGTTCTTAATCGTCCCGTTGACCACCAGGGTGGATGAGCCGCCGCCGTCGTAGTTGACCGCCTCCAGGACTCCCAGCGTGCCCGTCAGGAAGTCCGCCATCTGCTGGAAGGTCATACCCAGGCTGCCGGCGACCCCGCGTCCGTCGCACACGACCTGGAACCAGAAATCGTTGTTCCAGGCGAGCGCGGTTCGCGGGTTGGCCGCATAGGGCGAAGCGCCCGATTCGAGATTCTGCCATCCGGTCGGGTAGGCCGCACCGTTGTGCACGATCCATCCGATGCCGGTCAGGGCCATGTCGGAGTCGTTGTACTCCTGGGCGTCGCTGCGGAAGCGCATCCGCAGGCGCTGGCCGATCTGTGCGTGGTTGACGATCTCGGTCTTCGTGCTGCCCCAGGCGGACAGGACCATGCCGCCGGCGGGGATGGGCGCGTTTCCCGAGGTCGGTGTCTGGATCGCGGTGATGATGCCCGAGACTTCCTTGTCGCTGCGCATGGGGTAGGTCACGTCGCTGAGCGTTACCTCGACGGCCAGGCTGGGGCTGGTGAAGTTGCTGCGCGTCGAACTGTCGAACTGGGGTGTGAATGCCGCGACGCCGTGGATCGGGTACAGCGGGCCGCTGGGGTAGAAGTTGTACTGGTTGAGCGGCATGGAGTAGCCGTCGGCGAAGGTGATCGTCCCGTACTGGTGGTTGAAGTTCGTCCGCACCACGGGCCGTCGCGAGGGGCCGACCATCACCGTGTGGTAGGTTAAACTGGCGTTGAAGGAGGGCGTGTCCAGCATCTCGCCGTCGCTCTGGCCGATGCCCAGCAGCCGCGGCAGGTTGACCCCGTCGAAATACGAGCCGTTGGTCGCCGACACGACGACGTGGTCGGGTGCGTTGTGGTAGCGGTTGGCGATGGTACTGGTGCGTTCGCGCGCCGTGTAGTTGCGCTTGGCCTGGGCGTAGCCGACCTTGAGCTTATACTCCGAGCGCAGCCGGTCCACCTTGACCACGTAGACCCGGGTGTTACCGCTGCCGGTGGGCACCCAATAGGTCTCGTAGGTCACGCCGGGGGCCACCTCCTCCGCCGGAAGCCCGCCGGGGCCGGCCAAGGCCAGAGCGACCGCCAGACTGATCCATCCCGTCCATTCCCTCATTCCGCAGTACCCCCAAACCACAATGCTAGAATGCTAGTCGAAGATGACCTCGCCTCCGCGACGTCCGCCGAACCATACCCGCTGGTTGGGCACCACCGTGGCGCCCTGCAGGTTCAGCATCTGCCAATGGCCCAAACGCTCTACGTGGCCGTCCAGGAATCCAACGTTCATCGACCGTTGGGGTTCATAACGTGCGTCCCGATACGCGCCCATCTGCCCTCGCCGGGTATAGTCGTAGCCCTGCAGGTACTCTTCGTTGGCCCGCCCGCCGTGCCGGAATCGCAATGGTCGAGGCAGCAGGTCCGGCGTGGCGCTGCCGTGCCGTCCGATCAGCGTCTCGGCCAGGATGCCCGGCTTGGCGCCCTCGACGATCAGGGCGGGGCTGCCCTTGACATTCCGCAGCCCCGCGCTGGCGTTGGCGCTGTAGCTCATCCACATGATCGGCATCACCCGCCCGGCACCCCCCGTGCTGGCCGGCGCCCAGACCGTCTGCCCCGTGTAAGTCAGCACGTCGCAACGCCAGGCCGACTCCTTCTCCGCCACGCGGGTCATGGCAAACTTCTCGCGGCCCGTGACCGTGTACTCCAAAACCACGTCGACATCGTTCCCCGCGGTCGCGTCTCCGCCGAACGCGTCCCCGTCCACCGAATCCTGAATGTCCGTCTGCCAGACGCCTCCGCCCTTGTCGAACACGTGATTGAAGATCGCGTCTGACGAGGTCGTGCCGCGGTATTGGGTGGCCGCCGAGTCACTGAAGAGCCGGGCCAGTGCGGCGGGGATCGGCCGCGGGTGCGGGTCCGCCGGACAGGTGAACAACTCGGCCTGCCCCTTGTTCGCCCGCAGCGATTGTGTCGCCCACCCGTAGTTGGTGCTCCACCGCATCTTGCGCATGTTCATTTCTGCAAGATGGATCAGGGCCCCCTTGGTCGCCTGGCTCATGTTGCTGGCGCACACTGCCGCATGGGCCTGGTTCCTCGCCTGACGCAACGCCGGCAGCAGGATGGCGATCAGCAGAGCGATGATCGCCACAACCACCAGGACCTCGATCAGCGTGAACCCGCCCGAGCGCCTGTCGATCATGGGACCACCTTTCCTGGAACCCGGCCGTTACGGCAACGGGTCGTCGCAAGCCGGGTCCACCGGGACTCCCGGGGCCGCGCCCGTCCAGCAGTTCTCAAAGTACGCAAAGTCGTCGTCGTTAATCACGCCGTCGGCGTTGATATCGAAACAGCCGCAGATGATCGGGTCGAAGTTCTCCCCCGGTTCCGCGGTCGCCTGCACGCAGGCCTGGAACACGCCGAAGTCACGCTGATCGACCGCGCCGTCCGGCCCGGTCCCCAGCAGCCCACCGCCCACCACGTCGAACACCGGGTCCTTGCAGATGCTGCTGTCCAGGCTCACCGCCACCACGTTGATCGCGCCCCCGAATCCCCGTTCGTCCGGCTGCACGCTGAACTCCAGCCGCTTCAACTGCTTGGCCAGGTTGAGCTGGGCGGTGTGGAGGAACAGGAACGCCCCGTCGTGGTTGCCGCCGTTGGATGCCTCACCGTCCTTGTTCACCCGCTGGAACCCCTTCACCCCCGGATCGCTGCTCCGGAGCAGACCGTCCACCCCGACGGCCCGCGAGTCCGCGTCGCCGTCGGTGCCGAACCAGTCGTAAAGCTTGTACACGAAGATGTCGCTGGAGTCGTCGGCGTAAACCGCCTCGACGACCAGCTCCCCGTTGCTCCCCGACGCCTTGACCGAGAGGATGTACAGGTCGCCGTAGCTCTTCTGAATGAAGTCCCGCTCCGCCGTCTCGTTGAGTACGAAGACGTTCTCGCGGCCGTAGCGGCCCGTGCTGTCGCCCGTATTCCATTTCATCGCGTTCAGCCCGTCGTACCGCAGCTTGAAGTCGATACGCCCCTCGGGAGCGTGCACCGAGTACACCCCATCCGGCGGGAGCCCCTGGCTGACGGGCGTCAGTGGCAGTGAGGAGGGCGGGGGCGATAAATTGTCACCGCACGGCTGCACGTAAGTGTCCGCCGCCAGCGTCGCGTCACCGCGGGCGATCATCTTGTCGTGAGCGTTGGCGAACTTGTCGTCATCCTGGGAGCTCCCCGTGTCCGCACCCGCGCCGAGCAGCGGATCGGCATTCCCCGCACAGCGCAGATCCAGTGGGCCACCCGCGGTGGGCGGATCACATACGCCGACCACCGGCTCATGTATTTCTGTGATGCGAATGGCTGACACCCCGATCAGCAAAGGGAAGTCGAAATCGAACTTGACGAACAGCACGGAGCCGCGCTTCAACCATACATGCAGCCCATTGCCGGTGGCGTTGCACGCGGGTTCGGGGAGCGCGCCGGCGTCAGGGGCCTGGGGGCCCGGGCCGGTCTGCGCCCAGTTTCCCTGGTTCCCCTGGTTGCGTTGGATCCACTGTTTGTTCGTTCCATGCTGCCCGTTCCAGGGGGTGCTTGGACTGCGAAAGACGCTCTCCGTGTCATAGCCGTCGATGACCGCTTCGATGACCGAGTAACTGCTGGCGTTCGCGGGGGGAACCCAGGTCTCAATGACGTACAGGCGCGACTCGGAGGGGATCTCCGGCCCGACGCAGTTGGCGTTATTGTCGAATTTCCAGTACGCACGTCGGACCCCGTCCTTACCGGAAGCCCACCAGTAGCGTCCATCGAAGGGAGTGCCCGGAATGCCGTCGTCGTACCCGCCGGTGGGTTCCTCGGTCCAGCCGCCGCCTTGGCGGAGCTCGTCAATCGCCAGGTACCACACACGCTGTGCGTGAACAGTGCCGGCCAAACCAAGCGTCGCGGCCAGCGCCAGGATTGAAACAAAACGCATGTTCATCTTAACCTCCACACGGATCTGCAACCAGACTTCCTTCACCTGCCCGCGGCGCGGTCGGTGCTCGCCTCGGTGGCCGACCTGCTCATCTCGACCCTTTGGCCGAAGGACTCCCCGACAGCGAGCCGACACACTCCCCAAGCCGCGATTCGGTCTACATCATTTTACACTTCGGCACGCCCTCAATCAATCTACATCGCTCACATAACGCGATTTCTTGCAAGTATTTGTGTGATTCCGCGGTCTCCAGGCCCAGCCCGCCCCGGCCGATCTTCCGCTCCGCGACCGTTAGCTCGATTAACCGACCGCCGCACCGGCGAGGCGCGGCTCGACCGAGCTCACCGAGGTCCGGTGCCACACCCGTAGCGGTCGCCCCCCGCGGCGACCGGCGAGCAGGCGCTGGCGGCCGGATCCGCAGGCGCACTGCTCAAAGAGCAGTGGCACACGGTAGCGGGCGCCCCCCGTGGCGACCGCGTGCACCAGCGCCTAAAACACAACAGCACCCTTCGCAGGTGGAAGGGTGCTGTCGTGATGCCTTCAAGGCATGTTTCCGTGATCTTTTCGCGCACGCTGCGCTTACGCCCGCCGACGCCGCAGCAGCAGGCCGCCCAGGCCCAGCAGCAGCAGGCTCGCCGGCTCGGGTGTTACGCGCACGCCGTCGTACCAGAAGTTCTCGTTGTTGCTGAAGTTCTGGCCCAGCGTGATCGCCGCGAGGTCCGCCCCCGTGCGGGTGCTGGTGCCGACCGGCACGTCGTCGATGTAAAAGCGGACCTGTCCACCGTCAACGACCGCGTCCGCCTCGATCCCCAGCTTGGTCCACCCGCTCTTGCGGGCTACGGTTGTCTGCGTGAACCCGCCGCTGGCGGTCCGGAAGGAGTACACAGCGTTCGTGCCGGAGAACTGAAGAATGCCGATTCGCAGATAATCCGCGAAATCGGGCGCTCCGCCGCCGTCCTGCGCGGTCAGCGTCATAGCCGCTTGCACCGGGTCGGCGCTGGTTACCAAGTCCTCGAAAAGATACACCTCGGCCTTGACGTAGCCGGACTGGGCCCCGAAGTTGTGGTACGATGCAATGCCGTTTCCACCCGCAACCAGGGAGGATTGACGGGCGGAGAACCCCTCATGCACGCCCCACGGACCCGGATCGATGCTCTTCCACGGATCGGGGCCGGTCAGTGAGAGCGCCGCAGCCGACCCGGGGAACTGCGTCCAGTTGCCCATCCCGCTCTCGAAGTCGTCGTGGAACGGCAACGCCCCGAGGGCGGGCCACGCCGTCACCCCCAGGATCCCCAACACGATCATGATACCTTTCATCGCTATCTCCTCCTCTCTGGCCCTCTTGGGGCCAAATAAACCGGATGCTCCACCATTCACTGGGCCGAGCTATCCCTCTTCAAGGTGGGCTCCCCGCCACACTCCGTCGGTCTATTGTAGCCGCCTGTTGCCCGCCGGGCTCACGGCGGCGGCAAACCCGCGTCGCAGTCCGTCGGCGCCGGTATCCCCGGCCCGCTCAAACACGCCAGAAACGCGCCCCAATCGTCCGGGTCAATGTCCGCGTCGCCGTCGCTGTTCATGCAGCCGCAAACCTGGCGGTCGTACCAGCCGTCCGGGTCGTCCACGCCGGTAAAGCAGCTTTGCCAGACTCCGAAGTCCACCTGGTCCACGTCTCCGTCGTCGTCCGCGTCAAACCGCGGCACATGGCAGTCCAGCGGCACCAGGCCGAGGGTCACGTCATCGAAGCGGTAGAACTCGTAGCTGTACAGCGGCGGTCCCCAGTTGGGGTCGAGCAGGTCGCTGTTTTGCGGGAAGCGGGTGCCCATGGAGATGCGCCTGAACTCGGCCCCTTGACCGCCGGGGCCCGGGTCGCGGCGGCCTTCGCCGACCAACTGCCCGTCGATGAAGAACTGGATATCGCCGACGTTGCCCGTGTAGGGGTGCAGGACGATCTCGAAATGCTTCCATACCGTCGGTCCACCGCAGACCGGGTTGGCTTTGCGAACCACGGTGGTCGTGTGCCAGCCGTCGGTTTTGGTGTACCAGCGATAATGAAACTGCTCGGGCGTCGCGTTGGGGCCGGTCGGGTTCTCCATGTTGCGAAGCTCGACGCCGAGGAAGGCCCAGTCCTCGTATTCGTAGATGATATGCGGCCCCCAGGCGCCCGAAGGCGGGTTGGCGACGTTGTCCTCGCCGGGAACGGTGGTCAGGCCGACGAGTCCGCGGGTCTGCTGGCGAAGTTGGACGCCGTCCTCGTTCGGGCAGTAGCTGTCGTGCCCCTCGTCATAGACCCAGACGCCCAGCCGCAGCGGGATGTGCGCGGGTTGCGGATCGAACTCGTGGTAGGCCCCATAGGGGGTCGGGTTCGCCGGGAAGGCGACCGCCGCCTGGCCGCCGTTGCCCGTGTGGTCGTGGTTTCCGCTGGTGGAACTGCCTTCCAGTTTGTGATTGGGGATGGCGTTGATCTGCCCGGGGATCGGCGTCCATCGCTGGCTGGAGGCCCCGGTGTCGAAGCTGTCCTCGAAGAAGGTTTGCGCAAAGGCCTGGGTACCCTGCACGAAAGCCAGCCCGCCCCCGGCAACCACGGCTCCCAGTATCAGGCAGACCCGCATCCGCATTGTCTTTTCCCCGAGAACCACCCCTGCACGCTTCCTTGGCCAGCAAGTACTGCGACCATGAGGGCGTGCGTCGTACCCGTAGGGCCGGCGGCAGCGGGGACCGATCGGTCCCCGCTCCGCCAGCCGTACCTCGTTCGGCTCAGCGGCCCTGGATATCTGAGTCTGAGCAGGGGCCACCGCCGTGTATCCCCGGACCGCTTATTAGGCGGCCTTGCGGCGCAGGAGCAGGCCGCCGAGAGCCAGCAGCAGCAGGCTGGCCGGTTCCGGCGTGATCTGCGTCACGCGGAGCATGGACCATGAACGCGTGATGGGCCAGGGGAAATCCCACTTGGCGTACAGCACGCTGCCGGCCTTCATGTACATCGACACACCATCTTCAGCGTCCGGGTGCGCGTGCGGGCCGGCGCCGAGAGCCTTCCAGGTGCCCGCTCCGGGGCCTTCGCTGCCCAGCCACTCATGGTTGGTGCCGTACTTGCCGGCCCAGGGAATCTCCGGCTCCATCGGGAAGTTGATCGCCCCGTGGTAGCCGTTGAGTTGGACTTGCACCGGCTGCCAGTTCAGCGCGCCTTCGGTGGCCAGGTAGGCCTCGATCGTGTAGTCCTCCACCGCCGCCGGGAAGGCCGCGCCGGACGACGCATAGACGTTGGCCGTGTTCCACCACACGCGGCGGGATCCATCCATGCCGCTGCCTTCCTTCGCGTCGGTGCCGTCGTAGCCGGCGCCAGCATACGTGGTGAAACTGCCATCCAGCCGATCGATCGGCAGGACCCACCAGTCGCCGATGCCCGCCGTCGCGCTGCCGGCCAACATGGCCACCAGCCCACAGGCAATGATCACTCGTTTCATGTTGCTCTGCCTCCTTCTCTTGTAAGACCTGATCGCGAAGCTGGGTGCTCCTCGCCCCACGCTTGCTGAACACTTAACCTATTCGACGGCCTGCCTCCATTTACCCGTCAGGTCGTGGTCAGACAGGCCGGCGGTCCAGGAGCGGGAACGTACGAATTGAAACAGCTTGCCTTCCGCCCCCGGATCGCTTCATCCTGTCTCCGCTGATCGCATCCCGATGCATATCCCTTGCGTGCACCTCGTGCGGCTTGCGGAGCCTGACTCGGCACCGTCACTTTAGCCCGCCAGGGCCACCCTGTCAATAGTTTAACTGCTCAGAAACGCCGTTTTTTGCATACTGGGTGCACTTTTCGCGGTTGTGCGTCAACGGCAGGAAGTCCCTTCCGGTTACCCCTGCCGGCCGCGATGACCAACGGCCAAGCGGTGCTCTGCGGCCACGCGGCAGCCCCCCCTTGTTAAACCGCGCAACTCTGAAGCAACCCCGGGTCCGGTAACTCGCCCGGAGGCCAACCAGCGAGCCGGACGGTAGCCTTGCGTCGCCCCGGCAAGTTTTTTTCATTTTTTTCGTGAAACGCGGATGCCACCGCGGGTAACAACTCGTGTTGCCGTCGCGCGCGCCGGTTCCGTCACGAGAATCCGCCTGCGCGCCGCGCCCTGCGAGGCCCAACGATCCACGAAGCAGGCCCAGACCAATGAGCTGCGCAGAAGACCCGCGTTCCGGCTTGCCGCTTCGCGGGCGATGTGTGCAAACTACTGCGGAGTGGTTCCCGCGCCGCCGGCGCCAGGGCGCTACACGATAACTCCTCGGCGCAGAGGTGGCCCGTCGGGCTCGTTACGGGTATCCTGCCCGTGTTGCGTTGTTCAGGAGTGTATGAGAACTACAGGAGGTCGCGATGAGATACCTGGTCGTGCTGGCGCTGGCCGTGGCCCTGACCCCGAACGTGGCCCTGGGCGAGTGGCGGATCTCGCCGCCGTTTGACGCGCGGCAATCCCTGCCGCGGGACTTCCCCGGGGACTACGCGCCGATTCAGCCGGGCGACAAGCTGCCGGACGACAAGTTCCACTGGCTCATCGCGGAGTTGGCGGTGCCGGAGAAGATCGGCGATCGCGCGACGAGCGGCGAACCCGTCGGGTTGCAGATCAACTGCGGGGATGGCGGCGAGGTCTACCTCAACGGTGAGCTGCGGGCCCGCTTTGACAACGACCATCCCGCGCTGGTGTTGGTCGCCGAGCGCGCGGTGCCGGGGACGAAGGTCAAGCTGGCCGTCCAGGTCTATGGCAAGGTGCAGGGCGGCGACCAGTTCGACGAAGCGCAATGGGTGATCGTCGACCCGCGCCGGGCCTGCGAGCCGGTGGCATTGCGCATCGACGCGGTCAAGCAGACGGGTCCGGTACCCGATGGCATCATCGGCCTGAGCCAGGGCGGCGGGTTGGCGGAGTACAGCGACGAGCTGAATGCCATGCTGCGCGACGGCGGCTTCAAATGGTTCCGCATGGACAACATCCTCACCAACACCCTGCGCGAAACCGACGACGCCCGGTTGACCTATGACTGGACGGACTTCGACCGCCGCGTGGACTTCATCCACAAGATGGGGGCGGAGATGATCTTTGCCGTCTCCTATATGCCCCACGTACTGGACGCGATCGAGAACCATGATCGGCAGAGCGCTCCGCGTGACTACGGCCTGTGGGAGGAGCTGTGTTACCAGGCCGCCAAACGCTGCGTCGAGCGCGGCAAGCCCGTGCGCTACTGGGAGGTGTGGAACGAGGCCAACTCCGGCTGGATCAAGCCGGGGCTCCAGGATCGCGGGGGGGAGCTATTCAAGAAGATCTATGCCGAGGCCCTTGGCCGCGAGGAGCCCGACCACGAGATCGTGCGCCGCTTCGAGGCCTACTGCAAACTCTATCGGGCGACCGCCCTGGGGGTGCTGCGGGCCGACCCGACTGCGAAGGTGGGCGGGCCGGCTCTGGCCAGCGGGCCGTTCGAACGTGAAGAGTATCCGTACTGCCATCACGGGCGGGGCTTCGCCCGCGGCTTGATGCTCTGGTGTCGGCACCAGAAGCTGCCGCTGGACTTCGTCAGTTGGCACGAGTACTTCCACCCCGCGGAGGTCATCGCCGGGCAGGCCGACGCCTTCCGCACCTACCTCAAGGATTTCCCCGAGTTCGAGAAGAGCGTGCAGCATTTCATGCTCACCGAGTGGAACGAGGCCTGGTGGCCCAATCGCCCGCAGGACCACGAGGTCGGCGCCGCCTGGTGTGCCGACGGCGTCATCCGGGCCTTCCTGCCCCACGGCGTCGATCGGGCGTGCTTCTTCTACGTCAAGCAGAACGACATGGGCTTCCGCGGCGACTGGAGCATGATCATGGGCGACCGCAACCTGCCCAAGCCCACCTATCACATGGCCCGCATGTTCAACCGCCTGAGCGGTCAGTGGCTGACGGTGGACGGCGGGGACGACGATGTCTGCGCGGTGGCGGCCTGGGACCCTAAAGCCGGCCGGTTGGCGATCGTGTTGGTCAACTTCCGCTTCCGCCACGCGATGCGTCGAACGGCCCAGGTGAGCATCGAGAGATTGCCGACCGCTCTGGCCGGCGGACGCTGGCAGGCCTGGACCATCGACCCCACGCACAGCAACGTCTGGCACGATCAGAGCAAGGCCGACCTGGCCCGCACCGGCGAAGGCTCCCTCGACCGGGGCCGATTCTCCTGGACCCGCCCCCTCGAAGCCAACTCGGTGGTCCTCCTGGAGCTCCTCGCCCCGAAGAAGTGAGGCGCGGCTCGGGGATGAGCCGGGGACGCAAGTCCCCGGGTGGGATCGGGAGGCAGCAACAACCCGCCGCTTGCGGCTTCGCCCGACCGCGTGCAAACCCTCCGTGTGCCACTGCTCTTCGAGCAGTGCGAATCGCGAGCAAGTTCCCGCGTGCCACCACCCTTCAAGCCGCCCCTCTACCCCGGCGACTGCCCGTGCACCAGGCTGTAGAGGGCCAGCAGCGTCAGCCCGTCCCACGGGGCCTCCGGCAACTTGGCCGGGTCGCACGTGTGCCGCAGAAACGTGACCAGCCAATAGCGCTCCGCCTCGGCGGGCGATACGGCGGAGAGGAACTCCAGCGCGTGCTTCTCATCGCCCTGGTAGCGGTACCGCAGCACCAGGAACTGGAACGCCAGGCGGCAGAGCGTATCAATCGCGGCCGGCCAGGCTTCCTCCTGGACCTCTTCGAGCAGCCGCTCGACTTCGTTGTCCATCTCGACGAGCAGCCGGCGTTGGTCGACCCGTAACCGGGGGATGCCGGCCACGTCCCGCCGGGCCAGTACCCGGGCCTGCCGCCGCAGCTTGTGGGCCAGCGGTACGAACCCGCTGCCGCGCCAGTGACGATCCTGCCGCCAGAGCTTGGGAAAATCACCGCCTTGGCCGAGCAGGTCGGCCAACGCGACCAGCATCTGCGACCGCACGGTCAGGTTGTCCGAAAAAAGGGCCAGCTTGAGCATCTGCTGGACGGCCCCGAACTCTTTGAGCCGGCTGAGGACTACGGCGGCCGAGGCCAGCACCTCGCCGTCGCGTTCATCAGCCAGCAGGTTGCGCAGCTCGGTGGTGGCCTCGCGATCTCCGAACCGCCCGAGGGCCTCGACCGCCGCACGCCGCACGCGGCTGTCCGGATCGTGTAGCGCCTGCTTGAGCAACGAGGAGCCTTCCGGCCGGCCCGGCTGCCCGATCGCCTCGACCGAATGGGCTCGCAGGGCCGCGTCCGGCTCATGCAGGTACCACAGCAGCAGCTCCAGGGCCTCCGGCGTGCCCAGCCGACCCAGGGCCAGCAGCGATTCCCGCCGGATGGCCGGGTCCGAATCGTGCAGGGCGCCGAGGATCTCGGGCAGCATCAGGTTCCCATCCCGCGGGGTAATGCGGCGGAGAGCCCGCACCCGGCGGGGCACGCTCGAGGCCGTGCCCAACACCCCGATGTTCCACGCCATCCGCCACAGGTCGCCGGACAGCAGCCGCCCGAACCACGGCCGCACCTCGATCCCCTTGGCGTCCGGGATGCGCACCATCAGCGGAACGACCAGCACCATGCCCACGAAGCCGATGGCCAGGATCAGGTGGATGTAGCAAGCCGGCTGACCGCTGGGCAGGGTCAGCCCCGGGAGCACCCGGTAGCGGTCCGCCAGCCAGCCGGCGAAGAGCGGGGCCATCGCCGCCGCCAGCGCGTTGACGGCCTGGAACATGGAGATGTAGAACTCGCGCCGCTCGCGGGGGGCCATGGCCATCGCCAGGTTCTGGATGGCCACCGGCTGACCCGAGAAGACGATGCCGTAGACCCCCGCGTTGACCAGGGCGATCCACGCATAGTTGTGCTCGTTGATGAAGAAGAACGACAGGTGCGTGAAGTACCCGAAGCAACCCAGGATGTACACGATGCGGTGCCCGATGCGGTCGGCCAGCCGGCCCCAGGAGTTGGCCGCCAGGGCCGTCGCCCCGGCAAACACCACCGTGACCAATGAAAGCAACCCCACCGACGCGCGTCCGCCGATGTGCACCCCGTCCACGTCTTCGCCCCGAAGAAACAGCACCAGGAACACCAGCGGCATGTTCCAGAAGAAGCTGTACGTGCCCGCCGCGGCCAGCATCGTCCGAAAGGGGCGGTCGCGCAACGGCTCGAGGTACACCCGCACCACGTCGCCGAGGGTCTGTCGCGGCGGACGCGGCCGGACCGGCTCGGGCACCACGGTGAACAGCAGGGGGTCGGCCACGGCCAGAATCGCCGCCGCGGTGAAGATCCCGAAGAACATCATGCGGACCGCTTCCGGCCCGGAGATGACATCCAGCAGACGCCCGGTCGCCACCATCACCACGGACTGCCCCAGCAGCATCCACCGATAACGGCGCCCGAAAAACGTGCCCCACATCGAGTTCGGGATCAGATCCGCCATCCAGGCCCACCAGCCGGGCGAGGTAAACACGCTCCCCGCGTTCACCAGAAACAGACAGAGCATGAAGATCCAGATCAGGGCCGGCTGCCATTCCTCGCGGCCTGCCAGCAGGGCCACCACCGCCGGCCCGAACATGAACATCCGGGCCAGTGTGGTCAATGCCACCCACGGCCTGCGTCGCTTCTGGATTCGGCTGAACACCCAGGCGCCGGGCAAGGAGGCCGCCGTTGCCAGGATGACCAGCGTCAGGTTCAGGCCGATCTGCGTCTTGCTCGCCCCGAGCTGCTCTTCGAGGAAGATGATGGTCACCACCGCCGGTGGCCACAGCACCGCCAGGGCCATCGCAATCGACGAGCCCCCGACGATGTTGAGCACCATCGCCCGCGCCAGGCGCAACGGCCCGATCGACCGACCGGAGTAATCCAGCGGTCGCCGGGAGATGATACTGGCCGAGTCCCCGACTACGTCCACCTGCACAGCCTCGCGTTGACTGTAGGACCTTCCATACCGTGCCCGCGCGGTACCATAACCGTCGGACCAACAAGTATCGACCCCCGCGTTGCCCACCGCAATATCGAATCCGCCAGGCAGAATATGAGATCTCAAATCCGGCATCTGAGATTCGCCTTGGTCATCCCGCCACTGGCGGATAAGATGCCACCCTCGATCGTCGTTTCCGCAGGGGCCGCTCATGCGTGGGAGCAGGGGGCCGCGGCTGCGGAAGCCAGGCGGGAGGAATCAGGCCCATGCGGGGATTCGATGTGCTGGTCGGTGTAACCCTGCTCGCGAGTCTGTGTGCCACCACCCACGCCGCGGACGAGCCCACCACCCGGCCGGTTCGCGAGCGGCGGATCGAGTCGGTCATCGACGTCGGTCCCGTCTGGTCCGGCCACCCCGTCGGGTTTGCCCTGCTGACCTACGGCAACCGCCAATACGTCGCCTACTACGACGACCAGCGCCGCATGACCGTCGCCGCCCGGCCGCTCGACGCCGAGGAATGGCAGCACGTCCGCCTGCCCGAGCAGCTCGGATGGGACAGCCACAACTACATCACCCTGACCGTCGACGACGACGACCACCTGCACCTCAGCGGCAACATGCACTGCGTCCCGCTTGTCTACTTCCGCACGACCCGTCCTCTGGACATCACCACCTTCGAGCGCGTGCCGGCCATGGTCGGCCAGCGCGAGCAGCGGGTCACCTATCCCCGCTTCCTTCGCGGGCCGGACAACCGCCTCCTCTTCACCTACCGCGACGGCGGCAGCGGCAACGGCGAGCAGCTCTTCAACGTCTACGACCTCGCCGCCCGCCGGTGGCACCGGCTGATCGACCAGCCCCTGCTCTCCGGCGAGGGCAAGATGAACGCCTATTTCAACGGCCCCACCCGCGGCCCCGACGACCGGTATCACCTCTGTTGGGTCTGGCGCGACACGCCGGACTGCGCCACCAACCACAGCCTCTCCTATGCCCGCAGCCGTGACCTCGTCCACTGGGAAACCAGCGCCGGCAAGCCCATTCCGCTGCCCATCACGCTGGCCACCGGCGAGGTCGTCGACCCCGTGCCCCCCGGCGGCGGGATCATCAACGGCAACGCCCGACTCGGCTTCGACCCCCAACAGCGCCCGGTCATCAGCTACCACAAGTATGACGAGCAAGGCCACACGCAAATCTACAACGCCCGCCTCGAAGACGGCCGCTGGCGCAGCTACCAGGTGAGCAACTGGGATTCACGCTGGGAGTTCAGCGGCGGCGGCAGCATCCGGTTCGAGATCCGCGTCAGCCCGATCGAAGTGGCGCCCGACGGCACGCTCACGCAGTCCTACAGCCACGACAAGCATGGCTCGGGCATCTGGCGCCTGGATCCCGATACGCTCAAGGTGCTCGGGCAGGCACCCGCGCGCGGGCCCACGCTCCCCAAACCGCTGCGCCAGGTCGAGTCCGACCTGCCCGGCATGTCCGTCCGCACGCAGAGCGACGCCGGCCGCGGCCCCGACCGCCGCGTCAGCTACGTCCTCCGCTGGGAGACCCTCGGCCCCAACCGCGACCGCCCCCGCGACGGCGACCCGCCGCCCCCCTCCATGCTCCGCCTCTACACCCTCCGCTGACCTCTACACGCTCCGCTGACCAGTGCGCCCGGAATCTCCGCGCAATGCCGCGGATCCCAGCGGATAGTTACATGCCCGATTCGCGCGCAAAACCCACAAACCGGCTTGCCTCTTCGCGACGAAAACAAGGATGAAAACAAGCAGGAAGAACTGCTGTGCGCGACCGTCGCCCGGTCACGTCGCGGCGGTCGTGCTCGCCTGGTTGAGCAGGAACAGGACCGCCATGCGGATCGCCAGCCCGTTGGAAACCTGCCGCAGAATCGAGCTGTTGGGGCCGTCGGCCACGTCGCTGGCCAGCTCCACCCCGCGGTTGATCGGTCCGGGGTGCATGATCAGCAGGTCCGGCTTGGTCCCCCGCAACCGCTGCCGCGTCAGCCCGAACAGGCGGGTGTACTCCTCGGTGCTCGGAAAGACCTGGCTGGTCATCCGCTCGCGCTGGATGCGGAGCATGTTGACCACGTCCGCGTCCTTGAGGGCCGCGTCCAGGTCGTGGCTCACCGTCGCCCCCATCTTCTCAAACGCCCGCGGCACCAGCGTCGTCGGCCCGACGAACGTGACCTTGGCGCCCAGCTTGGTCAGCCCCCACAGGTTCGACCGGGCGACGCGCGAGTGCCCGATGTCGCCGACGATCACCACGTTCAGCCCGGCAATCCGCCCCTTGCGTTCGCGGATGGTGAAAATGTCGATGAGGCCCTGCGTCGGGTGCTCGTGTTGCCCGTCGCCGGCGTTGACCACGCAGCAGTCGGTGAACTGCGTGAGGTAGTGCGGGGCGCCGGCCGCCAGGTGCCGGATGACGAAAACGTCCACCCCCATCGCCTCGATGTTCCGTACCGTGTCGCGCAGCGATTCGCCCTTGGTCACCGAGGACTTGGCGACAGAGAACTCGAGCACGTCCGCCGAGAGACGCTGGGCCGCCAGGGCGAAGCTCATCCGCGTCCGCGTCGAATCCTCGAAGAACAGGTTGACCACCACGCGCCCCCGTAGGGCCGGCACCTTCTTGATGCTCCGCGTCGAGACTTCCTGGAAGCTCTCGGCGGTCTTGAAAATGTGCAGGATCTCCTCGGCCGAGAGTTCCTCCAGGCCGAGCAGGTGCTTGCGCTTCCAGATGAAATCGCCGGGGGCCTCGGTCGGCGGGCTGGCCTGCCCGACCGGGAACGGGGATTCAGCTTGCGTCGCGGGGGAGTCGGTGCTCATCCGATCCTTACCTCTTCCACTCCGTCGGATTCAGTCAGCAAAACGGTTACCGGCACGTCGGCCTGCTGCACGCGTACACCCACGAAGTCCGCCTGGATGGGCAGTTCGCGACCCGGCCGGTCGATCAGGATCGCCAGGCGGATCGCCTTGGGCCGTCCCAGGTCGACCAGGGCATCGAGTGCGGCGCGGATCGAACGTCCGGTGTACAGCACGTCATCGACCAGAATGATGTATCGCCCGTTCACGTCAAAGCCGATTTCGGTGCCGCGCAGGATGGCCTGCGGGCCCAGCTCGGCCAAATCGTCCCGATACAGGGTGATATCCAGCGAGCCGACTTCGAGGCCCTCCGCTCCCCGGCGATGCAGTTCGTGCACCAGCCGCTGAGCCAGCAGCTCGCCCCGGCGGCGAATGCCGATCACCGCCGCGGGCACGTCCGGCGGCAGGGCCGCCAGGATCTCGCTCGCCAGGCGGTCCATGGTCGCGTGGATTCCCGGGCCGTCCAGTAGCATGTGCGGTGATGTTGCCTGCATGAGAGCGAGAGACTACCCGCCCCCGCCCCGATCCGCAAGCCTAGGGATAACAGGTCCTTGAAAGGTTCATCCTTCAGGGCGACAATGCCGCCGGACTTGTTATCCCTGGGATCCGTCCGCTTCCGTTTGCGGCCGCCCCCGAGGCTTATTCATGCAACCATCAGTCCAGATCAGTCAGTTGGCAGCGCATCAGGGCCAAACCGTCACCCTGGCCGGCTGGGTCTACCACGCCCGTGTCAGCAGCAAGGTCGTCTTCCTCGTCCTGCGCGACGGCACCGGCCTGTGCCAGTGCGTGGTCGGCAAGGCCGACGCGCCCCCGGAAGTTTTCGACCGGGCTGCCCATCTCGGGCAGGAATCGAGCCTGCACATCACCGGTTCGGTCCACGCCGACGAACGGGCCCCCGGCGGCTACGAACTCCACGCCACCGACGTCCAGGTCGTGCATCCCACCGCCGACTACCCCATCAGCCCCAAAGCCCACGGCATCGACTTCCTCTTCAAGCACCGCCACCTCTGGCTCCGCTCCCGCCGCCCGACGGCCATCATGCGCATTCGCCACACCGTCGTGGACGCCATCCGGCGCTTCTTCAATGATCACGGCTTCGTCCTCGTCGACACGCCCATCTTCTCTCCCTCGGCCGGCGAAGGTGCCCAGACGCTCTTCGAGGTCGATTACTTCGGCGAGCCCATGTACCTCGCCCAGACCGGGCAGCTCTACCTGGAAAGTGCCGCCCTCGCCTACGGCCGCGTCTACTGCTTCGGACCCACCTTCCGGGCGGAGAAATCCAAGACTCGCCGCCACCTCACCGAGTTCTGGATGGTCGAGCCCGAAATAGCCTGGGCCGAGCTCGATGACCTGCTCGCCGTCGCGGAAGACTTCATCGTCAGCATCGCCGAGCGGGTCCTGGCCGAGCATCGGGCCGATCTCGAATCGCTCGGCCAGGACGTCGCCCGTCTGGAGCGGATCCGCAAGCCGTTCTTCCGCCTCACCTACAGCGAGGCCGCCGAGATCCTGCGCGGGCCGCGGGCCCGTGATCTGCTCCAGAACGACCTGGCCGAGCGCCAGGCCCGTATCGCGGAATTGAGCGCCCGCCTCGACGCCCAGGAGAAGGAGCGGTCGAGCCCCGGCCTCAAAAAGCACCGCCAGGAGCAGCTTGCCCAGGAGATTCTCGACGGGCGCGAGGAGCTTGCCGACCTCGAAGAGCAGGTGCGCAACATTCCGCTGCACATGGAATTGGCCGCGGGTTTCGAATGGGGCAAGGACCTCGGCGGCAGCGACGAAACGATCATCTCGCGCCTGCACGATCGGCCCGTCTTCGTCACCCACTACCCCCGCGAGTGCAAGGCCTTCTACATGAAACGCGACCCCGCCGACCCCCGGGTGGTCCGCAACTTCGACCTGCTGGCCCCCGACGGCTATGGTGAGATCATCGGCGGCTCCCAGCGCGAGGACAGCCTCGACGCTCTGCTCGAACGCATGGCCATGGAGAATATGCCCACCGAGCCCTACGAGTGGTACCTCGACCTGCGCCGTTACGGCAGCGTACCGCACGGCGGCTTCGGCCTGGGCGTCGAACGCACCGTCGCCTGGCTCTGCGGCCTCAAGCACATCCGCGAAACCATCGCCTTCCCGCGCCTGATGGGCCGCGTCTACCCATAGCTCGATTTCGTCCGCGGCGGGATTGCGTTAGAATGACCCCCCATGGAGGACTACCGCATCCAACTGGATACCTACAGCGGGCCGATGGAGCTGCTGCTGTACCTGATCCGCCGGGACGAAGTAGACATTTACGATATCCCCATCGCTCGCATCCTCGAGCAGTACCTGCGCTACGTGCGGCTGCTCGAGGTCCTGGACCCGGAAGTGGTAGGGGACTTCCTGGTCATGGCGGCGACGCTGATGGAGATCAAGTCGCGGATGCTCCTGCCCAAACCCCCGCCGGAGGAGACCGACGGCGAGGACCTGCTGGACCCGCGGGCCGACCTCGTGCGCCAACTGCTGGCCTACCGGGCCTTCCGCGAAGCGGCGGGCGAGCTGGGCCGCCGGGCCGAGGTCCACGCCGGCCGGTTCGGGCGACCGCCCGTCGAGCTGCCCGGCCAGGACGAGGCCGTCGATCTGGACAACGTCCAGGTCTGGGACCTGCTGGCCGCCTTCAACAAGCTCATGGCTTCCGTCGGCGCCCAGCGGGCGGTCCACGAGGTCAAGTACGACGATACCCCGATCGCGCTGCACGCCGTCGATATCCAGGACCGCCTCGGCCGGGACGGCCCCTCCCTGACCTTCGAGGCGATCTTCGAGGGCCGCACGCGAAGCCAGATGATCGGCCTGTTCCTGGCCCTGCTGGAGCTCATCCGCCAGCGCCGCATCCGCGTGGAGCAACCCGACCCCTGGGGGCCGATCCTGGTCCACCTCCTCGATGCGGCGCCCATCAGCGCCATAGACGACCTGGCGGGCGGTCCGGACGAACACCGGGAAGAGCCGATGGACGATGCCGAGGACGCGGACCTGGCTGATTTCGTCGAGATCGACCCCCCGGAGACCGCCGACGAGTCCGGCCTGCTGAGTGACGAGGCGGCAGCGCTGGAGGAGGACGAGCCCGCCGACGTGGCAGGGCTCGAGGTGCCCGTGCGTCTGCTTCAGCCGATCGACAAGTCTGAGGATGAGCCGGGCGATGAATCGGATGAGTTCCTCCGTCGGCTCGACGCCATCCAGGTGGGCGACGTCGATCTGGGCCGTGGCGAGGAGCCCGAAGTGTCCGCACCGAACGACCCGGCGGAGGAGACAACCCATGGAACATCCTGAGGAACGGTTGCAGAGACTCGGGCTCAGCTTGCCGAAGGCGCCCTCGCCGGTCGGCTCGTATGTGCCCTTTGTCCGGACGGGCGATCTGGTGTTTGTGAGCGGCCAGTTGCCCATGCGCGACGGACAACTGACGATCCGCGGCAAGGTCGGCTCTGAGGTCCCCGTGCAGCAGGCGGCCGATGCGGCCGGGCAAGCGCTGCTCAACGCCCTGGCCCAGGTGGCCGTCGCCGCCGGCGGGCTGGCCAACGTGGCCCAGGTCGTCCGTGTGGGCGTATTCGTCAACAGCGGCCCCGGCTTTACCGAACAGGCGAAGGTCGCCAACGGAGCCAGCGACCTGCTGGTGGGCATCTTCGGCGACGCCGGCCGACATGCCCGAGCCGCCGTCGGGGTCAACGAACTTCCCCTCGATGCCGCCGTCGAGGTCGAACTGATCGTGCAGCTCAAGGACTGAGATGGGCAGAGCCGCGACCGTAAGGGAGCGGTTGGCGGACGCAGGCGGATGCCCGGAACCGCTCCCTTCCGGTCGCGGCTCTGCTCAGAGCTCTGCTCGCGACTCGCGCGGATTCAGCCGGTAGGTCCAGACACGTTGAGGTGATAGCCCCATTTCCCCTGCCAGACATCATCGCCGCGAGTCCTCCCGCAAGCCCGTCGTGTCCCCCCTGACGTGCACGTGGCGTCTGCCGGCCGCATCCCTGATCATCAGCGTTTTCGTGGGGGGCCTGATGGTCCCACCCGCGGGCACCTGGGTTTCCCAGGTGGGGGAGATGATACCGGCCCTGGGGGACGGGCTCTGGAATGAGCCCTTTCGCGCGGTGGCTCGCCGGGTGGTCGGCGACCGGGAGATCCTGGCCGTCCGCCGGGCATTCCACGCCCTGCACCAAGGCGGACCGCATGAGCCTGCCCTCGACGCCGCCGCGGCCGTCGATCGCGACAACGGACTCTATACCTACCTGCGGCTGCTGCCCGCGCTGAGGCAGGAACCCATCGACGAGGACCTGCTGCGACAGCAGCTCGCGTCGGCGACCACCGCGGCTCCTGCGCGGCTCTATCTCATGCGCGAGCGCGAACTGGCCGAAACCGCGTTCCGGCAGGCAGGCGTGCCCCCTCGCCGGGCGGCGGCGGCGGCCATGCGCATCGACCGCGTGGCCGCCAATCTCGCGGGATTGCCGCCCAGAGGTTGGCCCGCCTCGCATCTTCCCGTGCTGCGCGAGCTTGCCGGCCGCATCACCCAATACAGCGAACGCAGCCGGGAGGCCGGCCGGGTCGCCGAGGCGGTCACCGCCCAGAGGGTCGTCGTACGCCTGCTGACTGGTCTGGTCGAGGACTCCCCGGAGCCCTTGCTGGCCCTGACTGCCGCGGATCTGCTGGCTGAGGCCCTCGAACAGCTCGCTCGCGATATCCAGACCACACCGGGACCGCAGAGCACCACCGCCCCGGCCGGTGAGCAGGGGGGCGAGCCCGCCGGCGCACCCGCGATGGATCTCGCCGCCGCTTGCCGCACCGAAGCGGACAAGCTCCGTACCTTCCACACCGGGTGGCACGCCCGGGTCTACACCGAGGGCGTGCCGGTCCTCCCGTTCTCCGCGGATACCTGCCACGCCCTCGTGGCCGGCCCCGCACACCGCCGTGCCCTGACCTCCTTCTGCATGGTCGCCCTTGTGGCCGGGACCTGGTTGGGGTTGTGGCTGGTCTGCCTGGCCACGCTGCCCGGCGCGGTCCTGGCTTCGGCGCCGGAGCGCGGATTGGAGTGGTCAGGCAGATACTGGAGCTATTGTCTGGCGGCGGCTCTGCCGGTCGCCGCGGTCCTGTTGTCGGGTGCCGCCCTGGCCGTGTGGCCGGCATCTTACGCCTGGTTGACCTCGCAGCCGTCGTTGCAGGCGTGGGCCGCGTGGCCCCTGGTGACCATCGTGCTGATCGGCGTGGGCACGCGCCTTTGCCTGCGGGACCGAGACGCTTCCCTTCGCGACCCGCGGGCCGGCCGGCACGCGTGGATCATGCTCCTCGCCCTGGGCGCGGCGGTGGTGCTCGCTCTGGTTCTGGGCGGCTGGTCCACGGAATCCTGGCAGCCGCCGCCCGCGGTCCGCCGCTTCAGGCTCGTGGGCTGGGCCCTCGGATCGACCGCCGCCGTTCTCTTGCTGCTGAGTGTCATCCGCGCGGGCCTGCACGCCCGACGTGGGCTCACTGCCGTGGCCATGCGTGGCCGGGCATATCTGCAGGTGGCCTGCGCCGCGCTGTTGCCGGTGGGCCTTCTGCTCCTCCTGTGCCTGTGGGGCAACCAGCGCATGGATGCGGCCCACCAGGAGGCCTATGCCCAGGCCGCCCGCCGGCCGATCGGCGACCGGCTCGGCGACGCCTGGTACCAGGACTACTTCGCCGCCGCCCGCCAAGTCGCCGACCAGGCCACACCCGCAGAGCCGCGACCGTAAGGGAGCGGTTCCCGGTGACCGCCCGCGTGCGCCAACCGCTCCCTCACGGTCGCGGCTCTGCCAGTCCCGTTCTGCCGATCGCGGCTCCGCGAGTGGCGGGGCCGACGGGGCAGCGATATACTGGTGTGTGAATTGAGAACCGCAAATGACGGCCCGCAACGGCGCATGGGCATCGCTGCACGGCCCAACCAAGACAAGGACAAGTGCTGATGAGTGAAGTCGATACGAGCGTGGATGCGCCGACCGTGGCCCTGCCGCGCGACCCGGCACGTCAACAGGCCATCGAGGAGTTCGTGACGCGTTTCGCCGATTGTGCGGACCGGGATCTGCTGGGCGACATGATGGTGACCATTTGCCGATTGGCCCGCGACGGCACCGGCCGAGGGGAACTCAAGCTGCTCAGCAAGGCTCTCCAGGAGCTGCGCTACGCCTTCAAGGTTTTCGCCCCCTACGCGCAGTTCCGCAAGGTGAGCATCTTCGGCTCCAGCCGTACCCCGGCCGGCCACCCGGACTACATCCAGGCCGACATGTTCGGCCGCCGCATGCGCGAGGTCAACTGGATGGTCATCACCGGGGCCGGCGACGGCATCATGCGGGCCGGCCACGACGGGGCAGGCCCCGAGGCCAGCTTTGGCGTCGCCATCCGCCTGCCCTTCGAGCAGCAGACCAACGCCGTTATCAGGGACAACCCCAAGCTGATCAACTTCAACTACTTTTTCACCCGCAAGCTGATGTTCGTGAAGGAAGCCGCGGCCATCGCTCTGTTTCCCGGCGGGTTCGGCACGCAGGACGAAGGCTTCGAGGCCCTGACCCTCGTCCAGACCGGCAAGAGCACCCCGATCCCCATCGTGCTGGTGGACGCTCCGGGTGGCACCTACTGGCAGCACTGGCGGACCTACGTCGCCGCCGAGTTGCTCCGCACCGGGATGATCAGTCCGGAAGACATGAACCTCTTCCGTGTCACCGATGACGTCGAGGTCGCCGTCGAGGAGATCGTCCGCTTCTACCGGCGGTACCACTCCTCGCGTTACGTGGGTGATCTGTTCATCATGCGGATGGAGTCCGCGTTGCCGGCCGCCGCGCTCGAGGCTCTCAACGACACTTATGCCGGCATCCTGACCAACGGGCGAATCGAGCAGTTTCCCGGTCCGGTCGACGGCGAGAGCGGCGAGTGGCCGACTCTGCCTCGCCTGACCCTGCGGTTCGATCGCAAGAGTGTGGGCCGGTTGCGCCTGCTGATCAATGACGTGAACTCGGCCTGACGGGAGGTTGATTTGGCCAGCCGACTCCGAGCTGATTTCCAGCCCGAGGAGCTGTCGGCCGTCCTGGCCTGCTACGACTTGGGCAAGGTGCAGCGGATCGACAGGCAGCTCAAGGGCTCGCGCCGATCACCCAAGGTGATCATCACCTCCGAGCGCGGCCGCTTCCTGCTCAAACGCCGCGCCCGAGGCCGCGACCATCCGGTCAAAGTCGCCTACGCCCACAGCGTCCAGCGCTATCTCGCCGAGCAGGACTTCCCCCTCGCCCGCCTCGTGCCCCTCCGCAGCGGGCAGGACACCATGGCCATGCTCGGCGACCAGATCTACGAGTTGTTCGAATACGTGCCCGGCCTGCCCTACGATGCCTCGCTCGAAGCCACCTTCGACGGCGGGCGCGTCCTCGGCCAGTTTCATATGCTCCTGGCCTCCTACGAGACCGATTGGGAGCCCTCCCGCCGCGGCTACCATGACGCCAATGCCGTCCGCAGCAACCTCAACGGGATCCCCGCCAGCGTGGGCAAGGACGACAGCGTGGTCGGCCGCGAGTCCGAGCTCCTCTCCACGGTGGGCCGGCTCTTCGACGCCTACGAGGATGCCGCCCAGCAGGTCGAGGAGGCCGGCTTCGTCGACTGGCCCGTCCAGGTCGTCCATGCCGACTGGCATCCCGGTAACATGCTCTTCCTCGACGGCCGCGTCTCCGCGGTCATCGACTACGACTCCCTGCACCTTTTGCCCGCGATCATGGACGTGGCCAATGGCGCCTTGCAGTTCTCGATACTGGGTGGACCTGTGGACCCGCGGCAATGGCCTCCGGAACTCGATGAAGATCGATTCCGCCGGTTCCTGCTCGGCTACGAGCAAGAGCACGTCCTGGTGCCCGAGCAGGTGCGCATCCTGCCCTCCCTGATGATCGAGGCTCTCATCGCCGAGGCGGTCATGCCCATCGCCGCCACCGGCTCCTTCGGCCGCATGGAGGGTTTCCGCTTTCTGCAGATGATCAACCGCAAGGTGCGTTGGCTGCAACACAACGGCGAACGCCTGCTGACCGTGGTGGAACTGTGAGCATCCCCGACCCCCGACTTCCGACCCCCCATTCTCCATTCTCCATTCTCCATTCTCCATTCCCGCGCCTGGCACTGCTCCTCTTCGTCATGCTGGTCCTCCCGGCCGCCCCTGCGGCCGAGCCGCCGGCCTCCGCGCCCGCCGCCGTTGCGCCTGCCGCCGTGTCCGACCGGGATCTCGACCGCCTGGTAACCGACCTCAACAATCCCCGCTACGAGGTGCGCGACCGGGCCACGTCCCGCTTGGCCACCGCAGGCCTGGACGTCTTCGCCCGCCTGGTGGAACGGTATCGTTCGGAATCGGTCCACGAGCGAAAGCTGCGGATGCAGTACATCATCGAGCATCTCTATTACCGAAAACTGATGGCCGGCGAAGAGGGCTTCATCGGCATTCGGCTGTTCGCCATGGCGGACGTGTACGATCCGGGCCTCGGGCGCCGCTGCGAGTGCGTCTACATACAGGAGGTCCTCAAAGGCCTTCCCGCGGAACAGGCCGGCTTGCGCAATGGGGACATCATGGTAGGCTTCGACGGCCGGCCCGTGGCGTGGTTCTTCGCCGCCCAGGCTGCCGAGCCTGTCGCACGCCAGGGCCCGGAAGCGCTCGGCAGGGGCGTGTGGCAGCCGGCCCAGGCGCCGGTGGATATCAAGGTCGAACGCTTCACCCAGCACGTCAAACGCCGCACGCCCGGCTCGCTGGTGCAGGTGCGCGTCCTGCGGTGCGAGACGCAACGCCGCCAGGTGACGCTCCCGCTCCCCGACGAACCCGCCACTGCCCTGACCGGCGCGACCCTCGTGGCCGTACCGGGTGCAATGCTCGGCCAATCACCCATGACCGCCGGTCCCGCCCAGGGCGGGCTGCTTGCCACCCAGGTGGCTCCCGGCCCGATGGCGCAGGCCGGAATCGAGCCGCGGGACATCATCATCGCGGTGACCGTCCCCGATGGAATCGTGCCTCCGCCGGCCCAGATCCCCGGCCAAGCCCGCGGGGACACCCGGCTGCTCGTGCCGTCCGAGGGCGGTCTCCGGTGGCTGGAGGACGTCCTCAAAGCCATGCCGCCGAACGGCTCCGTCATGCTCGAAGTTGTCCGCCTGGCTGAGTTGGAGCTCCCCGTCACGCTGGGCCGGCGCCCGGTCCAGTTGATGAACACCGCCGACCTGATCCAGGCTCGGGCCCAGTTTGTGGCTTGGTGGCGAGAGGAGATTGGCGGGGATGCCATCGTGCCGGCCACGACGACCGGCGGCTTCCAGCGCACGACGGTGGGTGGAGGCGTGATCCTTTTCCCCGAGCCCCAGGTGGCGCCCTGAACCAGTCAGGCCCCTCTCACCGGCTTGCCGCTTCGCGGCGACCGCGTACAAACGCCGCCTGGGTCACAAGTGGTTTGGAAACGTGCTTCAAGCCTTCACGAACTGCCGCGAAGCCAGCGACGCCGCCTGCCGTGAGTCGATGCACACCACCCGGTTGCGCCCGTTGTTCTTCGCGGCGTACAGGCATTGATCGGCCCGCTTGAGCAACTCCATCGGTTGCAGCTCCGGGTCGTCGGCGCTCATGTGCGCTGCCCCGAAGCTCGCGGTCACCGGAATGTGCCGACTGCCGCAAGGAATGCGCAGCTTGGCAATGCCCAGCCGTACGTCCTCCGCCAGGGCCCGCAGTTCCCGGGCGGTCACGTTCACCACGAGGATCGCGAACTCCTCCCCGCCGTAGCGGGCCGGGAATTGCGTCTCGGTCGCGATCTGCTTGAGCACGCCACCCACCTGCCGCAGCGTCTCATCGCCCGTCTGATGCCCGAACGTGTCGTTGAGTTTCTTGAACCGGTCGAGGTCGAGAAGAATGGCACCGATCGGCATCCCCCGGGCCCGGCAGCGGGCGCAGTCTTCGCTCAGCTTCTGTTCCAGTGCACCCCGGTTGCCGATGCCGGTCAACGCGTCCGTCGACGCCCTTTGCGAAAGTTGCAGGTTCTGGCTGTGAAGCTGCTGGACCCGGATCTGAGCGGCCTTCTCCCTTTGGGCCGTCTCCGCACGTTCCAGCTCCGCCGCCATCGAGAGCCGGGCAAGCTGCATCGCCGCCCCTGTCTGGAGCTCCTGGTAGCTCAGCGTCTGTCCGATGTTCAACGCAAAGACCGCCGCCGTCTCCCGCACGTTCCGGTCGATCTCCTCCAGCACGTCTGTCAATGCCGGCTCTGCGATGCTCAGCCCCGCCACGATCTGTTGTCGACGCTGGTCGATCTCGCCCGCCTCGGCGTCGGCGACGAAGATATCCCCCAGCAGCGACGCGGCCCGCAGGATCCTGGCCAGCATCGCCGTGTTCGCATGACCCGTGGCCGCCGCCGCCACCGGCTGGTGATGCGTCCGCACCGCCTCGCACAGATCCTCCGGCAGCCCCCAATGTTCCAGCAGGTCCGCCGAAATCTGCTCGTGCGTCAGCCCGAGAATGCGTTGCTCGACCTCCTGAACCGTGCCG
Source organism: uncultured Planctomycetales bacterium (assembly GCA_964511155.1). GTDB lineage: Bacteria > Planctomycetota > Phycisphaerae > UBA1845 > PWPN01 > JAAYDF01. Next base: position 4,414 of record CAZEEJ010000002.1, on the reverse strand, counting down.
CCGCCGGCGCGGTACGCCTCCATCACCGGCTCATACATGTCCATCGCGCAGTGCGCCGCCGCCAGCATACTGATGTCGCACAGCAGACCGCCCACAAAGGCCTCGTCCGCCAAACTGCGATGCGTGGCCTCCGCCAGCAGCCGGGCGATCACCGCGTCGGTCAGCGAACGCCGCCAGTACATCCCGTAGTCGAAGCCCGGCCCCTTCTGCTTCTTCGCCATCATGTCCACCAGCGAGAAGCTCAGGACCATCACCTTCACCGTTCGTAGCCCCAGAACCACCATCGCCTGCTGCAGCGACGAAATCTTCCGCGACATCCCGAACATCGACGAGTTGACCACCCGCAGGATCTTGCTGGTCAGAGCCGGGTCCTTCTGGATCTCCCGGGCGATGTCCGCCACGGACAGATCGTCCGCCTGCGTCATTTTCAGAACCTGGATGGCCACGCTCGGCAATGTGGGAAGGTTGTCAGCCTGACGGATGCGGTCAATGATCGAAACCGGCATGAGTTGGGCTTCCTGCTCCTCGCCGTCTCGCGTGGACGCGGCCGGCGGGGTCAAATGGGTTTAGGAACCTCTCGGCCATCCTCGCCGTCCGACCGTAGCGACCTTCCCCGGAACCGCACGATGCACTCCGGTCCACCTGAAAAGGCCGTTTTCGGTACCCCGAGCGGCTGGGGGAATGACTCCCCCGCGTTCAACATCGGCTGACCGCCGCGGCCTCTTCAGATCCTTCCGTCGTAAAGTGCTATCGCGTAGCGTCGATTTCCAGTGTGCCCCCTCCGTGGCGCCCGCCCCCCGTAGCGGCCGCCTCCCGTGGCGGCCGCGGTGCTGTGCACCGTCTCCTTTGCCCTGGCCGCCCCCCGTGGCGGCCGCAGTGCTGTGCACCATCGCCTTGCCCTGGCCGCCCCCCGTGGCGGCCGCGGTGCTGTGCACCGTCTCCTTGCCCTGGCCGAGCCCCGCTCTGAAATCTGCAATCTCAAATTTCCAATCGGCCCTCCCTGGCCGCCCCCGCCCCCCGACCCCGATCCCCGACCCCGATCCCCGATCCCCGACCGCCGAAAACCCGGGGACTCGCGTCCCCGGCTCGTGTCCCCGCTCTTCCGCGGCGGATCGCGCATGGACGGCCGGGCCAACTGATGCGACAATCCCCGTAGCGGCCGCCCCCCGACTTCGGCGAGCTCTCTTCGAGCCTGAGCCTCAGAGCCGAAGGCAGCCGAGCCGTGGCGGCCGGGGAGGCGTGCGACGTCTCCTTCCGGCGCCGGCCCCCCGTGGTGACCGGTAGCGGTCGCCCCCCGTGGCGACCGGAGCGGCGTGTGCCGTCTCCCGCAGGCGGGTGCTCCAGTGGCGACCGACGACCGGATACGACGCCCCAGGCATGGAGGACAACCGTGAGTGCAGACCAGGACCAGCCCCTTGGCCCAGCCAGGATTCTGGTGGTGGATGACAACCCCCAAAACCTTGAACTCCTGATGGCCTACATCGAGGAGCTGCCCAACGTCACGCTCAGTGCCGCCTCCAACGGCGTGGAGGCGCTCGATAAGGTTAGCCGGGAGAAGCCCGACCTCGTGCTCCTCGATGTCATGATGCCCAAGATGTCCGGGTTCGAGGTCTGCCGCCGTCTCAAGAGTTACCCCGAGACCCGCGATGTCCCGATCATCATGGTCACCGCCCTCAACGAGGTCGGCGACCACGAGCGCGCCGCCGACTGCGGCACGGACGAGTTCCTGACCAAACCGGTCGACCGCGTCGAACTCGTCAACCGCGTCACCAGCCTGCTGCGCGTGCGGCAACTCAAACGCCAGACGCTTCCGGCCGACAAGGCTGCCGGCGCCGCTGGCCACGGGGAGCCATTACCATGACTGTCTCAAGCTGCTCAATCAGGCCCGCCAGCGGCCTTCTGCTCGTCATCGCTGCCGTCGCCGGCATACCCGGCCTGCACGCGGAGACGCCCGCGTCGGCGCCCGCACCTCTCGAGGTCTCCCGCCACATCGCCGAGCGGTCCGATCAGCGCGTCTGCGTCCTCAGCAACGGCCTCACCGTCATTCTCCAGGCCCACCGCACCGCCCCCGTCGTCTCCGTACGCATGTACTGCCGCACCGGCAGCATCTACGAGCAGGAATACCTCGGCAGCGGCATGAGCCATCTCTTCGAGCATCTCCTGCACGGCTCCGCCACCCCCACCCGCAGCGAAAAGGAATCCCGGCGGATGCTCGACGACATCGGCGGCAATACCAACGCCTTCACCAGCTTCGACATGACCTGCTACTTCATCAATACCGGACGCGAGCACCTCGAAACCGCCGTCAACCTGCTCGGCGACTGGATCACCCGCCCGACCTTTCCCCAGGAGGCCTTCGATCGCGAGTGGGGCGTCGTCCAGCGCGAGCTCGAGCGCGATGTCGACGATCCCGGCCGCCAGATGTTCTACCTGACCCTGGAGACCATGTACCTCGAACATCCCGCCCGATACCCCATCATCGGGCACCAGCCCGTCGTCCAGACGCTCACCAAGGAGGACATCGTCGGCTACCACCGCCGCATGTACGTGCCGGACAACATCGTGGTCGTCATTGCCGGAGACATTGACCTCGACGCCGCCCTGGCCTGCGTCCAGCGCGAGTTCGCCTCCTTCGCCCGCCGGCCCGTGCCCACGATCACCCTCCCGATCGAGCCCGAGATGACCACCCCCCGGTTCGCCGCCAAACGCATGGAGGTCCAGGCCGCCATGCTCACCCTGGCCTGGCCGTCCATCCCCCTCACGCATCCCGACCTCTACGCACTCGATGTGCTCAGTTACGTCCTCACCGAGGGCGACAGCTCGCGCCTGGCGCGGGCCGTTCGGGACCAGGGCCTGACCTATACGCTCGACAGTGTGAGCTGGACGCCGGCCTGGGCGCGCGGCATCTTCTGGATCTCCGCCCGCCTGGCGCCCGATAAAATGGACCAGGCCACCGCGGCCATCCTCGACCAGATCCGTCTGCTCCAGACCGAAGCGATCACGCCCGAGGAGCTCGAGCAGGCCAAGCGCCAGAAGGCCGCCGAACACGTGTTCGCCTCCCAGACCGCCGACCAGGTCGGCGCCATGTTAGCCCAGGATTTCCTGGCCACCGGCGACGTGCATTTCAGCCAAGCCTACGTGGACAACATCCAGAAGGTGACCGCCGAGCAGATCCGCGACGTCGCCGCCCGGTACCTCCTGCCGCAACGACTGGCGACCGTCACCGTGCTGCCCGAGGGGCCCACGGCCCAGGCCGCGGAGACCGACCACGCGCGGGAGCCTCAGCCCGTGCGCAAAGTAACCCTGCCCAACGGGCTGCGCTGCCTCATCCGTCACGATCCCACCACGCCGCTGGTGGCCATGCAGTCGTTTTCCCTCGCGGGCGTCCTCTACGAGGACGAACGCACCAACGGGCTCAGTCGCCTGGCCGCCCAACTCGCCCCACGCGGCACCGCGACCCGTTCGGCACAGGACATCGCCCGCTTCTTCGACTCCCGCGGCGGGATGCTCGAGGGAGCCTCCGGTAACAACACGCTCTTCTTCACCGCCCAGGTGCTCAAGGACGACTTCGCCGCGGCCTTCGAGGTGTTCGCGGACGTGGTCTGCCACCCGGCGTTTCCGCAGGATGAACTTGAGATCTATCGTGCCCAGCAACTCGATCAGATCGCCCGCATCAACGAGACCTGGCGCAGCGAACTGCTGGCCTACTTTCAGGCGAAGATGTTTCCCGGGAGCCCGTATCGCCTTCAGGCGGTGGGCAGTCGGGAGGTCCTCGCCGCGGTGACCAGCGAGCAGGTGGGGGAGTTCTACCGCCGGCAAGTGACCGGTCCCCAGACCGTGGTGGCCATCTTCGGTGACGTCGACCCGGATCAGGCGGAGGCCCTGGCCCGGCAGCACTTCGGCTCGCTGCCCGCCGACTCACCTCCCTTGCCCGCGGTGGCCAACGAGCCACCACGCCCCAACCCCGTGCTGCACGTCAAACGCAAGCCGCCCACCCGCGGCGCCGCCGGCCTGTGCCTGGGCTTCGCCGGCATGAAGGTCACCGACGTACAGGATACCGTCCGCATGGCCGTCCTCGACACCATCATCAGCGGTTACCGCTATCCCACCGGGTGGTTGCAGGACAATCTCCGCGGCGGCGACCGCAGCCTCGTCTACGAGGTCCATGCCGTCAATCAGCCCGGGCTGATCCCCGGGACCTTTTTCATGTACGCCGCCTGCCAGCCCGATAAGGTGACCGAAGTGTACACCATTATGACCGAGCAGCTCGAGCGGGCCCGGGCGGGCAAGTTCTCGGCCGCGGAGCTCGAGCGGGCGCAGACCATCATCGTCACGACCGAGCTCACCGAGAAGCAGACCAACGGTGACCGGGCCATCCAGGCCGAGCTGGCTGAGCTCTACGGGTTGGGGTCGG
>CAZEEJ010000001.1:58655-87229 GCA_964511155.1 uncultured Planctomycetales bacterium | reverse complement strand
GGGATCGGGGATCGGGGATCGGGGATCGGGGATCGGGGAAGCCCAGGGATAACCGGCCCGCCAGCATCTTCTCACTCAGGACCATCTCCGCCGGGCCGGTTATCCCTGGGCTTGGGGGTCGGTCGCGGACGTGGGTTCTCTGAAGATCGCGACGCTGGCGGTGTGGCCGTGGATGAAGTTGCGTTCCCCGACCGGGCCGAGTTCGCCGGCGGCGAAGAAGCCGGCGACGGGGACCGCGGGGAAGACCTCGTTGAGCAGGGCGACGTCGTGGTTGGGCTGCGGCCACATGCGCGTGCCGCGGCCGTTGCAGGAGAAGACCAGGGCCCCACTGGCGGCGCCCGCCCCGCGTTGCCGCTGGAGCATGAGGCGCAGGTCCTCATCGGCGGTGGCCCCGTCGCGAACGTGGAACTTGATGGTCGCGCCGCGGCGGACCTCGTCGTTGACGGCGATCGCCCCCGACTGCGGGTCGATGGCCAGCAGGTTGCGGATGAGGAAATCGCCGCGGACGAACTGCTCCTGGTACTCGTTGATGACCTGGCCGACGAACAGGCTCTGGCGAGCGAGGCCGGCCTCCTCGGGCGGCAGGGATTCGAGCACCTCCCGCAGGCGCGTCAGGGCCGGCTTGCCGCCCAGTTCGAGGATGATGTTCCGCTGGCATCGGGTGATGATGAAGTGGTTGCCGATCGGCCGACAACCCTGGGACACGACGCCGTCGACCTCGACCCGGCCGCTCAACGCGAGCCCCACGACACCGTCGCGGTGCACGTCACCGTCGAGGATCAGCACCGCCTGCCCCGGGCGGTCGCAGCCGCTGACCATGCCCCCGAAGACCGGCCGGCCGGGGAAATGCTCGTTGAAGCTGGCGAGCACGGGTTGGATCGGCACGGAGAACGGATCGCCCAGCAGGATGAACGTCGCCTGCTCCGGCGCCGGCACATCGACTGTCTGGGCGCAGACGCTGACCATCTCCTCGTCGGCCAGGTCAGGCGGTGCCAATCGGAAGGGGCACAGCTCCACGCCCGGCAAATGGGCGAGCATCAGAGACACGGCCGGCGTGCGCTCATACTCCTTCTGCGGACCGATGACACTCTCGCCAGAGCAGCCGAGGATGACCGAGGTGGGGAACCGGCTGGCCAGCGTCTGCCCCATGCGCTCCGCCTCGTCCTCGAAGTGCGAGCTGACAAAGGCTACCACCAGGTCCGCCGACGAGGTGCCCAGCGCCTCGCCCGCCTGGTCAGCGAGTTTGCGCACCGCGTCCCCCACGTCCCCATTGATGGCCCCACTGGCCGAGGCAAATCTCATGCGCGTCCACTCCCTTCGGCTTTCACCGGGAATCCCGCTTGGCCTGATGCCGTCGCCCGCGCGACGAGATGTGTCCACGTACCGTCTTGAGTCCGCTGCGCTGCCTGGTCTTGCGCGTGCGGACGCCGGCGGTCGCCTCATCGTGGGCTCGACGAGCGGTGCTGCGGGCACCGAGCTTCTTTGGGGGTTTTTTGCCCGCCGCCGTCGGCGCCGAGCCCTTGGCCGGCTTGACCGATTTCGGGTTGTTCTTGCCAACAACCTTCTTCCCGGCCGGGGCAGGCTTGGCCCTGTTGGCGGGCTTGGCCTTTTTATTGGCAGGCTTGGCCTTTTTAGTGGTTGTGGCGGCGGACGCGGCGGCGATCGTCTGCTTGGCGGCCCGGCGGTCGGTCCTGCGCTGACGTTTGACCGCCTTGCGTCCGGCCTTGAGGCCGTGACGCGTCTCGCCGCGGATCCGCGTCGCTTCTTCGGCCTCCAGACGATCCAGCCGGCGCTGGAACCTGGCCAGCGCTTCACCGAACAGGCGCTCTTTACGCACGGTGTTGGCGTTGCCCTGAGCTGGGCGGCGGGAGCGAGGCGCCCGCTTGCCGCGGGCCTCGCCCCGCTGCCCGGAGGCCAAGTCGCGGAACTTGTCGCGGAGCTTGCGGGCCTTGGCCATGTTGACCCGCAGTTGCCGCGCCGCCAGCTTGCCGATGCGGCCGACCGTACTCTCGAGCACCAGTTGCAGCTCAGCCTTCGAGCACAACGCGCGGGCCTGGGCCATGTTGACAGGCATAAGCATCCCCCTACGGAACCCTGACCGCGGAACATGCACGATGCGTGTGCGGGTACCGCCGGCAGACTCCACCGCGAGTCGGGCCTCGGCGTCGTCCATCGCGCCGGGTCAGATCTACTGTAGTCTCTGCCGGCGGACAGGCAAGCGCACCCCGGCGTTTTTCGATCATCGTCACGCGCCGGCCGCGTGCGCGAGTTGGGCGACCACGGGGCGAAACAACGCCTGCCTCCGCCTCAGTGATGGCTGCAGCGCCGTGATGCGAGTGGCCGTGACGCATGCTTCCAGTGTCGGGAGTTGCCTGAAGAGGGGGCCTTTTCTCAATACTCAATTCCCCATTCTCCAGTCCCCTGTTGCGGAATGCGACTGGGGGGTATGCTGCGTGCATGGCCCCTGGTCGGCTCTGGTGCCCGGGGTGGGGATGCTGGTTTGAGTCTTCTCGGGGGTGCTGCCTTGAAACGCGGATCTCTCCGGCTTTTGTGGATGGGTGTTTTCCTGGCGGCAATCGGCGGCTGCTCGTCTGCCGGCGGCTCGTCAAGCCATACGAGGTGTGCTGCTTCCGACCGCTGCGGTTCTGCAAATGTCGGGAAAGACGATGCTCGCCCCAGGTTCCATCTCGAGTTGCTGGATGAGCTGGAGGAACCCGTCATCGACTCGCGCCACCCCGATCTGGCGGGTAACAAGTACGGGTTCGAGGGCGGTACGGTCCTCAAGCTGGACGGCACCTACCACCTGCTCACCGCGGAGATGGCCGACGATCCCTTCTGGGTGAAAATGCGACTGGCGTACTGGCACAGCGAGGATGCCAGAACATGGCGACGCATTCGCACGCTCTATGAGACGGATGGCACCAGCGATCCGGACAACGAGCGGTTCAGCCTGTGGGCCCCCATCCCGATCTACAACGACAAGCGCGGGCGATGGGAGCTGTTCTACGTCGCCTATCGGCCGGGGCGTCTGGAGGACAACGTCGACCTGCATAGCGAGGGGAAGATCTGGCGGGCCACGAGCGTTGTGCCGGGCAGGCAGGGCATCGGCGGGCCGTATGAGGACGTCGGCATCGTGCTGCGCCCCGACCAGAACGCGCAGTCATGGGAAGGACAACAGGGTACCGATTCCTTCTTTCCGTACTTCGTGGACGGCACATGGTACGCCTTCTACGGCAGTCACAACCACGTCCCGCTGGGGCCCTGGCAGGTCGGACTGGCGCAGGCGGATGCGCTCGCAGGGCCGTGGCGGCGATTGGCCACGGGCAATCCCTGCTTGTTCGAGCCGTATTTCATCGAGAACCCGATCGTGACCCGCGTCGGCTCATGCCTGGTGGTGATCTACGACTCGGCACCGGTCAAGGCGGATCTCAACATGAGCGAGGTCGCCGATGCCGACCATATCGGCTATTCGTATTCGCGAAACGGCGTCGATTGGGCGCCGGGCCTGCGGGTGAAGCTGACTCCGCCGGGCGACCGGAACTGGGCCGAGGACGTGCGCACGCCCCTGTGCCTGATCGACGAGGGTGACCACACCTACACGATGCTCTACACCGCCAGGATGAAGTCCCAGCTCTTCTGGGCACTGGGCTGGGCGCGGCTGAAGCTCACCGGCCCCGGCCTCGCAGCCGGAACCGCCGGAGAAATGGCCGGCCGGCACACCGACTGATAGCAGAATTGCCGGGTAGGTGTTGCCCGGGAGCCGAGAAAGAGACCTGAAAGCCTGTGTCATCCAAAGCAGTTTTGAACAGGAGGTAACGGAGCAAACAGAGAGGATGGACTCTTCTCTGTTTTCCTCCTGTTCAAATCCTTTCCTCCTCAGGGACTGGGGACAGAGTCTCGGCTCTTTGTGCCCGGTGGTCATGCTACAGTCTCGGAGTATGCGACCATTCGATTGCCACGGCAGGGCCGTTCGGGTAAGCTAACTGGGGTGTGAGGAGGGGGAGGTGCAGGAGGATCGCTCCGTGAAAGCGGATGAACTGATCGCCGACCCATCTTCGTTGCCGGTTGAGGAGCGAGCGTTTATCGCTGATTCCATCCTCCGGACCCTCAACCCGCCCGAATCCGACATCGATCAGAAGTGGGCTCAGGTGGCCAAGCGGCGCCTGGCGGAACTTCAGGCCGGTCAGGTGCACGCCGTCCCCGGCACCGAGGTGTTCACCCGGATCTGGAAACGCTTTACGCCGTGAATTGGTCTTTTCATCCCGAGGCCGAGTCAGAATTCCTCGAAGCCATCAACTACTACGAGGAATGCAGGCCCGGTTTGGGGCATGCGTTCGCCGTCGAGATCTACGCCGCCATCGAAAGGATCGTTGCTTATCCCCTGGCATGGCCGATTCTGGATGGCCAGATCCGCCGGTTGCAGACCAACCGGTTTCCTTACGGGGTTCTGTACGCCCAGGATGCCGATCACATCTACATCCTCGCGGTCATGCATCTCCATCGTCAGCCCGGCTACTGGAAGGGGCGGGTGACATAGTCCGCTTGGGTACTCTGCGATCTGCAATAGCCATCCCCGCCCGGCGACATCACCAGAACGCGGAAACAAGCACCCCGCGCCAGGCCACCGGCCAAGTGACGAGCGTGGCTTTCTTGCCTCCTGCCTCCTGGCCACTGGCCGCTGCCCACTGCCTTTGTGCCTTCTGCCTTTGTGCCTTTCTGGCTCCCGCCCCGCGGCGACCGACGCATGATTCAGCCCGAACAAACGAACCTGGTATATTCTTTAAGCTGGTCATGCCCTTTCTGTGCCCCCTCCGCTTCTGCTTGCCTATTTGAGCGGAATCACCGCACCCGGCGCGGCGGTTGAAATCGCACCGTTGATGGAGACCGCCCGCAGGCCATCGCGTGGGGGCACGTGCAGGAAGATGGCCCGCGGCGCGTGCCGGAGTTGCGGCTGGAAGCTGACGCGCAGACGGCGGGATTCGTCTTCGAGCTGGAAGTGCAGCGTCACCGGGCCAAACTCCGTCGGGACGCGCTCGAAAACCGTGGGGCGGTTGGCGCTCAACCAAGCCAAGGGCACAAGTCGAAGTAGATGCAGGCTGCCCGGCTCGAGCTGGTCGTCGATCACCGAAAGCTTGGCGCACTCGATCGGCAGCGGCACGGAGAACAGCGTGCCGCTGACACCACCGCGGTGCTCGCAGCCAATGAAGGTGCGGCGCGACAGGCTGCCCGCCAGCAGGCTGTACAGGCCTTCAAGAAACTTGGCACGATCGCCCGCCTGCCAGGCATGAAACACGTTCCAACTGTAGCACGGCTCGCAACTGGAGAGCTCGTGGCGAAGGGACACGGGCTGGTGCCAGGCTCCCCGAAGGTCGTAGCTGCGCGTGTTCGGCCCGGACCGGAAGTAGCGCAGGGCGGAGCGCATCAACTCGTCGTCGGCGTGCATCAGTTCGCCGTAGACGAGGAACAGCGGCCCGGTGTCCAGGTAGAAGGGGAACTGGAGGTCACCGCCCGCGGGCAGGGCGGTGGGGACGAAGCGCTCACGGCGGCCGTCCGCGTCGGCCCACTCCGGCATCTGCGGCATGGCGGCGCGGATGGCGTGCAGGAAGCTCTCTCGATAATCGGCCGCCTCGCGGGCAAACTCCGCCGCCCGAGGATGATCGATGCGCTTCAGAAAGCGCACCGCCGTGCTCAGTCCCTTGTAGTTCCAGCCGTCGGTCCAGACGGACTGCTCCTGGACGCCGGTATCGGTGGGCACCGCCGCTGGAAGGATCCCCTGCACGCCTCCGTGGCCGGTACTCGCGCGGAAGTCGCGGATGAACTCGCACGCCTTCAGGATCGGGTCCGTCCAGCGCTCGATGAACTGCGGATCATCCGTGACCAGGCCGTGTCGGGCGGCCGCGTAGAGAATCGCGCCGTGATCGGTCAGCCAGTCAATCGAGGTGAACGTCCGCGGTGTCGCCAGGTAACCCGCGTGCTGGTGATAGGCCTTGCCCGGCGGCACGATCGTCCCCTGCTCCTGGCGGAAGATCTCCAGGTACTTCTCAGCGGCCGGGTGGTGCCCCAGGCCATCGAGGATCATGGTGATGTTCATGGACGTCGGCGTGGCCCAGAGCCGCTCGTAGTGCCATGAGCCCGAGAGCAGAGCGTACTGGCCGGTCTCGGGGTGACGCTCGGCGATGACCTCGGCGAACTTGACGCTATGGCGAACCGCGTTGTTGACCAGCGGTTCGGGCGTGTCCACGCGAGACGCGGTTTCAGGGACCGCGGCCCAGAAGCGATCCGCCTCGCCCAAGGCGGCATCCCGACCCAGGGCAAGCTCGGCATCCACGGCCTCACGGGCCGCGGGCACCAACGGAACGAGCAAGTCGGCGTGCGTGCCGGCCGCCGCGGAAAGAGCGAGCTTCAGGTACGCATCCGGGCGGGCGGGCCGTTGATCGATGAACGCGACCGCCGCCTCAGGTTGCGATATGACAGCCAGGCGGACCTGCCCGGCATCGTCGAGCAACACGTGGCCGGCCGGGCTCGCCGTCGATTCCATGCGAAGCGATCCCGGGTAAGCGGACTGCCCGGGGTGGGCGACGAGGTTCTTGTGGCGGTCCATCTCGGTTTGCACGTGGGGTGCGTTGATGCGGACCAGGGCGAACGCACCGCCGGTCGAGGCGCTCTCAACTGAAAGGCGAACCCAGGCGAAGAGCGGTTCGGCCCCAGTCTTGACCGCGGCACCGCCCGGCAGGTGGGCGAACACCTCCTGGCGAAGGACCATGCCGTCGTGCCGCCGGCGCGTCCAGAGGACGGGGGCGGCGTTGTCGGTCCAGCCCTGCTCGCCGACCTCGCCGTCCCGAGTGTGGAGCGGATACGGCTGCGTGGCGGTGCTTGCGGGCGGCTCGCCGTCGCGGGAGGCCAGGAACGTCAGTTGCAGGCCCTGGCCACGGGATGGGTAACGCACCGGCTGGGCGATGAGCGTGCCGTTGTCGAGCACGTTGAAGCGCAGCGGGTGATCCTTCCAGCCGATCGGGACCCAGGTATTCTCCATCTCCGGCCACCAGCCACACGCGACGTCGGCGCTCGGCTCGGCGAAAGCGGCGGCAGGCGCAGCAAGTATGGAGGGGTGACAGAGCAACAACAAGGCCACCGCCGTGCAGAGCGCTGAACAGGCTGTATTCAGGCGGATGTTTCGAGCTGCGATGTGGTCCATGATCTGCTCCCTTGGATGTACTGCCGCGCACGGCCTGTGCATGTGCATGCCCAGAATCCCTCCGCTCTCCGTCCACTGCCCACTGCCTACTGCCCACTGCCCACTCATTTCCGTGCCATCGTACAACAGGCGGCCAGACGCGGGACAACGCCGCCGTCCCTTGGCCACTCGCCCAGCGGCGCCTTCCCGTAATCCCTTTTTACACCACGAAGAGCGCGAAGAACACGAAGGGAGGAGATGGGATACACTCCGCCCTCTTCTTGTCCTCCTTTTCTTCGTGCCCTTCGTGTCCTTCGTGGTTCAATTCCTTTTGCACCACGAAGAGCGTGAAGAACACGAAGAGAGGAGATGGGATACACTCCGCCCTCTTCTTCTCCTCTCCTTCTTCGTGCCCTTCGTGTCCTTCGTGGTTCAATTCTCTTTTTACACCACGAAGAGCGCGAAGAACACGAAGAGAGAAGATTGGATGCACATCACCCTCTCTTTCTCCTCTCCTTCTTCGTGCCCTTCGTGTCCTTCGTGGTTCACTCTCTTCCCTCACTACCGCGAGCATGATGGTGGAGTTGACAGGACCATCCGCTTGATCCCCTCCTTGAGCACAGGCACGTTGAAGTTGATGAGCAGCCCGACTTGGACATTCGCCAGCTTCATGTAGCTGAGCAACTGGGCCTCGTGGATCGGTAGCACCCGGTCCACACTCTTGAGCTCGACGATCAGTCGCCCTTCGACCAGCAAATCGACCCGGTAACCGCAGTCCAGGGTCACACCCTTATAGGCGACCGGCATGGGCATCTGCCGGCAAACCGCCAGCCCCGCCTGCTCCAGTTCGTAGGCCAGGCACGCCTCGTACGTCGATTCCAGCAGGCCGGGCCCCAGGTGGCGATGAACCTCGAGGGCACAACCGATCACCCGCCGCGACAACTCATCAAACTCCATCCTCCTCTCCTTTGTTTTCCTCTTCGTGCCCTTCGTGTCCTTCGTGGTTCAATTCCTTTTGCACCACGAAGAGCGCGAAGAACACGAAGAGAGGAATTGGATACACTCTACCCTATTCTTCTCCTTCTTTCTTCGTGCCCTTCGTGTCCTTCGTGGTTCATTTATCAGCAAGCATACCTCGAAATCCAGTGAACGAACACGGGCGAACACCGCTGCCCCTTGCGCGACCGTCGCGGTGCATAGCGCTGAACAGGGTGTATTCGGGCGGATGCTTCGAGCTGCGATGTGGTCCATGATCTGCTCCCTTGGATGTACTGCCGCGCACGGCCTGTATCGAACGTGGGTGATCGCACGATCGGGCTTGCCTCTTCGCGATGTTCCCGACCGCGGCGTCACCATTCGAGGCCGCCCTTGAGGGGTTTTTTGCGCTTGGGGGCGGGACGGGCTGCCGCGGGGGCGGACTCGGGCTCGGGTTCGCCGGTGTAGTCGGGCATGGTCTGGACCTGCTTGATCGACAGCGAGATCCGTCGGCGCTCTTCGTCCACCTCGAGGACCTTGGCCCGCACGCTCTGACCGACGCGGACGGCGTCGCCGACCTGCCGCACGCGGGCGTCGCTCAGCTCGCTGATGTGGATCAGGCCCTCGACGCCGGGCACCAGCTCGACGAACGCACCGAACTCGGTGGTGCGCGTGACCGTGCCGTCCACGATCGCGTCGGCCGGCCAGCGGACGGAGGCCCCCGTCCACGGGTCGTCGCCCACACGCTTGATGGACAGGCTGATCCGCTTGCGTTCGGGATCCACGTTCATGACCCGGACCTTGACGACCTCGTTCTCGCTGACCACTTCGCGGGGATGGCCGATCCGCCGCCCGAAGGTCATCTCGCTGATGGGCACGAGGCCCTCGACGCCGGGCTCGAGCTCGACGAACGCGCCGAAGTCCGCGAGGCGGGTGACGCGCCCGCTGACCATGGTCTCCGGCAACCACTTGGTCTGGGCGTCGGCCCACGGGTCGGGGGCAATCTGCTTGAGCCCCAGGCCGATGCGGCGGGTGTCGCGGTCGATCTTGAGCACCCGGACGGTGATCTGCTGGCCTTCGCGGACCACGTCGTGCGGATCGGCCACGCGGGCGTAGCTCATGTCCGCCACGTGCAGCAACCCGTCCACGCCGCCGATGTCCACGAACGCCCCGTAGGGCATGATCGAGCGGACGGTGCCGCTGATCGTCTGGCCCTCGGCGAGGGTCTCGAAGCTCTGCTGGCGGCGCTGCTCTTCCTCGGCCTTGAGGACCTCGCGCCGCGAGACGATCACGCTGCGCTCGTCCCGGCGAATCTCCATCACCTGGCAACGCAGCCGCTGGTTCACAAACTTGGGCAGTTCCTCGGTCTCGACCCGCTCGAATCCGATCTGACTGATGGGCATGAAGCCCTTGATGCCGTTGATGTCCAGTTCGAGGCCGCCCTTGTTGTGCCCGGTGACGCGGCCTTCGACGAGGTCGTCCTCGTTCAGTCGTTGCCAGGTCGCCGCCTTGACCGCCCCCTGCCGCGAGAGGATGAGCACGCCGTCGGTGCGGTCGTAGCCCTCGACGGTCACCTCGACGAGGTCGCCGACCTCAGGCAGCGGCTCGTCGCCGAACTGGTCCGCGGCCAGCAGGCCCTGACTCTTGCCGCCCATGTCCACGAAGATGTCGTCGCCGTGGATGGCGATGACCGTCCCGCGGCGGACGCCCTCGACGGCGGGCTTGGCCCCCGGGTCGTCAATGTCCATCAGGCTGTCCATGTTCAGACTGCCCAGGGCCTCGTCCAGCTCACGGTCCAGGGAGTCGTCGGCACCCGCACTCGACAGGTCGCCCGGCAGTTCATCACGACTATCGTCCGCACGATCCATGCTCAATCCTCGGTCCCTATATTTGACTATGACAGCGCCGGTTCGTAGCGGCCGCCGCCTCTGGCGGCCGTTGGGCGGCGATGGCGTTTCAGGCGCCGGTCGCCACAGGGGGCGACCGCTACCGAGCGCCGTCCAGCGCTGTCATCTTGGGCGGTGGGTCCGGCACCCGCCGGTCCCTGAAACTCCCATCATAGCTCGCTTGCCGTGGTGCGAGAAGCCCGCGGGTGTCCGATAGTCGTCCCCCTGCCGACGCCAGGAGTGGCTCGAATGGACTTCCGCCTCCGCCGCGGGCTAGACTGCTGTATGACCCTTCGGTGAAATCCTGCTGCGGATGACGGGGTGGGCCGCCCGGCCTGCACCGTGGCCGGGCGGGCGTGTTCTCATGGGGCTTGCAGGGGGGGAAAAGATGATCGACGACCAGACGTTCCAGGCCAGGCTGGCCGAGGCCCGACAACGGATCGACACCCTGCCCGTCGAGGTGCGGGCCGGGCTGCTGGCGCTCCTGGAAGAAACCCGGCAACGGCACGAGGAGATGAAAGCCAATCTCACCCGTACCCGCGAGGCGATGGATGACTGGCGACTGGTGATGAAGTACGTCGTCTTCGACCATGAGGCCACGCAACGCGAGCGCGACGGCCTGCGGCGCCGGCTGAACGAATAGCCGCGGGTCGTTGGCCGCGAGGTCCCTGCCGGGTATCATGCGCGCCGATGGCTCAACAGGAGTTTGAAGAGGAAGATCTGCTGCCTCCCCACCTGGCGGAGCGCCGGCCGGACGTCGAGAACGACGAGGCCCGCAAGGTGGTGTTGCGCATCCGGCGGCGGCTGGCCGGGCGACGGCTGGACAAGTATCTGCACGGGCGCTTCCCCCGACTGTCGCGGACCATGATCCAGCGACTCATCAAGCACGGGGCGATCCTGGTCAACGGCCGCCCCACCAAGGCCAGCTACGAACCCGACGGCGGCGACCGGATCGACATGGTCGTCCCGCCGCCCGAGCCCAGCGATATCGCCCCCGAGGACATTCCCCTGGACATCGTCTACGAGGACGATCACATCCTCGCCATCAACAAGCAGAAGGGCATCATCGTCCACCCCTCGCGGACCACGCAGGGCGGGACCATCGCCAACGGTCTGGTGCATTACGCGGGCACGCTCAGCCACGGCGAAGATCCCTTCCGGCCGGGCATCGTCCACCGCCTCGACAAGAACACCACGGGGATCATGCTCGTGGCCAAGCACGATGAGGCCCACTGGCGGCTCTCACTTCAGTTCGAGCGGCGAACGGTACGTAAAACTTACCTCGGGGCGGTCGAGGGCAACCCGCAGCTCGACAGCGACGTGATCGACGCACCGCTGAGCGCCCACCCCACGCTCAAAGACCGCTACATCGTCCCCCGTGAGTACATTAACCCCATCGCCCAGGCCAAGCTGATCCACCGCCTCGCCAAGGAGGCGGTCACGGAGTACGAGGTCGTCGAGCGGTTCCGCGGCTTCGCCCTGGTTCACCTGTTCCCCCGCACCGGGCGGACCCACCAGCTCCGCGTGCACATGTCGTACCTCGGACATCCGATCGTCGGCGACACTTTTTATGGCGGGCACCACGTCTCGGAGCACGACCTGACCGGCTCCGGCGATGACCGGCCCCTGACCTCACAACAGGCCCTGCACGCCTACCGCATCCGGTTCACGCACCCGGTCTCGGAAGCCGCCATGGAGCTTGAAGCCCCGCCGCCGCCGGAACTCGCCCGGCTGATCCAGCTTCTCCGCGGACACCGACGGCTGACCTGAAGGCGGGGGTCGTTCGGGCACGGGAACTCACACGCATCCGCCCCGGTTGCCCCCAGAAGCGGGCCGTCCTACTCGACCTCCACGTCGCCCAGGACGCCGGTAAAAACCGAAATCCTCAATTTCGGCCTTGAACAGGCCGGGACAAGTACCTTGGGAGCACTGAACCAAAACGGAAATTATCAATTTTAGCCTTGCAGCAGCCAGCATCAGGGAGTATACTATGCATACGCTGCCCGTCGGCGGCCCACGGGCGCCCGGCGTGCCGGGCTATTTCCGCGAAATGGGCCAAAAGCGTGTGACCACCGGTGGGAACGGGGACGATGGACTGCCGGCATGGGTCGCCCAATCACCCCCGCCGCCACACCCCCACCCCCGGGGCCGCGTCGCCGCCCCTCGCGGAATCAAATTTTCTATCAGGGACTGAGGTGCTGGGCGCCGACAGGCCCAGACCAAGACCATCATCGGAATGCGGATGTGCTCCCCTGTTTCCGATGTGGCTTTTGACAAGACAACAAGGTAGAGCTCGGACGAGAGCTTCAACGAAACAGAAGCAAAAGTCAGGTCTTGCGAGATGCGCGCCCTCAGGTGCGATCGCTGTCCGCTATTCTGAGAGGAGATGGTTATGAAACGAATGCTGCTCGTCATGTTGGTCGTCATGTGTTCTGGAAGCGATGGCTGGAGTGCTATAATCCCTCCGGAGAACATGCCGCAGGGAAGCAAGGCGGACTGTCCCCATCCGACTCAAGGCTACACCCGTACGGCGGACACGACTTGGGTCGGTTTGGTCGGTTTGCAGCCCTATCTGGATGTTCTGAATTCTGAGCCGGTGGAGAGCCAGTTCACCGGCAACTGGAATTACGTTGCGGGCGCCGCTGCGGTGACCGGCACCCTGGCGATCAGCCCGTATATTCCGTTTGATGACAACGAACACTGGCCTCCCGATTGCAATCACGGTGCCGAGATTGGGATGCGTCTGTCGGGCCTGTCTGGCCTGGCGGAGGGCCAGCAGTTCCAGTGGATGCAGTACTTCACGGAATCCGGCAACTCCGGAAATCGACAGAATACGATCGATCCGCCTCGCACGGAACCGGACGAGGACGACCTGCCCTTCTATTACAACAGAAAGGAGCCACGGTGGGGCGGCACGACGTTTTCGGATCGGCCAAGCGATTGGATGAACGATGCAACGGCCCATAGCGGCGGGGTCTCATTCGTGACATTCCTGAGCAGTTGGGATGGCACCGATCCCACCGGAAACGACCCCGAGACGGTGAGCATCTACGGCGCCGTCACCTGGGGATACACGTACGCTTGCGTCCCCGAGCCGTCCAGCCTGCTCTTGATGGGTCTGGCAGGTGTGCTGGCGCTCAGCGGATTCCGACGCCCGGCCGTTTAGCGAACGGACTGGTCGCAGGCCAGGAACGGGCGTGTTGACGTTTCGCGTACGTCGAGATCAGAGATCGCAGATTGCGGAGCCGGGGCGGGGCTTGGGTGACAGGGTGTGCTCCTCTGGGGCAACATTTTTTGGCAATTGTTCTGCCGGCTGAGATTCGCGAGCCTATAATCGGTCGGTTGCTTCCCCCTGAGTTGCCGTTGCGTGATTCACATGCAACGGCAAGAGGCTAATCGCATCGGGTCGGCTGACCCCCACCTGAACGCCCCGGCTCACCCCAGCCGGAGCGGCATGCCGACCGGGCGATGGCTAACCAACGGCCCCGGCCCCCCCCTGCCGGGGCTCTTTTTTTGCCCCCGGGTGATTCGTCGAAAATTCACGTTGCCGAGGAGAAATCTCGCCCGGGCGGGGTAAGATTTCACAGGCGGTTGATCCGTACCAGTTCCCCGTCGCGCCCGAGTTTGGTCAGATCGAGTCCAGCGGGGGGGCGGGAGCGTTACCGGCGGCGTCCTATGGCAGCAAGTCCTGATATAGAAAGATTTTACGGCGAGGGGGAGCCTGGCATGGGGGACGAGGTCAAGCACGGCGTCACCTGGGGGCAGGTGTTGATCGACGTCTGCACCCAGCAGGACTATCTGGAGCCGGGGGCCATCCTGCAGGTGGCCGATCGCGACGAATTGATCCGCCATTTGCGGAAGATCTTCGAGTGGGCGGGCGAACGCGGCATTGGGGTGGTCTCGTCCATCGAGTCACACCGTCCGAGCGAACCGCTGAACGGGTGGCCGCTGCACTGCATCGACGGGACGCCGGGACAGGGGAAGCCGGACTTCACGCTCCTGCCGCCGGTGGCGATGGTCGAGACGGACAACTACCTGTCGCTGCCGCCCGACCTGCGGAAGAACTACCGGCAACTCATCTTTCGCAAGCGGAGCCGGGAGGTGCTGGGCAATCCCAAAGCGGACCGCTTTCTGACTCAACTGCGGCTGAATGAGTACATCATCGTGGGCGTGGGCTTGGAGCGGGCGATCAAGAGCCTGGCGCTGGGCTTGGTGGCCCGCCACAAGGCCGTTGCGGTGGTGACGGACGCCTGCGGTTACTGGAGCAACGCGGATAAGGAACTGGCACTGCGGCAGTTGGTTGCGAAGGGTGTGCGGCTGGTGCGTACGGAAGAGCTGACCGCCCCCCCACCGCCGACCCACTCACGGCGGGGTCGGCCGCGGCGACGGCACTATCACCACACACGCCTGTCGGGGCGTGATTCCTCCCGTGATGTCGCACATCCGTAGGTTCGACGTCGGGCAACCGCGGTAGGCTGTGCTGCAGGGGAGGGTTTTTCCACGTCTTTGTTGTTGTCGCGAAGAGGCAAGCACGTCGCGGGTTTGACTCGCAATCCCGGTCTCAACTCGCAATCCTGGTGTCAGTACGTGATCCTTGTGTCAGTACGTGATCCTTGTGTCAGTACGTGATCCTGGTCTCGGCTCGTGATCGGGGTTGGAGTCTCGATCCAGCACCCCGATGACTTGCCAGGGCGGGTACTTGGCTCGTACACTCTGGGGAGAAACATGGTCGCTAGGGGTGGCCCGCCCGCGGCGGGCCTGAGATGCACGGCCCGATCGGCCGGCAGTCCCTTCGAACCTGATCAGCGGAACCCGGCTGCCGATGGTGTGCATCGGCGGGCAGTCCCAGGGGGCTGCCGTGGGCCGGCGGGAGCTGCGTAGGGAAGGCGACGTCGTCCCATCCACCTGTACTGGAAGCTCGTCGACGCCGTTTCCCGCATGCGACATACTTTTTCCTCCGGGGTACCGCACCGCGCACACGAGGTGTCGCGGGGTCCGGGTTGGCGGCGGGTTGCGCGTTTTTGTCGCGAAGAGGCAAGCACGTGCGACGGTTTTGATCGCGAAACGGGCGCCTGTGCACGCACGGAATGGGCGGCTGCAGAGACAGGGAATGAAAGGAATGGCAAACATGGCTCGTGCAAAAGAAGCGGTGCTGGCGCCGGCGGTGGATAACAGCGTGATCACGCGGGAGCCGTTCCCG
Organism: uncultured Planctomycetales bacterium; assembly: GCA_964511155.1. Lineage (GTDB taxonomy): Bacteria > Planctomycetota > Phycisphaerae > UBA1845 > PWPN01 > JAAYDF01. The sequence continues at coordinate 71,994 of CAZEEJ010000001.1, read as the reverse complement.
GGCTCACAGCGTGTTTATGTGTCGGGCAGGCTGCATCCGGAGCTGCGGGTGCCGATGCGGGAAATCCGGTCGGTGACGGCGGCAAGCGCTGAGCCGCCGGTGACGGTGTACGACACGTCGGGTCCGTACACGGACCCGGACGTGGCGATCGACGTGCGAGCGGGGCTGACTCCATTGCGCCTGGACTGGGTCGTGGGCCGGGGCGACGTCGATCAGTTGCCCGGCCCGAGTTCGGAGTATGGGCGGCAACGGCTGGCGGACCGGCGACTGGACGCGGTGCGGTTCGTTGGCACGCGGACGCCGTCGGGCGCGGAGGCCGATGCGATCGCCACCAACAAGTTGGCTCGGTCCGCCACCAACGAGTTGACTCGGTCTGTTCTGCGGGCGAAGCCGGGGCGGCGGGTGACGCAGATGCACTATGCCCGCCAAGGCATCATCACGCCGGAGATGGAGTTCGTAGCCATCCGCGAGAACCAGCGGCGTGAGGCGGGCGGCAACGGCACGGGCAAGGGGGGAGGGAACGGAACGGGGCGACACCTGGGCGGGCAGGCGTGGGGGGCGGCGATCCCGGACATCGTCACGCCGGAGTTCGTGCGCGATGAGATTGCCCGTGGGCGGGCCATTCTGCCGTGCAACATCAACCATCCCGAGCTGGAGCCGATGATCATCGGGCGGAACTTCCTGGTGAAGATCAACGCCAACCTGGGCAACTCGGCGGTGAGTTCCTCGATCGCCGAGGAGGTCGAGAAGATGGTGTGGTCGATCCGTTGGGGGGCGGATACGGTGATGGACCTGTCGACCGGCGAGAACATCCACGAGACGCGGGAGTGGATCATCCGCAACTCGCCGGTGCCGATCGGGACGGTGCCCATTTACCAGGCGCTGGAGAAGGTGGACGGCAAGGCGGAGGAACTGACCTGGGAGATTTTCCGCGATACGTTGATCGAGCAGGCGGAGCAGGGCGTGGACTACTTCACGATCCACGCGGGTGTGTTGCTGCGATACATTCCGCTGACGGCCCAACGGGTGACGGGCATCGTGTCGCGAGGCGGGTCGATCCACGCGAAATGGTGCCTGGCCCATCACCGGGAGAACTTCGCGTACGAGCACTGGGATGAAATCTGCGAGATCATGTCGGCGTACGACGTGTCGTTCTCGATCGGGGACGGGTTGCGGCCGGGCTGCATCGCCGACGCGAACGACGAGGCCCAGTTCGGCGAACTGAAGACGCAGGGCGATCTGACCCGGCGGGCGTGGGAGCACGACGTGCAGGTGATGAACGAGGGGCCGGGGCACATCCCCATGCACCTGATCCACGAGAACATGACCAAGCAACTCGAATGGTGCGACGAGGCCCCGTTCTACACGCTGGGGCCGCTGACCACGGACATCGCCCCGGGCTACGATCACATCACCAGTGCGATCGGGGCGGCGATGATCGGGTGGTACGGGTGTGCGTTGCTGTGCTACGTGACGCCGAAGGAGCACCTGGGATTGCCCGACCGCAAGGACGTACGTGACGGGGTGTTGGCGTACAAGATCGCGGCCCACGCGGCGGACCTGGCCAAGGGGCATCCCGGTGCGCAGTCGCGTGACGACGCCCTGAGCCGGGCACGCTTCGAGTTCCGCTGGCGGGACCAGTTCAACCTGTCGCTGGATCCGGAGACGGCAACGGAGTTCCACGACCAGACGCTGCCGCAGGAGGGGGCCAAGACGGCACACTTCTGCAGCATGTGCGGACCGAAGTTCTGCAGTATGGAGATCACGCAGCAGGTGCGGGAATACGCGGCGAGCAAGCATCTCAGCGAGAAGGCGGCGATCGAGGCAGGCATGCAGGAGCAGAGCGAAGCGTTCCGGCGATCGGGCGGGGAGATTTATCAGAAGTCGCGTTGACGGGGGCAACGGGGCGGGGAAGGGAGGCGCGTACCCTCGGGGTGTTTCTCTGGGTTTCGTGCGAAGCCGCAAGCGGCGGAGGAGGGGGCGACAAGCGGCGGTTGCGGGGGGGGACGGGGGGCGGCTATAGTGCCGCGCATGGCGGACAGCAACGAGCAGCAGGCGGAGCGGCAGGAGGTATGGACGGTCGGCCGCCTGCTGGAGTGGACCACACAGTGGTTCGAGCAGAAGCAAGTCGAGGGCGGGCGGCTGGCGGCGGAACTGCTGCTGGCCAAGGCGCTGGCATGTCGGAAGATTGATCTGTACACGCGGTGGCAGGTGGAGCCTGACGAGGCACAGCGGGGCACGTTCCGCGAGTTGGTGCGGAGTGCGGCCAAGCACGTGCCGATCGCGTACCTGCTGGGGGTGCGGGAGTTTTTTTCGCTGGAGTTCGAGGTGACGCCGGCGGTGCTCATCCCCCGTCCGGAGACGGAGACGCTGGTGCAGCGGATGGTGGATCTTTGCCGGGCTTCGCCGGAGCGGGCGTGGGAGATCCTGGACGTGGGTACGGGCACGGGTTGCGCGGCGGTGGCGATCGCCAAGTACGCGGCCAACGCCCGGCTGGTGGCCGGGGACGTGTGCCCGGAGGCGGTCCAGGTGGCCTTGCGGAACGTGGAGCGGCACGGGCTGGGAGAGCGGGTGCGGGTGGTGCAGGCGGACTGCGTGGCATTGCCGGCGGGTGTCACACCGGCCGCGGGTTTCGATGCCGTGGTGTCGAATCCACCGTACATCAGCGAGGCGGACTGGGAGGCACTCCCGCCGCATATCCGGGATCACGAGCCGCGACTGGCGTTGACGCAGGACGGCAGTGACGGGTTGGGTCTTTACCGGCGACTGGCGGCGGAGGCACCGGGCGTTCTGAAGCATGAAGGATGGCTGCTGGCAGAGATCGGGCACAAGCAGCTTGCGGACGTGCGGTCGATCTTCGAGGCGGCGGGCGGCTGGCGGTTCGTGGGCTCGCACCGTGACGCAAGCGATCCGTATGAACGGGTGGTCGAGTTCGTGCGGACAGGCTGATGCGGGGAAGGGGCAACGCGCGGATTGGCGTCGCGCGGTTTTTTTTGTCGCGAAGAGGCAAGCACGTCGAGGGTTTTACTCGCAAGCGGGCGCGTTTCCACATACGCTCGCGAAGTGCGTTTCTACATGGTGATCCGGGAATGGGATCAGCGGTGGTGGCTGAGAAGCCAGTCGTAGAGCTCAGGGTTGTTGTAGGCTTGGGTCCAGGAGTCGTGGCCGGCCTCGGGGTAGACGGTGAAGCGAACGTTGCCGCCGGCGGCTTTGAGGGCGTCGACCATGCGCTCGGACTCAGAGATGGGGACGACTTGATCCTTGGCTCCGTGGAAGACCCAGGTGGGGAGATCCTTGAGGTGCCGCGCGGCGAGGAAAGGAATGCCGCCGCCACAGATGGGGGCGATGGCGGCGAAGCGGTCCGGTTGGCGGATCGCCAGGTCCCAGGTGCCATAGCCGCCCATGCTCAGGCCGGTGAGGTAGACGCGACGGGGATCAACGGCGTAGCGTTCGTTGAGGTCGTCCAGGAGCGCGGTCAGGGCCTCGGGGTCCCACCAGACTTCGGCGGGGCATTGGGGAGCAACGAGGATGAAGGGGAAATCGCGGCCGGCGGCGGCGAGTTTGGCCGGACCGTGGATCTTGACGCGGTTGAGATCGCTGCCGCGTTCGCCGGCCCCGTGGAGGAAGAGCAGCAGCGGCCAAGGGCGGTCCGCTGAGTAGCCCGGCGGCAGGTAGAGCCAGTACTTGTAGCTCTGCGTGCGGGTGATCTCACGAGAAAAGGACTGGGCGGTCATCGACGAGGGGGTCATGGTTGGCTCCGAAGAGGGTACGGTGCGCTGGGGCGTCCGGCACCCCGCGATGCAGAGGGTGAGGCTGCACAGCATCAGGGGCGGGGCAAAGTTTCTTGCACGCATGACGGTTCTCCGATCGTCGCGAAGAGGCAAGCACGTTGTGCGGTCTGCTCGCGAAGAGGCAAGCGGGGCGGGGGTTTTGTTCGCGAAGAAGCGCATTTCCGCGTTCCGTATTTCAGATTAGAGATTCCAGAGTCGAAATTCGAGATCCAGATTCCAGATCAGATTTCAGATTCCAAACTCGGATCTCAAATTGCACATCTTTGCACGTGCGACCCTTGTCATGGGCACGATTCGGGGAGAAGATAGCCGCACCGTGGGGCAGGACGCAAGGACAGGCTGAGTGGGTCTGGGGGCAAGGACAGGCTGAGTACGAGGGACGGAGCCGTGGATTACTTTCAGATCAGCGGGGGCAAGCGACTGCGGGGGGCGGTGGAGATCAGCGGGGCGAAGAATGCCGCCTTGCCGATCATGGCCGCCTCGATCCTGTGCGAGGGCGAGGTGGTGCTGCACAACGTGCCGGACCTGGCCGACGTGCGCACGATGGAGCATCTGCTGAACCAGCTCGGAGTCTCGACCAAACGTGAGTCCAACGGCACCATGCGGCTCAAGGTCGAAGACGAGATGAACTGCCATGCGGATTACGATCTGGTGGTGCGGATGCGGGCGAGCGTGTGCGTGATGGGCCCCCTGCTGGCCAAGCGGCGTAAGGCCCAGGTGAGCATGCCGGGCGGTTGCGCGATCGGGGATCGACCGATTGACCTGCACGTCGCGGGGCTGCGGGCGCTGGGCGCGGACATGGAGTTGATCAGCGGCGACGTGCTGCTGAAGGCCAAGCGGCTGACGGGAACGGAGATGTTCCTGGGCGGGCCGTTCGGGTCGTCGGTGACGGCGACGGCGAATATCATGATGGCGGCCTGCCTGGCGGAGGGCCGGACGATCATCGAGTCGGCGGCCTGCGAGCCGGAGGTCACCGACTTGGCGAACTTCCTCAACGCCTGCGGTGCCCACATCACGGGGCAGGGGTCGCCCCGGATTACCGTGGAGGGAGTCAAGCAGCTCAAGGGGTGCGACTACACGGTGATCCCGGACCGGATCGAGGCGGGGACGTTCATGATCGCCGGGGCGATCACGAACGGGGAGGTGCGGCTGCGGAACTGCCGGCTGGAGCACCTGCTGGCGGTGGTGGACCGGCTGCGGCAGGTGGGGGTGAACGTCGAGCGTGAGGGCGAGGAGATTGTGGTCTCGAGCTCACGGCGTCTGGAACCGACGACGATCACGACGCAGCCTTACCCGGGCTTCCCGACGGACCTGCAGGCCCAGATCATGGCCCTGCTGTGCCTGGCGGATGGGAACAGCGTCTTGACGGAAAAGATCTACCCGGACCGGTTCATGCACGTGGGGGAGCTGAACCGCCTGGGAGCCCAGTTGCGAAAGGAAGGGCCAACGGTCATCGTCGAGGGAGTGAAACGGTTGATCGGGGCTCCGGTGATGGCATCGGATCTGCGGGCGTCGGCGGCCTTGGTGCTGGCGGGCCTGGTGGCCAAGGGCGAGACTCTGGTGAACCGGGTGTACCACATCGACCGGGGGTACGAGCGGATCGAGCGGAAGCTGCGGATGCTGGGGGCGGATATCGAGCGGCTGAATCGCCCGGACGAATGACCCGCCTGGGGCTAAGATAACCGCAGGAGGGGGCGCGTTTTAGAGTTGACAGGGCGAGTTGGGCGCGTACATTGGACGAAGTTCCGGCCGGTCTCGCCGCCTGGGGCGGAGGGATAGACGGCCGGGCCTGCCACGACCGGCGGCCGATCCGAGACGGAGGCGCTCGGGCTGGGCCTGCCAGGAGAGGAGTGCCTTCCGGTTGTCGACGGCTCCGTTTCAGAGAAGCCCTTACAGAAGTGAGGATGTGCTCATGCCAGGTACAGATGGCGTTGCGGGTGCGGGATTCGGCGGCATCGCGCGGCTGTTGGTTGTGGTGATGGGTTTGGCGTTGCTGACCCCGGTGGGCTGCAGCCAGTACCCGGGAGAGACCGGCTATGCCGACCAATGCAAGACGCAGTTGCAGTTTTTCTCTCCGCCCGGCGCGGTCGTATCGGTGAAGGGGTGCCCACCGCGGAGCCACCAGGTGGCAACGTACGGGGCCTTCGGGAACCGGCTGGAGCAGTCGCCGGAAGAGTTCGCGGTGTTCAACCTGTCGCCGGGGCGGTACGAGTTCAAGTACGCCTCGGCGGAGGGCCTGCCGGGAGTGAGCGTGTACGGCGAACTGAACATCGAGCGGGCCTTTTCCCATGCAGCCCGGGTCTTCCAGCGGCGGGCGTTCATTCCGGTGGCCCTGCCGTCCGAGTACTACAAGCGCGTCGAGGTGACGGGGAACGAGACGTTCCCTTACCGGGGCGAGGTCTACCGGACGGCGATCGACGAGTTGGACCTGCATCGGTTGCAGCAAGGCGACGTGGTGGAGAAGGTGTTTTTTGTGGCCGACCTGGAGCGGGCGGCGTGCACCCGGGATGCCACGTTGCGTGATCTGAAGGTGGTCGAGCGGAAGATGGAGTATGCCGAGGCCCGGTTCCGTAATGCGTACATGGACTTCCGCGTGGACGTACACGACCCGGGGGCGAACTTCTGGGGCACGGACAAGCGGTTCATCGACTGGGAGCGTCGGCGGCAGGAATTGGGGCTGGAGTACCAGGCGCTGCAGGATCGGTTGAAGCGTGTGCAGGCCCTGCTGCGAGGCGACCACGTGCTGATCCGCAAGGGGATGCTGGTGCTGGCCACGGAAGAAGTGGTGGCCTCGCACCGTGACGTGGTGAAGGCGGCCGAGGAGTTGGGCGAAGTGCTGTTGGTGATGCGAATCGGCGGGCGGCACATGCATTGGAGCGACCCGAGTCGGGAACTGGCGGCGAATCCCTAGAGCCTATCCCAGAACCGGTGTGGCACCGGCGTCCCGCCGGTGCCCGGCCGCCACAGGGGGCGGCCGGTACAAGGTTGGAGACGGGCTTATACAACTGACGGAGACAGACACATGAAGCGCGGATGTTGCGTTGGCCGGGTCGGTTTGGTTCTGTTGGCCGCGACGGTGATGGCGCTCTGGGTGACGGGCTGTCAATCGCCGCCGCCTGGTGGCAGTTCCTCCCCGCTGGCGGACTACCAGGCGGTGACGGCGCCGGGCGTCAGCCTCCCGCCGGGCTTTTACCCGCTGGTCGGTCACTACAACCAGGATGACGAGAACGACCACTACGCCGGCTGGCCGCGCTACATTGTCTCCGAGAAGGATGACATGATCATGGCGTATGTGCCGTCGCAGACGCTGGTCATGGGCGGTGGTGTCGGGCCGGACGAGGTGCCCGGGCGCACGGTTGTCGTGCCGCATTTCTACATTGACGTGCACGAGGTTTCCAACGCCCAGTTCCACCGGTTCTACACGCGGGCGGCGAAGGGCCTGCCGCAGTGTCCCTTCTCCGCGGTTGATTCAGGCGACCCGGACTACACCGGCGCGACGGGCCATCCGTGGACGGTGTCGCCGGCCTACACGAAGTACTGGCGGCCGAACCACACCAACCTGCACCCGGTGCGGAACGTGTCGTGGTGGGAGGCCCAGAGCTACTGCCGTTGGGCGGAGAAGTCGCTGCCCAGCGAGGCCCAGTGGGAAGCCGCCGCCCGGGGCGATGACCGCCGCGTCTACCCCTGGGGTAACGAGGAGCAAAACGACGTCACCCGGTACCTGTGCAACGCCGCCACGGGGCGCGAGAACTTCGATGGCTACGAGTATACCGCTCCGGTGCTCAACTTCGCGGGCGGAGTGAGCCCGTTCGGCGTGCACCAGATGGCGGGCAACGTCTGGGAATGGTGCGCCGACTGGTACGACCCCAGCCGGTACGCCTACCCGAGTATGGAAGATCCGCCCACCCCGATCCGCGGCCCCAAGGAGTTCGGCGACGGGCAGTACCCCAACCCGATCGACAAGAATCTGCGCGAGGCCCGCGTCGGCCCGCTGCGCGGCGACCAAAAGGTGCTCCGCGGCGGCTCGTTCGCCGACCCAATCCAGCGTTGCCGGGTCGATGCCCGGGGCAGTGCCGCTCCGGACAGCCACGCGTACAACGTCGGGTTCCGCTGCGTGCTGCACCTGCCGACGGACACGGCGGAGTGAGGAACGCCGGGCAATGAGAAGCCGCGAACACGCCCCACCCGCCCGATAACCCGCTGGCTCAGTAGCCGTTGAGTGCATCCTTGCGCGGTTGGGCCGCGAAGAGGCAAGCGGGAGCGAGCGTTGGGTGCGCGATTCGTCGATTTTTTTGATTCGCGCCTATCCGCGTTTTTTTGATCCGCGCCTACCTGATTCTGCGCCGTTCCTCACCGCCCGTCATGCCTTATCCCTCACGATCTGGCCTGGACCATTGACCCCGAGGGGCGAATCCACAACAATAGACATAGACGGCTCGCCGTCGCGGAGCCGGGGTTAGGCTTTTGTGTGGGGAAGTCACTTTCTCGGAGGTGGTTCTTTGGCAAGAGGCAGTACGCGCCACATCGGTCTTCGGGTCCTTGCGGGAACACTCATCCTGTGCTCGGCGAGCATCTGGAACCAGGCACGCGCGGATGAGCTCCCTGGGTTGGTGCAGGCCCCCACGGCTTCGCTGTGGATCGAGGGCGACTTTGCGCCGCAGGCGTGGTGGCCGGATTTGCTCGTGGTGCCCCAAGGCGTCGAGCTGCCGACCCTGCATGTGGCGGACGGGGTGGCGGAGTTTCGTTTCGGCCGGGACGTGCTGGACGTCTTGGACGAGACCGCGCTGCTGAACCTGTTCACGCAGTTCAAAGACCTGGTTGTTCACTCGCCGGAAGTACGCGACGTACGCCTGACCTGCGAGGGGCAGCTTCTCTCATCGTACCTGGCGCCGGTGAAGGCCGACTTCCCCAACGAACCGCCCCCGGCGGATCCGAAAGCGATCCCCGGCGGGATCGGCCCGGACGCGACCCAGGGGCTCGAAGGGTTGAACATCACCATCGGCCCATCGCACGGGCGATACTGGAACGTGACCTACGGCTGGTTGTTCCAACGGGGCGATCCGTGTGCGTTCGGCGAGGCGGTGCTCGAAGACACGAACAGCATCCGGCTGATGCAGTTTCTGCACCAGTACCTGACGCAGGACGGCGCGGCGGTGCATGTGCCGCGCGAGTTGAACGAGGCGACCTGCTGCCAGTCGGCGACCGGTTCGCCGTGGTGGAAGATGGCGGCGTATTCGTGGCTGAGAAACGCAGGGCTGCCCTGCTCGGTGTACGGCAGCTCGTCGGGGATCTGCACGTCCGATGCCGGCTCGTCGAGCCGATCGAATGATGACATTCGCGCCCGGCCGCTGTTTGCGGACTATCGCGGCTCGAACATCTACATCGCCCATCACACCAACGCCGGCGGCGGCGGCACGGCCAGCGGGACGGAAGTCTACCGGGACTCGGCGATGGAGCATCCGGCGCACGAGGCGAACAGCCTCACGCTCGCTCAGACGGTCAAGACCAACCTCGATGCGGCCATCCGGGCCATTTACGACGCGAATTGGCCGATCCGCAACGGCGGGGCGCCCCGGGATTCAGCGGGAGGGTTCGGCGAGATCCGCATTCCGAACCGGCCGGCGTGCCTGGTCGAACTGGCCTTCCATGACAACTGCAGCAAAGACGCGGTTTACCTCACCGACAGTTTCTTCCGCTCCGCCACGCAGTGGGGTCTGTACAAGGCGGTGTGCGAGTACTTCGGCCGGACCCCGACGTGGGACAAGTACTCGAACGAGTACGTGAGCGACAACCTGCCGACGCAAGTGCAGGCGGGGCAGACGTTCAGCGTGAGCATCACCATGCGCAACCGCGGCGTGCTGTGGAGAGCCGACCGAGGGTTCAGACTGGGGGCGGTAAGCGACAGCGATCCCTTCACGGCCACGACCCGACATACGATCAGCGGCGAGGTACGCCCCGGCCAGAACTACACGTTCACCTTCAACATGACCGCACCGACGACGCCCGGCACCTACACCACGGACTGGCGGATGATCCGCGAGGGAGTGAGTTGGTTCGGCCCAACGGCAGCCAAGCAGATCGAGGTAGCCGGGGCACCGGTGGTGACCCAGCATCCGGCCGAGCAGAGCGCGTACCTGGGAGAATATGTGCAGTTCAGCATCCAGGCGAGCGGCACCTCGCCGCTGGGGTATCAGTGGCAGAAGAACGAAGTGGATCTGCAGAACGATGGGCACTTCTTCATGGTGCAAACACCGACGATGACGGTGTGGGACGTGACGGCGGCGGATGCCGGGGCGTACCGCTGCGTGGTGACCAACATCCACGGGTCGGCGACGTCGAATGCGGCGGCGCTGGTCGTTCTGGGGCCGCGGCCTGTACCGGGGGATCGAGACGGTGACGGCGACGTGGACCTGGATGATTTCGGTGCGTTCCAGGCCTGCGTCGCGGGGTCGGGGGTGACCGTGGGCGGCGGCTGCCAGTGGGCCGACCTGGACAACGAGGGCGACGTGGACGGGCTCGATTTGACCAAGTTCCGCGGGTGCTTCTCGGGGGCGGATGTTCCCGGCGACCCGGATTGCCTGGAATAGGAGAGGCCGACTCGTGACGACTACTTCACCGGTGACGGTCAAGGCCTTTATCGACTCGATGTTCGGGGAGAACGCGTACGTGGTCAGCGTCGCGGGCGCTGGGGGCGGGCGCGTGGGGTGGGTCATCGACCCCGGGCTGGGGGACCAGGTTCGGCGGCTGCTCGATTACGTCGAACGGGAGGGCATCGCCGTTGAGAAGATCCTGCTGACACACGGTCATGCGGACCACGTGGCGGGCCTGGACGCGGTGCACGAGGCCCACCCGCAAGCAGAGGTTCTGCTGGCGGAAGCGGATCAGCCGATGCTGACGGACCCGGCGTTGAACCTTTCCGCCCCGTTCGGGTTCCACGTGATCCTGAACACGCCGGCGGATGGGGATCTTACCCCCCAGCAGCCGTTGCGGCTGGGAGCGGTCGACTGGATCGCCCTGGACACGTCGGGGCATTCGCCCGGCGGGCGGTCGCTCTACAGCGCGGAGGCGGGGCTGGTCTTCACGGGCGATGCCCTCTTCGCGGGCAGCGTGGGCCGGACGGACTTTCCGGGCTCGGACCCGGATCGGCTCATCGCGAACATCCGCACGCAGCTTCTGTCCCTGCCCCCGGAGACGGTCGTTTACTCGGGGCATGGTCCGATGACGACCATCGAGAATGAACGCAAGTCGAACCCGTTTCTGTCCGACGCATATTAACGGCTAAGGAGCGTGGCGGAACCCTCATCTCGCCGCATCGCACCCGGGGCCGCTGACAGATCGGCCGCGGCGTGGTGCAGGCACCGGGCGGTAGAAATCGGGCCCGCCACCAGCCTATGATTAAGTGAAGGCATCAGCCGCCGATTGGAGCGAACGCGGAGAGACCCAATCGGCCTTGTAACCGTCCTTCCTTCCGCCAGTCCGCGGTGTCGGACCAGCGCATGAAGCGGCCGGAGGAGGCATTCTGCGCGCGACGAGGAAGGACCCAGATATCGCCCGGAGGTCGATCATGGCCACTGAGGTGAAGATCAAAACGCGATGCCCTCACTGCCACACGAAGTATCTCGTGCCCAGCGGGGCGCTCGGTCACGCAGCACGGTGTGCCCGTTGCCAGCAGTCGTTCCGTGTCGCGCCCTACGAAGCGAAAACCTCACCGCCGACGGAAGACGACATCCTCCGCTGGCTCAACGAGGGCCTCGACGAGTACGAGCTTGCCGCCCCACCGCGGGCGGCGGAGAGGCTACCCGCTTCGCGAGAGTTGGCGCACAAAGGTCGCGAAGAGGCAAGCCGGGTCTGAAGGTTCCACGCACACGAAGATTCCACGGCGATGAGGATCACATGCGCCGGCCGGCCTTGAGCACGGCGGTCGGGCGCGGGCGGCAGCGGATCGCCTCGTGCACACTCTCGACGGGCAGGACGACCAGGTCCGCGCGGCAACCCGGCTCCACGCCGTAGTCCGTGCGGTGCATGGACCGGGCGGGATTGACGGTGACGGCATCCATGACCTGCTCGAGCTGGCTGGGCGACGACAGGTGGTCGGCGTGGGCGAGCAGGTGGGCGACTTCGAGCATCTGCCCGGTGCCCAGCGGATAGAACGGATCCTTGATGCAATCCTGGCCGGCCGAGACGTTGACCCCCGCGGCCATCAGCTCACGCACCCGGGTAAGGCCCCGCCGCTTGGGGTAGGTGTCGAATCGCCCCTGCAGGTGGAGGTTTACGCCGGGGTTGGTCACCACGTGCACCCGGGCTTCGGCCAGGAGGCCGATGACCTTGGCGGCGTGCACCGGCTCGTAGCCAGCCAGGGCGCAGACGTGCGAGGCGGTCACCCGCCCCTGCCAGCCGCGTTTGATCGTCTCGGCCGCGAGGTACTCCACGCAGCGTGACTCGGGCGAATCGGTCTCGTCGATGTGGCAGTCGATATCCGCGTCGAACTCCTCGGCCAGATCGAAGAGCAGCTCGATCTGCCGTTGGCTGTCGGTCGGGGTTCGTTCGTAGTGGGCGATGCCGCCGACGAGGTCGCAACCCATGCGCATGGCCTCGCGCATGCGGTCGATGGCTCCCGCGTCACGGATCACGCCGTCCTGCGGGAAGGTCACAATCTGAATGTCGATGCGGTCTTTGGTTTTCTCGCGGGCGGCGAGCACGCCTTCACACAGGCGCAGACCCGCGGTCTGGCCGACGTCGACGTGGTTGCGGATGGCACCCGTGCCGAACCCGATTTCATCCTCGATGGCCCGCACGGCCCGTTCGCAGACGCTGGCGGGGGTAAAGCTCTCCTTGGCCGCGGCATACAGCCCGATGGCCTCGACCAGTGTGCCGCTCTGGTTGGGCGGCACCAGATCGAGCGAGTAGGCCAGGTCGAGATTCAGGTGCAAGTCGATGAAGCTGGGCAGCACCAGCCCGCCGGTGGCGTCCAGCTCTCCGTCGGCCAGCGGCGAATCCTGCTCCGGCGTCACCGATGCGATTCGGTCATCCTTGAGTTCCAGCACGCACGGGCCATCCTGTCCGCGCAAGCGTGCCCGTCTGATTCTCGGAATAGGCATATCGTTCATCCGTTTCTTGTTTGGCCGTGAAGGTCGCACAGCAGGCGGTAGGTATCGTCCAACACCGGTTGATATCTCCGGATGTTGGTGTAGATCTCCATCGCCCCCGCCTCGTTATACACGTGTGAACTCCGGTTCCGATCTTCGAGCATATTCAGCCAAATGGCCTCATCCGAGATCCATTTCGCCTGGTAGGCCTTTTTCACGCACTCTCGCGGCGTGTGCGCCTGGATCTTCTCGACGGCCAACAGGCGTTTGAAAGCCTTCCAGTACAGCTCGATCACGAACTCGAAACGCTGGATGGTCCCGTCAACCGCAAGGGGATTGGTCTGGGGCTCCGCCAACGCCTCGCGCAATCGCTCAAGAGAATTGCCCAGGCTGGTCAGGCTGCGCGTTACTGAGTCCTCGCTCATAAATCACCTGTCCTTCGGCCAGAATCCGTTCCTTCAG
>CAZEEJ010000001.1:1421-58645 GCA_964511155.1 uncultured Planctomycetales bacterium | reverse complement strand
GAGAAAGAGGGCCAGGTCCGCGTACTGGCCACCCGTGGCCTCCGGGGCCTCGATGGCCAGATCGATGTCCGAGCGGTCGTGGGCATCACCGCGCGCCCGCGAGCCGTACAGGATCACCCGCCGCACCTCCGGGCGCTGGGCGACCACGTGCAGCAACTCTCGTCTGAATCGTTCGGGCAGGTCGCCCATCACGCACCTCTTGTTTGCACAATCGTGCAGCATCATGCTGCCAACCCGTATCAGCGATTCGCCGAAGCATGAACGGCCCCTTCAGGGCCGGGCCGAGCGGTGTTGTCCGGTTCCCAGGCCTTCGGCCTGGGCTGACAGAACGAGCCCTTCAGGCTCGCACGCTCACCAACACACGCTCGCATCCTCACCGGCACAGACCCGCATCCTCACCGGCAATACCAGGCGGTATTATCTTTCTTTTCTGACAAACATCGGCGTTTATCGGCGTCCATCGGCGGTTCCTCACTCCTTGGGTGGCGGGCGAAATCCAGGCTGTGCACTCCGATGCGTCGGCCCACTGGAACATCGTATCACATGCCGATCGAAGCGTTCAATCGCTTTTCGACTCCTGGACATGGGCGATCTCCCCAAGTGCCGGGGCCAGTTCGGCGGCGTCGCCGACGACGATGATCGCCAGCCGCTGCGGGGCGATGAGGCGAGCGGCGATGGCGGTCAGTTCGGCGGGGGTGCGGACGGCGGCGATGGCGGCCAAGTGCTGCGTGTACCAGGTGGGCGGCAGGTCCCAGACCATGAGGTTCCAGTGCATGGCGGCGATGCGGGCGGGCGTCTCCAGCTCGACCTGGAAGCTGCCGATGAGCGTGTCCCGGGCGGCGGCCAGTTCTTCGGCAGTGACCTCGACCTGACCGAGCCGCTCCACCTCCTCGATGATGGTGCGGACGGCCTCGGCGGTGCGGTCGGTACGGGTGAAGGTATGGATCCGCAGGAGAGCGGCCTCGCGCTTCACGTCGAAGTAACCGCGGGCGCCATAGGTCAAGCCCCGCTCGATCCGAAGGACGCGGTTGAGCCGGCTGCTGAAGGACCCGCCGAAGAGATGGCTCAGCAGGCGGGCGGCGGCATAATCCGGGTCGCGACGGTTCAGGGATACCACCTGCCCGACGCGGATCTCGCTCTGCAGGGCACCGGCCTGAGGCACGAGGGTGATCTGGCTGGGCTTGGTCGGCGGCACCAGTGGAGACACAAGAGCCGGTGGGCGACCGGCCCAATCACCGAAGTGCCGCCCGGCCAGCTTCATGGCCTGCTCAACGGTGATGTCACCGGCGAACATCAGGCAGGCAGACTCAGGGACGAAGCGGTGCTCGTGGAACGTGGCGACGGCTTCGCGGGTGATGCCGGCCAGCGATTGCGAGGTGCCGTCGACCGGCCGAGCCAGGTAGTGATCGCCGAAGACCTCGCCGAGCAGCGTGCGCGTGGCGATGGTCGATGGATCTTTCTCGTCGATGGCCCGGGCGGCCCGCGAGCGCGCGACATAATTGGCGATTTCTTCCTGCGGGAAGATCGGTCGGCGGACCATCTCCGCCAGCAGATCGACGCCGAGATCGCGGTGGTCGCTGAGCATCCACAGGGAGACGGTCAGGTCTTCGTAGTCGGCGGTCTCGGAGAGGGACATGCCGTGGCGATCGAGCAATTCGGCCAGCTCATCGCCGCTGTACCGACCGGTCCCGCGGCGCAGCGTGTGGGCGGTGACTTGGGCGAGGCCCGCCTGGTCGGCGGGATCGGCCGCCGAACCGCCGAGGACCGCATAGGTCACGGTAACCGCGGGCGTGGCCGGGTCGCGAACCACCATGACGCGCAGGCCGTTGTCCAGGCGGTGCACGACGGGCAGCGGTATTTCAGCCGCGCGGGCGAGGTCGCCGGTGGGCATGTCGGCGGGCCGGGGCAGATCGGGGACGGGCTCGGCCTGGGTTTCGGACTTATCGGACACCGCCTCGCCGGTGCGGGCGTTCGGATCGGGCCGGACCAGGACGCTGAGGCGGTTGCGGTCGGTCAGGATTCGCCGGGCCGCAGCCATGACCTGGTCCGCGGTCACGGCCCGCAATCGCAGCAGGTCAATGTTGACGCGGTGGGCATCGTCGAGCACCACGGCAGCGTAGCCGAGTTGCGTGGCGCGGTCCTGCACCGTCTCGCTGGCCCGGACATAAGCGGCGAGGGCCTGGTTGCGGGCCTTGTCCACTTCGCCGTCGTCGAGGCCGTCGTCGATCAGCCGCTGGATTTCTTCGGTCAAGGCCTGCTCGCCGGCCTCGGCGGAGACGTCGGGTTTGAGCGTTGCGGAGAGGACCACCAGGCCGGCCTGTTCGAGGGGGCGGGCATAGGCGGAGGCGTTCACCGCGATGCGCCGGCCCTGCACGAGCCCGCGATAGAGGCGGCTGCTCTGGCCGCTGCCCAGGATGCGGGCGAGCACGTCGGCGACAATCGACTCTTCGTCGCGTGCCGACGGGCCATGGAAGATGCACGCGGCCAGCGGCGATGGGGCTTTGTCGGTCAGCTCGACCGTCCTAGGACCGGCGAACGGCGGCTCGGCGACGGTTACGCGCGGCGGCTGGGGGCCGCGGGGTACGCTGCCGAGGTATTGCCGGGCCTTGGCCAGGACCTCCTGCGGGGTCACGTCGCCAACCACGACCAGCGTGGCGTTGTTGGGTGTGTAGTAGGTTTTGAAGAACGCGCGCAACTCGTCGACCGTCGCCTCGTTGAGGTGATCGAGCCGGCCGATCGGCGTCCAGCGGTAGGGATGCTCAATGAAGGCCGCCTTGTGGATTTCTTCGCGCAGGGACCCGTAGGGGCGGTTGAGCACCCTCATGCGGAGTTCTTCCTTGACCACCTCGCGTTCGGCGGCGAAGTACTCCTCGTCGATACGCAGGCGGCCCATGCGCTCGGCCTCGAGCCAGAGGGCCAGGTCGAGGTGGGCGGCGGGGAGTGTCTCCCAGTAGACGGTCTGGTCGAAGCTGGTGTATCCGTTGACTCGGGCGCCGACCTGTTGAAGGTAGCGGAAGTGGTCCTGCGGGCCGATACGATCCGAGCCGCGGAACATCATGTGCTCGAACATGTGGGCGAAGCCCTGGCGCTCGGGGTCTTCGTCCTTGCTGCCGACGTGGTACCAGACCTGCACGCTGACGATGGGGACGCGGCGGTCCTGGAGGGTCAGCACGCGCAGGCCGTTGTCCAGCCGATCGTCGCTGAATTGCCAGGCGGTCGGCGCTTCTTCCATGGCAAGGGTCACTCCGGTAAGACAGAAAAGCACGAGGGCGCAGAATGCACTGAGTCGGTTCATGATGCGGATTGTATGCGATCGGGGTGCGGACGCCCAGTGCCGTTACGTCGCGAAGAGGTAAACCGGTCGCGGACTTTGCTCGCGAAGCAGGCATGTGACTCTCTGGGAACAACGCTCACTTGCTGACTCGCTCACTTGCTCACTCGCTGACTTGCTCACTCGCTCACTCGCTGACTCGCTGACTTGCTCACTCGCTCACCTGCGTCAGGTCGATTCGTACTTTGAGGCCCTCGTAGAGGGCGTCGAGGTTGCTGGTGATGACCCGATCGCCCGGGGTCAGGCCGGTCACCACGGCCTGGTCGGAGAGGAACCTGGAGACCTGGACCTGGCGGCGCTGGGCCTGCCCGTCGCGGCAGATGAAGACGTGGCCCTGCTGGATGCTGCCGCGGGGGATGACGAGCACGTCGTGCAGCGTGGGGCCTTGAATGCTTGCGTGCACGAAGAAGCCCGGCACAAGTTCGCGAGGCTGGCCGGCGTTGTCCACCTCGACGAACAACTCGAAGGTACGGGTCAACTCGTCGGCAGCCGGAGCGATGCGCTTGACGTGGCCCTGCCAGGTCACGTCGGCCACGGCAGGGGTGGTCAGCGAACAGGGGGCCCCCACCGCAACCCGCGAGAGCACGGAAACCGGCAACTGCACGGGCACCTCGATGAGGCGCGGGTCCAGGAGGGTAAGCAGGTGGGTACCGCGCTGCACGCGCTCGCCGACCTCGACCATCCGCTCGGCGACCCGGCCGTCGAACGGTGCACGGACGGTGCAGCGATCCACGTCCAGTTTGGCGATGGCCACCGCGGCCTGGTGGTCCGCTCGGGCGGCCTCGAGCCGGGCCCGCTGGGCGGGGATCAGGGCCTTCTGGTTCTCCAGGTTCTGGACCATGCGGCGGGTCTGCTCGAAGGTCAGGACCGCCTTCTCGTATTCGCGCTGGGGGGCGGCCCCCTGCTCGCGAAGCTCGCGTACCTTGTCATATTCCCACTGGGCGCTGGCCAGCTCGCGCTGGGCGGGCCCGAGCAACTGGTCGAGGTTGGTCACCTCGACGTCGAGTTGTCGCAGCTCAGCCTCCGCGGCAGCCAGCAGACTCTCGGTCCGGGCGAGGATTTGCCGGTACTCGGCGTCGTTGATGCGGACCAGCACCTGGCCGGCGGTGACGTGGGCGCCGACCTTGAGCCCGTCGGCCATCTCAATGATCTCGTCGGCGGCCTGGGCGGAGAGGCGCACGGCCTGATGGGCCCGGGCGGTACCGAAGCCCTCGATCGGCTCCACCACCGTAACCGGCTCGATCCGAACGGTCCGCACCAGGAGCGGCGGGCGACTGACGTCGACCTGGGCCGGCTGGGGCGCGTTGGTAATGAGCAGCGACGCGACGCCGGCGCCGACGAGCAGGCAAACGACGATCAGGATCAGGGAAACAACGAGCTTGCGACGCATGAAGCCTCTCTGGCTGTACCCCCCCTGCGGCCGGGGTGTCGGGCATTATAGAGGCGGATGCTCGAAGCTCACAACAGAGCCGCCACGCGGCGAGTTCTCTCGCTGCCGTGCGAAGCCGCAAGCGGCGGCGGTTGTTGCACGCTCGTGCGGTGGCGTCAGGGTCCGCCCATCTTGATCTCCGTCGGGACGGGGTCCTATACTGCCGCGAGTCGATTCGCACCATGGCACGCCACTATTCGACAAAGGAGGGCTGCATCATGGCCGACGGGAAGCGTTGGGGCTACGGGTTGGCAGTCTGCGTTATCCTGGGCAGCTTCGGGGCGGAGCTGAAGGGCGAGCAGGTCGCGGATCGACCGACGGGACGGTATCTGCCCGCGGTTCGGACGTTTGCCGACAACGTCCTGCGCCTGGGCCGCGACAAGTACGGTCCCCGACCAACGCCGCTGTTTGTTGACGGCCTCAACGTGGACACGCATGAACCGGTGGTCTGGGTGCTGCCGGAGAAGTCCGCGGAGAGCTGGGAGATGCCCCGGGAGTGGGTGCTGTCCAATCTGGCGAGTCAGCAGAACCTTTTCCGCACGTTGGTGGTCGTCAGCCGTCTGACCGGTGATTCCCGATATCGGCAGGCGGCCGTCGAGGCGACGCGCTACGCATTCGACCATCTGCGGCACGAGTGTGGCATCCTGTACTGGGGCGGACACGCGGCCTGGGATCTGCGCACACACCAGCCGGTCGGCGAGGGCCGCCCCAACGGCCAAGCCGGCAAGCACGAGTTCAAACGGCACTATCCGTTCTACGAGCTGATGTGGGAGGTGGACGCTCAGGCCACGCGCAAGTTCATCGAAGCCGTCTGGTCCAACCATGTCCTGGACTGGTCCAACCTGGACTTCAACCGGCACGGCAGCTACGAGCCGATCATCGAGAACCTCTGGGGGCAGAATTACGTGGGCGGGACCATCCCCTTTGTGGGCAAGGGCTTGACGTTCATCCACAGCGGCAGCGACCTGTACTACGCCGCGGCGATGTTGTCGGTGCTCGGTGGGCAACCGGAGCCGATGGTCTGGGCGAAGCGTCTGGCCCGGCGTTACCGCGAGGCGTGCCA
Source organism: uncultured Planctomycetales bacterium (assembly GCA_964511155.1). Classification (GTDB taxonomy): domain Bacteria; phylum Planctomycetota; class Phycisphaerae; order UBA1845; family PWPN01; genus JAAYDF01. Next base: position 52,822 of record CAZEEJ010000001.1, on the reverse strand, counting down.
TCCGGAGACCGGCCTGGGCGGCGACAACTTCAGTGAGGAGCAGACGCGGCGAATGGTCGGGCAGTTTGGCGCGGAGTTCGGTGAACGATTCACCGAGGCGACGGTCATGAGCATCTACGGCCAACGGTACAGCAACGTGGCTGTTTGCCAGTTGAAGCTGGCGGAGCGACTCGGGCCGGCCGGAGAAGAGTTCAAGCTGTTCGCCCTGGCCGATCTGGCCGCGTACGCCCGTCATGCGTACGACCCGTCCGACGGCAAGTTCCGAAGGATGCTGATCGACGGCACGGAGCTGACTGTGGCAGACCTCAAACGCGAGGGGTACGTCATGGAACGGTGGCTGACGCGGCTCGATCCCAGCCCGGTGCACTTCTGGGCGTATGCGTTGGCCTACAAGCTCACCGGCGATCGGCAGATGTGGGCCATGACCCGCGAGATCGCCCGGCTACAGGGCTTGGGTCATCTGGGGGCCGAGCCGGGCGTGCCGGGCGAACTCGACCTCAAAACCAACGCCGCGGACCCCGAGTTGGTGTTCGCCCTGCTGGACCTGGCCCAGGGAACGCGGAATCGGGCGTACCTGGAGTTGGCCCGCCGGGTCGGCGACAACCTGCTGGCCAGCCAGTTTCATCACGGCCTGTTCGTACCCTCGAAGGATCACCTGTACTGCCAGCTCGACACGATCACGCCGCTGGCGTTGCTGTATCTGGAGGTGGCGCTGCAAGGCATCGAAGTTGACCTGCCGGTTTACAGCGGCAGCCGCGGCATGTTCCACTGCCCTTACGAAGGAGCCGGCCGCACGTATGATCGCCACGTGTTCTACGGCCAGCTTCGCACACCGCCGGGACCACAGGAACGATAGGCCGCGGTTTTGCGCAAGAGACGCCAGCGGTCATGCGGTGCGCTTCCGCGCTAACAGCGCTCGAACCTCGGGAACCAGATCCGTGGGGACCGCGACCAAGGTGGTGGACTCGGCCTCCAGTGCCGCCTCTATCTCGGCGAACTGTTCATCCTCGGTTTGACGCTCGTAATGCTCAAGGACGGCGCGGACGCGCTCTTCGTCCCAACCGGGGGGGAAGTTTTGTTGAGTAGTCATGATTGTTTCCTCCGCTGTCGCCGGCGGAAGGCCTGTTTGGCTTTAGACTTCAGCTCGTAAGCCGTGATTACGAATACACTCCCAGGCTTGTTATCCGGCACGTAGATCACCTGGAGATACCGTCCGGCAGCCGTCTGCCCCAGCTTCATACGTGCGCCTTGCCGACCAGGCAGATCCTCACCGGCCCCACTCATCACCTGTTCGGTTTCTTCCTGGCTCACACCATGCCGAACGATATGTGGCAGACCGGTGTCGGAATCATAATGATAGCGGATCTCCATACAGGAGCTCCGGGCCGCGTCGGTTACGCCCGACACCTCAATGGTATCGGCCTCGGACCCGCAACTCAAGACCGGGGAATAGCGGTGTGATCGCGGGGGTCCGTGCGGCAACGGCTGGATCGGGGTCCCGGCTGACGCTCAGCGTCGCGCGAAGCCGCAAGCGGCGGCGTGGGAAGGTCAGTCTGCTTTGAGTTCGCGGAGGAGCTCGGCGGGTTCAACGACCGGTCGGCGGCAGGTGCCCTGGCGGCAGACGAAGGCCGCGGGGCGGTCCTGGATGAGCGTTTTGCCAGCCAGGAGGGGCACTCGCTCCTGGAGTGCGGCCGCGTCGGGCGCGGCGGGGTCGAGGAGCAGCACCACGCGATGGGGGTCGTACGTCTCATCGAGGACGCGCAGTAATGCGCGGGTCGCGGGCAAATCGGGGCCGCCCACGATCACGACCTCGCGGACGGTGGCGTGGAGGAAATCCACCCCAGCGAGAAAACGATCATAGCCCAGGGGGGACTCGTTGATGCTGCCGGCAAACGCCTGGACGGTGCGGGCGGCCTTGTCGCGCAGGTCGTCGCGGTCAAGGAGAGCGGCCAGGCGCAGCAGGTTCATCAGGGCGACGGAGTTGCCCGAGGGGATGGCCCCGTCGCGGGTGTCCTTCGAGCGGACGATGAGCTGCTCGGCGTCGTGGGCGGTGAAGAAGAACGCCCCGCCGCGGTCATCCCAGAAGCGGGCGGTCATGTCATCCGTCAGGCGGGCAGCCTCATCCAGCCAGCGAAAGTCGAACGTGGCTTCGTACAGTTCGATCAGGGCCTCGACGAAGAAGGCATAATCATCGAGGTATCCGGGGGTATGGGCCTTGCCCTGCCGACAGGTGCGCAGGAGGCGGCCGTCAGCGGCGAGCGAGGTGAGCACGAAGCGTGCGGCCCGTGAGGCGGCCTCGGTGTAGCGGCGATCATCGAGGATGCGGCCCGCCCGGGCGAGCGTGGCGATCATCAGCCCGTTCCAACTGGTCAGCACCTTGTCGTCGAGGTGCGGGGGCACGCGGGAGGCACGCACCGCCAGCAGGCGTTTGCGCGCGTCGGCGAGCGTGGCTTCGAGATCCTCCTCGGTCATCCCATGCAGACGGGCAACCACGTCCCGGCCGCGCTGGATGTTGAGGATGTTGTGGCCCTCCCAGTTGCCCGCGTCGGTGACATCGTAGAAGCTGCAGAAGACTTCGCCCGTCTCGCGGCCGAGCACGGCGAGGACCTCCTGCTTCGACCAGACGTAGAACTTGCCCTCGACGCCCTCGCTGTCGGCGTCGCGCGCGGAGTACAGGCCGCCCTCCGGCGATCGCAGGTCGGCCAGGACGTAGTCGAGGATGCCGCGGGCGAAGTCGGCGAGCCAGGGCTGCCGGGTGACCTGAAAGGCTTCGAGGGCCGCCCCGGCCACCAGGGCCTGGTCGTAGAGCATTTTTTCAAAGTGCGGCACGAGCCATTGGGCATCGGTGCTGTAGCGGGCGATGCCGCCGCCGAGGTGGTCATAGATTCCACCGCGGGCCATGTGGTCCATGGTCAGCAGGACGAGGTCGAGCAGTTCGGTCCGCGGTTCGTCCGTGCGGGCGGTGGGCTGATATGCGCGAAGCATGAGGCTCATGGCCATCGAAGGGGGGAACTTGTTCGGGCCGCTCAGGAGCCCGCCCGTGCTACGATCGAATGCCTGGGCCAACGCATCGACCGCTAGGCCGACGACGGCTCGCGGAACGCCGCCCGGAGCGGGAGCCACCGCGGCGATCTGTCCGACGGCACGGGTGAGACCCTCGGCGGCCTCCGTGACGCGGTTGCGGTCTTCGCGCCAGGCCTTGGCCACCGCCTCGAGAATGTCCGCGAAGCCCGGCCGCCCCCAGCGGCTCTCCGGCGGAAAGTACGTCCCGGCGAAGAAGGGTTTTTGATCCGGGGTCAGGAAGACGCTCATCGGCCAGCCGCCCTGCCCGCGGTTGTAGGCCAGGGTGGCGTTCATGTAGATCTCGTCGAGGTCCGGCCGCTCCTCGCGATCGACCTTGATGCTCACGAAGTCGCGGTTGAGAAGCGCGGCGATCCGCTCGTTCTCGAAGCTCTCGCGCTCCATGACGTGGCACCAGTGACAGGCGGAGTAGCCGATGCTGAGAAAAATCGGTTTGTCCTCGCTGCGGGCGCGCTCCAGGGCCTCGTCGTCCCATGGGTGCCAATCCACAGGGTTGTGGGCGTGCTGCAGGAGATAGGGACTCGTGGCGTCAATCAATCGGTTGGTGTGCGCGGGTTGCGTACTGGGAGCGGTCGGCATCGGTCCTCCTCAAGCCGATTGTAGGTCCGCCGCAACCGCGAGACGACCACCCTGCCGCCGCTGATCACCGTGGGCCGGCTCATGCCGTACGCTCTCCCGTGTCGTCGTCCACGGTGTGCGAGACGTTGCGCATGCGAAGGCGGTCGAGGAGCGGCAAACGCACGAACGGCCGCTTGCCGGGAAATGGTGCTCCGTATTGCGGTACCGCCCCCTCGGTCACATCCTCAACCGCCACCAGCACGTCGGGGTCGATTTGCCGGGCCATGCGAATGACCTGTTGCGTCTTCCGCCGGGGCACAATCGTCAGGCACACCGAAACGGGGCCGCTGCCCCCGCTCCCGACCAGGGTGGTCACGCCCAGATCGGCGAAGCGAAGCCGCTCGGCGACGGCGTGGGCCGCCCCGCGAGAGATGAGCTGTACGGTCTGCATGCCCATGGCCAGACGGCTCTCGATCCACATACCCACGGCATTGCCCGTGGCGAAGCCGCCGGCGTAGGCGAAGACGTTGATGAGGCGATCGAGATGAGCGAAGACGCCGGATACCGCCGACAGCCAAATCAGCACCTCGAAGAACCCGAGCACCACCGCCAGCTTGCGCCGCCCACGCGTGACGCAGATGAGCCGGACCGTCCCGATGGAGACATCGCAGATCCGCGCGCAGAAGATCACGACAGGCAGCCACCCGCCCACATCAGGCAACACTCCGAACCCCAGTGTCATGACCGAAACCCGCCTCCCTGGTTGCGCCCCTCGTTCGTCCCTCTGAATCCTACTCCAAGGCCCCCGCGATGCCAATGCGCGGCTGCGGCCAACGAGCCGCAGGCTTCAGCCCGCGCGGTGTTTCCTCGCGCGAGCGGCGCCGATTCCCCACGGAAGACCGCGCGGGCTGAAGCCCGCGGCTCGTTGATCCGAAAGTCGGGTGGCCCACCTCCTCCGGAGCTGGGGGAGCGATTGCCTCACGGTACGGGCGCCGATCTGTTCCTGAAAACCACGCGTTCGAGTCAATCGCGCCCCCAGGTCCGAAGGACCTGGGCCACCCGGCTCTCCTCGCCGGGTTCGTCAATCGTCGTCGGGGGGCCGGAGCCGAAGCTCTTCGGCGAGGAGATTGGCGGCGCCGGCAATGACTGCCCGCTCGCCGAGCAGGAGGCCCTCGGTGACGAACAACCCTTCGTCGGTGGGTATGCCGGCCGGCATCGGCCGGCGGGTGAAGCTGGTCTGTCCGGTCTGGATGTAAATCCAGGTGTGGCCGGCGTACCGCACCGTAGCCGAGCGGGGTACGAGCACACCCTCAACCGGCGGGCCGGGCAGCGGCAGGTGTGCCGAAACGGTCATGCCCGGCTGCAGGGGAAGATCACCCGGCAGGACGGCGAACAAAAAAGTCTGGCCGCCGGTCACCGGGTCAGTGGAGGAGGCCGGGGGGAGCCGGTGGCCCTGCACCAGCCAGTCGTCGTGCCCGGTCACCGCCAAACGCGCGGTGTTGACCGGGGCGTTGACCGTCAGTCCGGGGGGGAGAGTGACCCGGGCCAGGAGACGGTCCCAACGGATGAGCCGCAGGATGGGTTGCCCGTTGGCCACGTGCTCACCCGGATGGGCGGCCAACTCGAGCACCTTACCGGTCACTTCCAGGCGGAGGGGCGCGCTCCCGCGCAGGTCAGCGGCGGCCGGCCCGGTGGTTTCGTCGTCCGGGGTGGCGGTGGCGGTGGTCGTGGATGATCGGTCGTCGGAGGCTGAGCGCGGCTCGATCCAGCCGATGATCGTGCCCTCGGTCAGCAGGTCCCCAGGGCTCGGCCAGCGGACCAACTCCGTGCCCCGCACCGTTCCGGGGGCCGGAGCCCGCACGGTAAACATACGGGAGGGATCATCCTGGAGCACGCCGCGCCCGTTGACCTCCGGTTGACGGCTGGCAGTCGCAAGCCTCCGAACCTGGATGCCGAACCGCTGGACCGCCTGGGGCTCCAGCGTCACCACCGTGTAGCCCTCGTCATCGTAGGCAATCGGGCGCGTGGCGACTGAACCGTTCGTCGGCGGGTTCGGTGGCTGGGAGTGCTCCTTCAGCCGACCGTCCAGCGTGAGCCAGACACTGAGCCCCCCGATAGCAGCACACAAGACGGCCGTGGCGGTCCAGAGGATGAATCGTTTCATGCTGCCCACTCGTCTCTGCCGGGCGTGGGAACGGCCCACCGCCGCACTCTCCACGCGGGCGAAATGATACCACTACCAGGTCGCGCTGCCGCCCCTGGCTCGCCGGGCCACCTTTTACCCTATATCGGCCCTCGCACGCAACATGATAAACCCCACCGCTCGCGGTACGGAGATACTGACCCGCCGGGGCCGACCCCGCCGCCGGAACTGTCACGGACCGCGCGGAGCCCGTCGCGCGGGCTGGCCACCGGCCGGGAAACAGATATGCTGTCCGGCATGAAGACGCTCCACAACGAGTCGGCCACGGCCATCCGCGAAGCGGCGGCGGACAGGTGTCGGTTTGCCAGCGACAACTACGCCGGCATCTGCCCGGAAGCCCTGCAGGCAATGATCGCGGCCAACCGGGGGCCCGCCCACTCCTACGGGGAGGACGAGTGGACTCGCCGGGCCTGCGAGATGTTGCGGGAGCGGTTCGAGACGGACTGCGAAGTGTTCTTCGTGTTCAATGGCACCGCGGCCAACGCCTTGGCCGTGGCGACCTTGTGCAAGCCGTTCCACAGCGTGATCTGCCACGAATCGGCCCACCTGGAAACCGACGAGTGCGGGGCCCCCGAGTTCTTCTCCAGCGGCAGCAAAGTCCTGCTGGTCCGGGGAGCGAACGGCAAGGTCGATCTCGCCGAGATCGAGCGACTCGTCCGCCAGCGAACCGACATCCACTACCCCAAGCCCCACGCCCTGAGCATCACCCAGTCCACCGAAGTCGGCACGGTCTACTCGGTCGATGAGATCCGCCAGGTCGGTCTGCTGGCCAAGGCCCTGCACCTGCGGTTGCACATGGACGGAGCCCGGCTGGCCAACGCCCTGGCCACGCTCGAGGTCCCGCTCAAGGAGATCACCTGGAAGGCCGGCGTGGACGTCGTCTGCCTGGGCGGGGCGAAGAACGGCGCGGCCCTGGGCGAGGCGGTCGTGTTCTTCGATCGCCGCCTGGCCGAGGAATTCGACTTCCGCTGCAAGCAGGCCGGGCAACTGGCTTCCAAGATGCGCTTCCTCTCCGCCCAGTGGCTCGGCCTGCTCGAGGACGACGTCTGGCTGCGCAACGCCCGGCGGGCCAATGCGTGCGCCCGCCTGCTCGCCGAGCAACTGCGAACCGTGCCCGGCGTAACCATTCTCTTTCCCTGTCAGGCCAACGCCGTCTTCGTGGAGATGCCCGCCGCTTTGGCCGCCGCTCTGCGCCAACGCGGCTGGCATTTTTACACGTTCATCGGCAACGCCGCCCGTTTCATGTGCTCCTGGAGCACGACCGAGGCCGACGTCGCCGCCCTCGCCGCCGACTTCCGCGCCTGCGCCGGTCCGGCGTCGCCATAGGTGCGGCGCTGATCTCGAACAAAGAGCCGCGGGCTTCAGCCCGCGCGGGGCTTGTGCGCAAGGCAACCGCTGATCTCGGGCGGGTGGCCCAGGTCCTCCGGACCTGGGGGCGCGATTGTTTGGGTCCGGGCGCGTGTCACCTTGCCGACAAGGTGGCGTTGCCTGGCGAGCCCAGGGGCTTATCTCCTGCTATGCGGGTCACGCACCCTATCGGCACCGGCAGACCCGCCAACCATTGACCGCCACCCACCTGTTCTGGTATCTATCAGTCATGGCACGCAAATCCCGCTCATCGTCAAAACAGCCAAGCCCAGCCGCTCCGGCGGCAACCGCCGTCACCCCGGGCCGGCCGTCGGCTCTCGTGGATACGCGGGTCGTCTACTGCGGCGACAACCTCGAACAGCTCGCCAAACTCCCCGACGCCTGCGTGGACCTGATCTACATCGACCCGCCGTTCAACAGCAACCGCAACTATGAGGTCTTCTGGGGCGAGACGAAGGAAAAACGAGCCTTCGAGGACCGCCACGCCTCCACCCAGGCCTACATCGACTACATGCGACCCCGCTGCGTCCAACTCGCCCGCGTCCTCAAGAAGACCGGGAGCTTCTACTACCACTGCGACTGGCACGCCAGCCACTACGTCAAGGTGATGCTCGACCAGATCTTTGGGGAGAACGGCTTTCTCAACGAGATCATCTGGAAGCGCCAATCTGCCCATAGTGACGCGAAACAGGGTAGCAAACACTACGGGCGGACTCACGACAGCATCTTCGTCTATTCGCCAGGCGCCCAAACAGGCAAGGGCGAGTACACATACAACCACCAATACATGCCGTACGACGATGACTACATTCAGACGTTTTATTCGAATGTCGAACCCCAAACGGGTCGGAGGTTCCAGTACGGAGACTTGACGGCACCCGGCGGGGCCAACCCGGCAAAAGGAAATCCATGTTATGAGTTTCTCGGCGTTACGCGGTATTGGCGGTATAGTCGAGAGCGAATGAAGGAACTCCACGATCAGGGACGCATCGAATTCCGGCCACAAGGAAAGGTTCCTCGACTGAAGCGCTACTTGGACGAGGCGAAGGGAATGCCAGTGGGCTCCGTGTGGACCGACATCCGGCCACTCATTAACTTCGGTAAAGAATCGCTCGGCTATCCAACACAGAAACCTGTTGCCCTGCTTGAACGGATTATCAAAACGAGCAGCAACCCCAACGACATCGTTCTCGACGCCTTCTGCGGCTGCGGGACGGCTCTGGTGGCGGCGGAGCAGTTGGGTCGGCAATGGATCGGTATCGACATTTCGCCTACCGCCTGCCGGGTGATGGCCAAGCGGCTGCGGGACGTGTGCAAGATCCGCGAGGACGAGAACCTGTGGCGCAGCGGCCGCGGCTTCGTCGTCCGCGACTTGCCCTGGAGCGAGGAGAAGCTCCGGGCCATCCCGCCGTTCGAGTTTGAGAACTGGGCGGTCATCGCCCTGGGCGGCATCCCCAACAAGGTCCAGGTCGGCGATATGGGCATCGACGGGCGCATCTTCCCGGTGTCGGCCCTGCCCGCCGCGGGCACACCGAAAAAGGGCGACACGCCGGCCTTCCAGGAGTTCATGGACGCCTGGTATCCCATCCAGGTCAAGCAGAAGGACAAGGTCGGCCGCCCGGACATCGACGCCTTCGAGGCCATGATGATGCGCGAGGAGCGCCCCAAGGGGTTCTTCGTGGCCTTCGACTACACCGCCGACGCCCTGACCGAGATCGACCGATTCTTCCGCAAAAGCGGCAAGGTCATCGTGGCCCTAACCGTCCGCGAGATCCTGGACGAGGAGATCGCGAGGAAGCTGGTATGAGAGCTCATCGAAGATCGGACACGCATGATCTGAAGCTCGTGGCCGCGGTGCTCAAATCCGCAGAACTGCTGGATGTATGCAGTGTGCCCCCGGCACAGACCAAGACGTGTGATCTTCGTGCATCAGACGAGCACGACCGTTACTTGGTGGAGGTGAAAGGCATCCACGATAACGAGGATGTCGTCGAGACACTCCGCACCGGCAGGACACATAAACGCAGTCAACCGGTTGACTACTCTGACCCGCTATGGAAGAAGGTCGACGGTGCGGTGAGGCAGCTTCATCAGACAAGGGGTAAGGAGGCTGACACACTGTTGTTGGTAGCCCTGATCGAACGGAGCCGACTGCTCCCTCAAGGAATAGTGAGGCGCGCCAGGGACCACTTGTACGGCGTGCGCACCGTTGCGGACCTCGCGGAGACAGCGCACCGCTCCCACGACTGCCTTTACTTCTCCGAAAGCATATTCTTCCGGCATCGCGCGGATCTGGACGGAGTAATCCTGATGGACGGCACCGGTATAGGGATGTGCCTCAACGACCATAGCGAGCGTGCCCAACGCCTGCAGCAAAGCCGATTGGGTCGTTTCTTCGCGAGCCTGGGCTTGCTGCACAATGTTGCCAAGCTGGAGCGGGAAGCCGGGTACTTCGTCGCCGACTGCGATGTAAAGCGTGCCAATGAATATGCCGTCCTTCAGTACCTCAAGGGCAAGTATGGCCTCAAACAGCCCGTAGCCCTCCGTTCCCACGAGTACACGTCGATGTTCTTGGCCTAGAGCCACCCATGGGCTCGATGGGGCCAGCGTGCAGCACCGAGCCCCGTGGACATCCAGGAGTCTCCAGCGTGAGCATCATCGCGAGCCCACCCTCGCCGGGGCGAGGATGGGCCACCCGGCGCAGGACGTGGCATCAACGAGCCCCGAGCGCAAGCGAGCGGGTTTGCCTTGCCAAGGCGTGGGCCGTCGCGGGCGATGCGGGCGCGTTGTTTGGGACGCGATGCGCACTGCTCAACACGGCGGCATGACGGGTGCCGCGCGAAGCCGCAAGCGGCACGCACGCGTTGGCTCACAGTTTACTTTATGGCGCGCTTATGCTGCGCCACGTGCTTACGGCTTGCCGACGATGTCCATCTGCAGCTTGGGGTCGGCGGCGGGGACGTAGGTGGTTTCGAGGCCGAGTTCCTTGCGGACGATGTTGCAGCCCTGGGCGATGGCGGCGGCCTTGTAGAAGGCGATCTCGCGGTTGCAGCCCTGCCGGCCGAAGCCGCAGTCGCTGGACACCACCAGCCGGTCGGCGGGGATGTACTTGAGGGCCTTGCGGATCTCGGCGGCCACGTCGCCGGGGCGGTCGGCCTGCAGGCTGCGATGGCTCACCGCACCGATGCAGATCTTCTTCTTGAGATCGTGCTTGAAGGGCTCGAGGTGCGGCACATCCTGCTGCTCGTTGTCCTTGGTCTCGATCGTCCAGATGTCCCCCTTGGCCCGCTCCAGGTACATCTCGATCGAGTTGCAGTACGAGTTGTTCTCCATGACCCGCTGCATGTTCGGGTTGCCCCAGCAGGTGTGCAGCCAGATCTCGCAGTCGTCGAGCCCCTCCAGCTCGCGGTTGAGGCAGTCGATCATGAAGTTGACCGTCGACTTGTCCTCCGGGTGCTTGTCGGCGAAGAAGTGCAGCGTCGGCTCCTCGATCTGGATGACCCGGCAGCCGGCGTCGCGCAGGTCGCGCAACTCCTTGTTCATGGCCACGGACATGTCCCAGACGACCTCGCGTTTGTCCTTGTACTTGGGGGTGTGGATGTCCAGGAAGAGGCCCATGACCTGGGCGGAGCAGGTGCCGAACTTGATGGGCTTGCGCGTGCGGGCCTGGGCGAGCCGCCAGAGCTTGGGGTAGTGCAGCGGGCGGGCCTCGATCTTGTCCACCACCCGCGGCCAGCGCCAGGCGGTGTAGATCTCGTGCAGGAGCGTGCCCGGCGGGTACTTGAGCCATTCGGCCGTGGTCTCCGCCGGCTGGAGATGGTCCCCCTCCAGGCCCGCCCAGCGCTGCAGCGGGTAATGGTGCCACGCCCGGCCGGCCATGTCCTCGTCGCAGTGCAGGTCCCCGTGCGTCAGGATGTCCAGCCCCGTCCGCTCCTGGTCGCTAATCAGCACGGACATGGCGTCCTGGAACTTCTCGCGGAAGCGCACGTCCAACATGCAGGTATCCAGCGACCGGCCCCACATGCACACGTCGAACCAGCGCGGCCGCGGCCAGGAACCGGTGATGGTGCTGGGTAGAATCTTGTCGGCAGTGGCGGTAAACATCCTTACGCTCCTTTGCAGGTGAGGTGTCTTGGCCCGAAGCCGACCCGCGTTCCGCTGCCGGGGCCGGCCAGGTTTCCAGGGATGATAGGAGCCCCCCGCGCCACCGCCCAGCGGACCAGGTCAAAAAGCGCAGACGCGGCTTCCGCAGATTCGGCACGAGTGCCCGAGGCTCTGATGGCGGAACCGCTTCCTGCCGGGTGCGGCGCTGATGGGGGAACCGCTTCCTTACGGGCGCGGCTCTGTGGGGACCGACCACCTGGCGCGAACACGGGCGGCGGCGGCGACCAGACGTTTGAGCTTCTCGTAGGCCTCGTCGATCGTCGGCGGCTCGTTCGACTCGGGGGCGAACCCGCAGTCCGGGTTGAGCGCAATCCGCTGCGGACCGATCAGGGCGGCGCCCGCCTCGGCCAGCCGCTCGATCTGCTCGACGGTCTGCAACTCCTCGCCACGCACGTCGACGACGCCCATGCCCACGCCGAGATGCTCCGGCAGGAGGGACAGGTCACTCACGTCGCCGGTACCGGTGTAGGCGAATTCGAGGTTCACCCGATCGGCCTGAAGACCCGCCAGCCGCGGGAGGATGGGCTTGTAGTCGCCGGTCACGTCGCTGCGGCGCTTGTACACGCTGTGGCAGCAGTGGACGTGCACCTCCGCGGGCAGCCCCTCGACCACGCGGTTGATGGCCGCCACCGCCGCGGGCAGCTCGCGGTCGACGTCCCACTCCCGCCGCAGCCGTTCGTCGTGCAGACCCTCGCCGGCCATGAGCGCCCGGTCGCAGAAGTACGTCAGGGCCGGGTCGTCAAGCTGGATGATGTCGATGCCCGCATCGGCGATCGCCCGGGCCTCGCGGGCGAGGGTCTCCGCGAGGTGCTCCATGAAATGCTGCATGGTCGGGTAGGCGTCGCGGCTGTGGTCGGCGTGCCAGTAACGCACCGCGATCAGAAACGGGCTGGGCAGCGCGAACTTCGTGCAGTGGTCGGTGTGTGCGGCCAGGAACCGGGCGTCGTCCACGAAGACGGGCTCGCCGGCCGCGATGCGCCGCACGACCACGTCCGTGTATTTCGTCTCGCCCTGGTGCTGGTAGCGGCGACATTTCTCGAACCCGCCGATGCGGCTGAGAAACTCGCGGATGTATTGTGTCCGCCGCCACTCGCCGTCGCTGACCACGTCCAGGCCGGCCCGCTCCTGCACGCGGATCGCAAAGAGCACCATCTCGTCCAGCAGCCCGGCGAAGCGGTCCGGCCGCAGCTCCGCCTTCGCCGCCAGCAGGTCCTGCACCACCTTCGGCCGGGGCAGAGACCCTATCACGTGCGTGTACAGTAACGGCAGGCGACTGGTTCGCTCAGTTTTCATAACCACTGTGGCCCTCTTGGCCGCGCACATGCTGGCACATCAGCGGGCAGACTTTTCTCGCCAGGCCCCTGCCGCGCCTCCGTTTTCGATCCAACCACTTATCCCGGCTCATTGGGCGAGGCGGGAATCGAACCCGCACGACCTTTCGGTCAGGGGATTTTAAGTCCCCAGCGTCTGCCATTCCGCCACTCGCCCGCGAGGGATACGGACGGGATGCGCCAGCCCATCGTACGGCAAGCGGCCGTCAAGCGGCAAGCCGGTCGGTGAGGCCATACCGGTTGGCGGGATGCGGACGGCGGCGTTTGCGGAGTACAGTCGGGAGCGGCTACCGCCAATCGACGAGGTAGGTAGCCGGTCCGCCGCTGCCGCCACCGCCGCCGCTGCCGGTGGAAAGGGCGCTGGCGGGGATGATGGTTCGGGTCGGTACGCCGGGGCCCTGCCAGGCGACGCGGATACCGTACTGTCCGCTTCGCTCGAAGACGCGGACGCGGATGGGATGCTGCCCGGCGGTCAGGCTGATCGTGCCGCTGGCCCAGCGCATCGAGTGCAGGCCATCGTTGGAAACCACCTCGTCCGATCCGATCCACAGGGCGGAGCCGTCGTCGCTCTCGGTGTAGAAGGTCCAGGTCCCCGACGCGGGCACGTCCACCAGCCCGGTGAACTCGACGCCGAAATCGTCACGGGGCCCTCCGTCCCATCCGGGCTCGTCGCCGACGTAGATATCGACTTCGGGCACGGTGCCGGTCAGCGTCGGGGCGGCGTTCCAGTCGATGCTGCTCAGCGACGAGGGGCAGCAACTGACGACGAAATGGGAGACTGCCAGGCCGCTCTCGCCACCGCTGCCGGCCGGCCCCGCAGCCCATTCCATCGCCTGGCGAAACAGCCGCAGACCGGAGGCGTTTAACTCGCTGATGCCGAATCTCCCCAGTGGCAGGTGCACGCGCGGTCCAGCCGCCAGGCCGGTGCTGAACGCGCTGCCGGAAATGACCGCGGGGCCGCCCGTGCCCGGGCCATGCCACAGCACGATCAGCCCGTACCCGCCGCCGCGCTCGAACCCGCGGACCTCGATATCGTGACTGCCGGCGGTCAGCGAGATGTTCCCCTGGACCGTCTGCATCCCATGCAAACCGTCATTGTTGACGACCAGCGTCCCGTTGATCCACAACGCCGACCCGTCGTCGCTGTTGGTCCGAAAGTGCCAGGTACCGGAAGTCGGCACGGTGACTTTGCCGGTGAACCGGACGGCAAAATCATCGTTCGGCCCGCCGGGCCAGCCGGGACCGTTGGTGGAAGGAAAGTTGATGTCCGAGACGACACCGGTGGCCGAAGGTGGCGCATCGAAGTTGATGTCACTCAACCTTGATGGAGCGGACGAGAGGATGTAGTAGTCGGCGTTGAGGCCGCTGCCGGCGGCTCCGTAGCCCTCACCGCCTGCCTCGATGACCACCAGGGCAGGGGTGGTACGGCCCGTTCGGCGAGCCAGCACCGTCGCATCGCTCGCCAGCGTGCCCGAGGGGTGCTCGACCGTCTCCGCCGACGATGCCACGAGCAGCGCACCTACGTCCAATCCGGCCGTGACGGGATGATCCGCGTCCACCACGTCCAGGGTATCCGCATCGAAAGTTGAAGCTCCGGAGGCGATCCCCACCTGCGGGCACATGGAGCCTTCCTCGCTGACGATACCCACGGCCCAGTTGAGCTCTCCGGCCCCCGCGGACACGGACACGCCCTGAGGCAGGTAAACAACCTCGGCGGCTCCGGCCGCGGCGTCCCGCGCCGCCTGCGAGGCACCGTCGTCGAGCAGGGTCACCTCCCACCCCCAGCTCTCGATATGAGCTTTGCGCTCCTGCTCCGCGGAGGTCAGGCTTGCGGGATTGCGTACCAGCATGAGCACGGAGCGGCCGTCGCCGGGCACGGGCGTCACCACCGCGCGGGCCACATGCCGGGCACCGCCCGCCATGCCGATGGCACGAATGGTCACCCGGTCGCTGGCGTCGTCGGCCAAGTCGCCGTCGCCGTCGACCACACCGTCGCCGTCCGTGTCCTCGCCGTCCTCCACGATGATGCTGAAGCTGCCGGCACCGGACGGCTCATCGGACACCCATGTCCCGGCGGCCTGGGCAGTCCGCCAGTCCGCCTGGCTGGACATAAAGGCCAGGGCCATCTCCAGGCCGGCCTCCGCCAGGTAGCGGGCCTGCGTCTGTCCGCGAATGTTGTTCGCCACGCCCACCGCCGTACCCTGGGCCCCCAGGTACGAGTACGCCAGCGTAGTCGAGATCACCACGGCCACCAGCGCCAGCAGCAGGGCCACGCCGCGCCGCCGCCCAGGCCGAGGGCTTGCTCGGCGCGGATCGCCGTTGTCCGCTTGCTGTGGCATGATTACTCGCCCGACCCGAAATACCTTCGATACCTTCCGCAGCGGCGGCAGTGGCATTCATCCGTTCAAGAACCCGCACTAGGCCGATGGACGATGTGAGAGGCAATACGAACGGCACACACCCCCAGCCCGAACGGCGACGCCATAGGATATATATCGGCACTGCAATCGGCGACTTGACGTGTCCATCGGCACCTGGTCCCATATCCCGCGACCCGGGCACGGTCTGTCCCGACTCACGGGCGCCAATCGACGAGGAATCCGGCGGTGGTGTCGCTGGCAGGAGGCGGTTCCGGCGCGCTTTCGGTGGTCACCGCGGCGTGGAACTGGGCGTGCTCGCCCATTTTGAAGGACTTGCCGACGTAGGTGCCGAAGAACTGGCTACCCGGATTGCCGGTGCCCCACATTTCCATGGAGCCGTTGGGGTTCTGCACCTGGGCACACAGCTTGGGCTTGTCGGCCAAGACGATGCCGGCGGACAGGAAGATTCGCAGCCGGGCGGGGTCGCCGGTGTTCATGTTGAGCTGGCAGGTGTTGTAGAGGCCGATGCTGCCGGACACGTACATATCGAGCGAGGCGCCGTCCGCGATTTCGAGCCGACTGCCCCCGCTGACGGAGACGCTGCCATCCACCTGCAAGACGACGGGAGCGGTCACGCGCAACACGGTGGAGCCGCCGGACATATTGAGGTTGCTGATGCGTCGGTTGGCGCTCAGTGTGGTGGTGCCGGCGGACAGGTTCCAGTTGCCCGAGCTGGCAGGCATTCCGCTCGGCATGGTGATCGTGTGCATGGGGACTGCCGCGGCCAGAGTGGTTTGTGTTCCCGTGATCTCGCCTCGCGAGTACAGCGCGATCACGCTGGCGGGGTTACCGCCGGGTCCCACTTGGACGTGGCCCTTGACCGTCGCCCGGTCGATCTTGATCTTCTGGCTGCTGGTCGAGTTGGTGGAGATGATGGCCTGATCGGTAAGCACGTTGGCCCCGCCGTAGGGTCCGACGGCGGTGTCGAACGCGTCGATGAAGCATTGTATGCCTGAACCGCTGCCCCAGATTTCGATCGAGTCGGCGACGGCGAGGGCGGGCCCGGCGGGTCTGCTGCCGACCAGGGCGGCGATCTCCGCCTGCGTCAGGGCGCGGTTGTAGATACGCACGTCGTCGATGCGGCCGCTGAAGTTGTCGTTGTAGCCTGACGGTGCTGGCGTGAGCTTCTTGGTGCCGATGCAGAGATTGTTGTTTGTGGTGCCGATCAGACCAGAGGCGGTTCGCGAGGCGACGAGTTCGCCATCGTAGTAGAGCCTCATCTGCCCGGCGCCGCGGTCATAGGTGGCGGCGACGTGGACCCATCGCCCGGTGGCCGGCAAACTGGCCGTCAGCGCCGCCACGTTCCGTAAATCGAACTTAAGCGATCCGCCCTCGGACGTGAGGCGGTACTGATCGTCGTTGTAGCCCTTCTGCAGGATGCGACGGTTGGCGGTGACGCCGGACGGTCCGCCCCAGGTGACGGCGTGGATCTGGACGGCAAAAGTGACGGCCGAGGTGACGTTGAGCGCCGTACTGCTGGGCACGGATACGAAGTCATTGGTGCCGTCCAGCGAAACGCAGCCGTCCAACATCCCCCCCGCGTTCCAGGCCGCCCCGTTGAGCAGCGTCCCGGTGTGCCCGTTCCCGCTCGAATCGCTCGCCGTCGTGCCGCTGGTCTCGTCAAACCGCCAATGCCCGACCAGGCTGGGATCGCCGCCGGCCACCGGGGTGAGCACGGCCCGCACAACGTGCGAAAACCCGTCCACGCGACCGATGGCCGTCAGCGTCAACAGATGCTCGTTGCCGGTACCATCGGGGGACAGATCCTCATCGCCATCGACGATCCCGTCGTGATCGAGGTCCACGCCATCCTCGCCACGGATGGTGTAGACGCCGCCGGCAAAAGGCTGATCCTCGGCCCACACGCCGTGGGTCCGCGTGGTGCGCCAGTCCGTGTGGGCCTGCAGGTAGGCCAGCGTGCCCTGCAACGCCGTCTCGGCGATATATCGGGCCTGGGCCTGTCGGTTGAGGTTGAGGGCGATGCCCACGGCCGTGCCCTGCGCGTTCAGGTAGCTGTAGCCCAGGGTGGCGGCCAGGATCACCGCGATCAACGCAAGCAGCAGAGCGACCCCGCGGCGACCATGCCGCCGGGCGATGCTCCGCCTCCGGTTATCGGCTGTACCGCGCATAGGCCGCACCCGCAGTCTCCCCGTCGCAGACGATGTCCCCCCGGGCTCTCGCTGTAGGGTATATCGGCCGGCGGGACCGCCGCTTGATGTTGAAGGGGGAAGGCTGAAGGCTAAAGGCTGAAGGCTAAAGGCTGAAGGCTAAAGGCTGGAGGCTGAAGGGGGGGCGATTGGCACGTCTTCAAGGTCCGGATACACTGGCGGATGCGGCAGGTCCACCGCGGCTCGGCAAGTGCCGATAAGGACTCCAGTTGCAGGAGTAATGATGAGCTTTTTCATTCCTACCGCGGCCACAGGCAACGGGCAGTCGCTGGCCACCTTCGGGCGATCCGGCGAACTGATGGGTTTCTTCTACCCGCGAATCGACCACGCCCACAACGTCCGCGAGGGCATGCCGGCCGTCAGGCTGCTGGATGGTCCGTCCGACGGGCAGTTCCTCTGGTGTTTCCAGGAAGCCTGGCGGGTCGCGCAGTCCTTCGAGCCCGCGAGCAACGTGCTGGTCACGCGGCTGGCGCATCGCGAGTTGGATCTGACCATCGAAATCAGCGACGTGCTCCCGCCCGGCAGGCACGGGCTGTTGCGGCGGATCGTGCTCACCCGCGGCGAACGAGTCAAGCCCGTGCAGTTCATGCACTACTTCCGCCTGGCGGTGGGCGACATGGAATGGCGGAATGGCGTGCAGGCCCACCGCGAGCAGAACGTCGTCGTGCAGCATTTTCGGGATATCGCCCTGGCCGTCTCGGCGACCCAGCCCTTCGCCGCGCAGTGCAGTTCGGTGCAGAACCTCGGGGACTCGCCGACCAAGCAAGCCATGGTAACCGGGCAGCTCGGCACGTCGTCGCAGGCCATCGGCCGGGTGGATTTCGCCGTCGCGTTCGAGCCGGTACACGCCGCACGGTGGGAAACGACGCTGGTGCTGGCTGGAGCGGGTTCCCGTGAAGGGGCGATCACCGCCGCTCAGCAACTGCTCGCCCTGGGATTCAAGCGGGCCGTCCATGAGGCCAACGACCGCGTGGCCGCCGAGCTGGCCGACGCTGGCCCCTGCCCGCGACCGGACCTCGCCGACGCCTTCGACCGCGCGGTAATCTCCCTGCACGATCTCTACGACGAGACCGAGGGCACGTTCATCGCCGCCCCCGAGTTCGACCTGAGCTACGAGCTTTCCGGAGGCTATGGGTACTGCTGGCCGCGCGACGCCGCCGTCTGCGCCCTGGCCGCCCAGCGCATCGGGCGCACGGACATGGCCGGTCGCTTCTTCGAGTGGTCCGCGCTCACGCAACTCGCCAACGGACACTGGTACCAGCGCTACTGGACCGGCGGCGCGACCGCGCCCTCCTGGTGCGTCGACCTCGACCAGATCCAACTCGATCAGACCTGCGCCATCGTCCATGCGGCGGGCCTGTACGCCCGGCGAAGCGGCGACTCGGCCGCGCAGTTCGTCGACGATTACCGCCCGATCGCCGAGCGGGCCACGCGAGCCATCCTCGCGCACATCGGCAAGGACGATCTCCACCGGCCGGCCACGGATCTCTGGGAAAACAGCGTCGGCTCGTTCACCTACACGCAGGCGGGGGTGATCGCCGCGCTGCGCGAGGCCGACGAGGTCTTCGGCATCGACCGCGAGCGCACCGGCCCCGAGGCCCGCGACCGGCTTCGCCGCCGCCTGATCGACGTGTTCTGGCGCCCGGAGGAGCGCTGCTGGCTGCGGCGCATCACCCCGCACGGCGAGCCCGACCCCACGCTGGATTCATCCGCTCTCGGACTCATCGACCCGTGGGAGGTTCTCGACCTGCGCAACGCCCAGGACCGCCGGTTGGCCTTGGACACGGTTGAGGGCATCAGCCGCGACCTGCGCAGCGAAGTCAAGGGCGGCGGGGCCATCCTCCGCTTCCAGGGCGAGGCCTACATGGGCGGCGGCCCGGGCTGCGTGAACACCCTGTGGCTGGCCCTGTGCCGTTTGCGGCTCGCGGCCACGGCCGAGCGGGCGGATGAACGCCTCGAACACATCGGCCACGCCGTCGACGACCTGCGCATCGCCCTGGCCAATGCCAGCCCGACCGGCCAGTTGCCCGAGCTGATCCCCAAGATCCACTTCGATTATTGGGCGGCCCCGCACGCCTGGGCCTGCTCACTGCTCATCGAGGCGGTGGCGGCCTTCCGGTCGCTCGATGCCCATGACGCGACCGCCTTCGACGCCAAACGGGCGCGCATCCGACGGCAGGCCCCGTCACGCTGAATCCCGCTACCGCTTCCCGCCCGCCGCCGCTTGCGGCTTCGCAGGTGTATCGACTTGGGTGTAACGGGGCGTAACTCGCCGCCCGTCCGGCTCCTGAGGCAAAACGGCGAAATGCCCAAGGCCCAATGACCAAGCCCGAAACCAGAACTCCGGTGTGTGGCACGGGGCGATACTTCGGCGGGTGGCATGGGTCGGTACTCCGACCCGTGGTTGCGCCGGGGGAGGCCACGGGCCTGAGTACAGGCCCATGCCACCCGTTCGTCATTCGGACTTGATTGGTCATTGGTGCTTCGCCATTGGTCATTTCGCCCCGTGGGAGGCAAGTGCCGCCCTATCCATTTGCCGCTTGCGGACGGGATGCTGGAAGTGTAGGCTGGCGGCCGTCGGAATCGGGTCTTTTCGCACAGGAGTGTCGCCCATGTCGACCACGCCGCCTGCTCCACCGCCCCCGCCGGCACCCACCTGGACCACACCGCCGACCGAGCCCGGGGGCATCACGCCCGCCCCACGAAAGTCGTCATGGCCCACCGTGTTGGGCATCATCGCCATCGCCTATGCCTCTATTGGCCTGCTGGGCGGTGTCTGCGGCGTGGCGTTCGCCTCCCTCTTCGCCGGGGGAAAATTCGGACCCGGGGCACCGATGTACCCGGACTGGCACGTATATTGGACCATCGGCATGGCTGTGGTTCATGGCGTGTTCGAGGTGCTGTTGCTGGTTGCCGGCATCAAGCTCATGAGCCGGCAAGCCGGCAGCAGCCGGTTCTGCAGGCGATGGGCGATCGGGTTCCTGCCACTCTGTCTGATTACCGTTCCGATCAACTTTGCGATTGAGCGAGCTGCCGGCTGGAATGCCCAGACCGGTGGGCCGGCGGGCGGGCCACCCGAGGCGGTGATGCTCGTCATGTTCATCCTGGTTGTGGTCTTTACCCTGCTGTGGTCATGTGCCCTGCCGGTCTTTATGCTCATCTGGTTCGCCCGGCCCAAGGTCAAGGCCGAGGTGGCCGAGTGGGCGGTGGGGGAAGTTGCGGGCGGGGTGGGGCAAGGAGGCGCACAGGGATAGTTTGCACGTATGCCCCGCGAAGCGGCAAGCTGGGTCGTGTGTTTCGATCGCGATTCATGCTACCCTTGTGTGGCGGCTGATGGTGGCCGTGTGCCGGGAGAGGAATCATGCGTTGTCCGGTCTGCGACTATCGCCTCTGGCAACTGACCACGCCGCGCTGCCCGGAGTGCGGCACGCCGTTCAAGCCCAGCGATTTCGAGTTCGCCACCGGCAGCGTGCAGTTCTGCTGCCCGGACTGCAAACAGGCCTACTACGGCACCGGCCCCAAGGGCCATCTCGAACCCCGGGCGTTCAACTGCGTCACCTGCGGTCGGCCGCTGGATATGGACGAGATGATCCTCCTGCCCACCGCGGGGCTCGACGAGGAGCAGACCCTGCCGGAAACCGTGCCGTGGCTGGAGGGCAAGCACAGTCGGTTTCGCGCCTGGTGGAACACGGTCGGCATGGCCCTGGTCCGGCCGGCGAATCTGATGAAGGTCCTGCCGGTGGACAGCTCGGTCGGCCGAGCGATCTGGTTCAGCACGATCTGTCACGCGATCGCGTTCATCGGCAGCTTTTCGTTCATGATGATCATGCCCATCATCATGGCCCTCACCTTCGCGGGCGGCGGCACCCCGCGAGGATTCATCGGCATCATGCTGTGCTCGCCGTTGTTGGGCATCCTGCTGATCCCCGTCGCGCTGCTCATCTGGAGCTGTCTGGTACACGTGGTGCTGCTGATCACCGGGAGCAACGTCAAGCCGCTGCGGCGCACGATCCAGGCCGTTGCCTACAGCGGCGGCGCCAACGTCGTCACCGGCATCCCCTGTGTCGGCATGTACGTCGGCTGGATCTGGAACCTCATCAGCCAGGTCGTCATGCTCAAGGAGGGGCACGGGATCTCCTCGCTGCGGGCCACCGCCGCCGTCGTCCTGCCGCTGCTGCTGGCCATGGCCGTGCCGATCGCAATCCTCATACCGGCAGTGCAGAGCGGTAGGGCTGCCGCAACCAGCATACGCACCACCATGCAGCGCCAGATGAGCTCCAGTACGATCAGTGGCGCCCTCGGCGATTATCATCGGCGCGAACAGGGTCGCTGGCCCGCCCACGCGGTCGAACTGGTGACCGCCGATCTGCTCCCGGCATCGAGTCTGCTCTCCTTGGAGAGCGCAACCCTGCTCGAGCAGGTGCCCATCGGTGAGATAACCCTCGCCCAGCTCGAGTACCTCTCGGCGGAAGAGCAGGCCGCCATTGTCAAGGCCGCGTCTGATGCCCTGCCGCCCAACGTCATCGCTCACCGGCTCGGCGACTTCGTCTTCACCTATCACGGCATCGACTTGGAAAACGCCGACCCAAACCTGTGGATAGCAATCCTGGCTCCCGATCCAGAAAAGCAGGGCCGCGCCTCGACCGGCGGATCCACTGGCGACGCCTTCCCTGTCCTGGCCGGCCAGATCCAGCGTCCGGTCGCGCGCGCGAACCTACCGCCGGTCACGAACGTGACGACGTTCTCGGGTCGCGCTGCCGCCCTGGCAAACCAGAACGCCCTGCGTGCCCAGCACGGCCTGCCCCCGCTGCCGAATGTCTGGGCGCTGCGGCACGGCCAGCCCGCTGTCGCCCCGCCGGGTCACACCCTGCCCGCGCCGGCCGAGCGCCCGGCGGAAGCCCCGAACACCGGCGAGCAGGAACCGTAAGCCAGCTCAACGCGCTGGGGTGCACGGTTTTGACAACGGCTCGCGCTTCGGATAAGCCCAACAATCGACCGCGTTGGAGGACTACGCTGATGCGCACGAGGCACGTTCCGCTCATCCTTGCCGGACTGACGCTTGCGTGGACCACCGCCAGCCTTGCCGCCGACGCGAGCACACAACCCGCGGCGGACGCCGGACCGTGGATTCGCGTCAACCAGGTCGGCTACCTGCCGGCCGATCCCAAGATCGCGATCCTCTCCAGCGGCCGACCGCTCAGCGGAACCTTCACCGTCGGCGAGTTCGAGGCGGACATCGGGCCGGATGACGGTCCGTGGGGACCGTTCGCCCACAACTACCGGCTCGACTTCTCCGCCCTTCGCGCCCCCGGCCGTTACCGCGTCGCCTTCGGGGCCACGCACTCGCTACCCTTCAACATCGGGGCCGACGCCTACCGTGACGTGCCCGGCCACCTGCTGGCGTTCATGCGCCTGCAACGCTGCGGCGACAACCCCGTCACCGGCCACCCGTGCCACCAGCAGGATGCGATCGACGCCGTCAGCGGACGCAAGCTTGACCTGATCGGCGGTTGGCATGATGCCGCCGACCGCATCAAGCACATGATCACCACCACCTACTGCGTCGCCGCCCTGCGGCTGGCCGACGCGACACAGGAGGCCCGCTACGGTGCCGACCTGGTCCGCAAGATGCACCCCGACCCCGAGACCATCTACGTGCAAATCGCCGACGACCGCGACCACAGCCCGCCGCTCAAACTCTGGCATGAGGATCAATCCGACTATGGCTGGGGCCCCGGCGGTCCGCGCTCCGCCTGGCCGGCCACCGGCAAGCCGGAGGGGCCCAAGCATCAGAACAAATCCAGCGGCAAGGCCAGCCTCGCCGGTCGGGCCAGTGCCGCGATGACGCTGATCGGCGACCTCGACACCGCCCGCTCACTCTTCCGCCTCGCCGCCGACCACCCCGGCAACGCCATGTCCGTGCCCGTCAAGGCCCCCTACTACTATGGCGAGAGCAGCTTCTGGGACGACCTGCAGTGGGCGGCCACCGAGTTGTACATCGCCACGCGCGAGCCGGAGTTCCGCAACCGGGCGATCGAATACGCCCACCAGGCCGGCGACAACCCCTGGATGGGCCGCGACCGCCACGGCCATTATGAGTTCTTCCCCTACGTCAACCTCGCCCACTGGCGGCTGCACCCGCACGTCGACGAGGCCACGCAACGCAAGCTGGCCGGCTACTACCGGGCGGGGCTCGAGCGCGTCCGCGAGCGGGCCATGGGCAACGCCTACCGGGTGGGCACGCCGTTCGTCTGGTGCTCGACGAACAACGTCATTGCCTTCGCCACGCAGGCCGTCCTGTACGAGAAGATGACCGGCGACGACCGCTTCCGCTCACTGGCCGCCGAAGCCCGCGATTGGATCTTCGGGCGGAACCCCTGGGGTGTGTCGTTCGTGATCGGGGTGCCCGAAGGCGGCGTGTACTCCTCGCGGCCGCACCACCTCTTCTACAAGCTGGCGGACCATCTGGCTGTCGGCGGCCTGGTGGACGGCCCGGTGACGCGCGAGATCAACGACAGCCTGAAGTTCGAGCCTTTCGGCGACGACGCCTACGCCCGCTTCCAGTCCGACGTGGCCGTCTATCACGACAGCTTCGCCGACTTCTCGACCAACGAGCCGATCATCGACGGCACCGTCTCGCTGCTGTTGCTGTTGCACTTGTGGGAGTGATGAGGTTGCGCCGCGAAGAGGCAAGCCGGTAGCAGACTCGCACGCGAATGAAGCGTCCCCGTGTGCCGCTGCTCGAGAAATACGAACGCGTGGGAGTGCCCGTGTGCCACTGCTCTGTGAGCAGTGCGAACGCGTGAAACGCTCCCTTGCTCACTCGCTCACTTGCTCACTCGCTCACTTGCTCACTCGCTCCCCTCAATCCCGCCTGCCGCCCAGCAGACCCGAGCGGATGAGCAGGTAAAGCAGCGTGAGGATGGCGCCGATCGTTGCCGCCACGTAGGTCATGGCCGCGGCGTTGAGCACCTTGCCGACCTCGCCGTCCTCGCGGGCGGCAATGACGCCGTTCTCGACCAGCACCGCACGGGCCCGGCGGCTGGCGTCAAACTCCACCGGCAAATTGATCAACTGGAACAGCACGGTCAGAGAGAAGAGCGCGATACCGGCCAAGAGCATGCCTTGGCCCAGCGACGTACTGGCCAGGAAGAACCCAGCCATGAAGATGATCATGGACAGCTTGCCGCCCACCGAGGCCAGCGGGACGATCCCGTTGCGCAGCTTGAGCGGCGCATAGCCGCCGGCGTCCTGGATGGCGTGGCCGGCCTCGTGAGCGGCTACCCCCACCGCGGCCAGGGAGCGACCGCTGTAAACGTCCGGGCTGAGCCGCAGAACCTTCTTCTGCGGATCGTAATGATCGCCGAGGAAGCCGCGCGTCGGCTCGATGGCCACCCGTTGTAGACCGTGGGCCTGCAGGATCCGATGGGCCGCCTCCGCCCCGGTCATCCGGCTGCTGGCCGGGATCTGACTCGCCCGGGCGAACGAACCCTTCACCTTCATCTGGGCCCAGCCCGCCAGCAGCATCGCCGGCGCCAGGATGATGAAGTACAGCGGGTCAAACATGATGAATCCGATCATCGAGGCTTACCTCCTTGACGCTCTCTCGGACGGGGACCATCCCGCCCGCCTTCGCGGCTGCCGGCCAACCGGCCTGGCACCGGGGTCAGCTTGTACTGAGACCGCCTCCGGCGCTTCCGCACCTCACTTATACGCTGCGGGAGTACTGCAAGACCAGTGCCAATCCGCAGAACCGCCCTGGCGGGGGCAAAAGCGGGGTCTTTGTGACCCGGAAGCGACCGCGCCGGTCAGTTCGGCAGGCAGTGAGCGTCCTAAACGCATGGGTTGCAGCAACCGGAAGCCCACGGGTTGCAACCCGTGGGCTTGGCGCGGAGAAACCCCCTCAGCAGTCGAGGGAAGACCCAAGACCCCTGCCCCCCGTGCTCACCCGGGGACTTGCGTCCCCGGCTCTCTCCTCACTCAGTACTCATCACTCGTCCCCCCCTGACCCCTGCTCAGTAATCGAGCCTCAGATCCGCTTCGCCGAGCACCTCGAAGTGGTTGCGGATCAGGGCGTCGGCGGCCATCTCGAGGTTGTCCACCGAGAGGGCGATGGCCGGTCCAATCTGCTCGGGCAGCAGCGGATAGCAGTAGCCGATGTTGATCTCGCAGGACAGCAGGCACTGCCAGACCGAAAGCAGGCCCTGCTTGTCCGGCGGCAGCTTGACCACAATCACTTCAGCGACACTGACGGCGAACCCCGCCCGCGTGAGAATCTGCTTGGCCAGATCGGGAGCATCGAACAGCAGGCGTACCACGGCACAGTCGAGCGAGTCGATCACCGAGAGGCCCAGAATGCGGATCTCGTGCGTGTCGATGAGCTGGGTGAGGCGGAGGAGTTGCCCGACGCGGTTCTCGAGGAAAACCGAGAGCTGGCGGGCGATCGGGAAGCCCTGCCCTTCGAGCGTCTCATAAGGCCCGGGAGCCATGCCCATAGCTTTATTCTACCTCGCCCGCGCGATGTGCCAAACCCGAAGGTTCCCCTGCTGCCACTCTGGCAGAGGGCCCGGCCTATGCTGTATCGGACAAACACATAACTGGCTGTAGATTAAAATGTTACAAAAAGGGACCTCCGCCCTCACCTGCTGGCATCGGACTTGCTCTTGGCGGGATGAGGTGCTGCGCACACGTAGAGCGGGCGTGCGACGGAGGTGCCGGGCGACCGGGCGGAGTATGACCGGTCGATCCTCCGCAGGGGCCGACCCGCCGCGTGGGCCACCGAAACGAAGGGAGTTGCACCATGTCGAAGATCATCGGGATTGACCTGGGGACGACGAACTCCGTGGTCGCGGTCATGGAGGGCGAGACGGCCAAGGTTCTGACCAACGCGCAAGGCTCGCGCGTGACCCCGTCGGTGGTAGGCTTCACCGAGAAGGGGGAGATGCTGGTCGGGCAGATCGCCAAGCACCAGCAGGTAACCAACCCGCAGAACACGGTCTTCTCCATCAAGCGGTTCATGGGCCGCCGGCACAACGAAGTGCACTCGGAGGAGAAGATCGTGCCCTACACGATCGTGGGCGGCGAGGGCGACCTGGTCAGCGTCCAGGTCCGGGGCAAGACCTACACCCCGCCGGAGGTCTCCGCGATGGTCCTGCGGGACTTGAAGAAGACGGCGGAGGACTACCTGGGCGAAAAGGTCACCCGTGCGGTTATCACCGTACCGGCCTACTTCAACGACTCGCAGCGGCAGGCGACCAAGGACGCGGGCGAGATTGCCGGGCTCAAGGTCGAGCGGATCATTAACGAGCCGACCGCCGCCGCCCTGGCCTACGGGCTGGAGAAGAAGCGGAACGAGCGGATCGCCGTCTACGACTTGGGCGGCGGGACCTTTGACATTTCCATTCTGGACATCGGCGACAACGTCTTCGAAGTGCTCAGCACCAACGGGGACACGCATCTGGGCGGCGACGACTACGACGAGGAGCTGATCAACTACGTGGCCGAGGAGTTCCGCAAGAAGGAAGGGATTGATCTGCGCAAGGACCCCATGGCCCTGCAGCGGCTCAAGGAGGCCTGCGAGAAGGCCAAGTGCGAGCTGTCCACGACGCAGGAGACCACGATCAACCTGCCGTTCATCACCGCCGACCAGACGGGCCCGAAGCATCTGCAGGAGACCATCACGCGCAGCAAGTTCGAACAGCTCACCGAGGCCCTGACCGAGCGGACGCGCAAGCCGGTCCTGCAGGCGATCAGGGACGCCAAGCTCAACGCCAAGGACATCGACGAGGTGGTGCTGGTGGGCGGCTCGACGCGGATGCCCGCCGTGCAGCGGCTGGTGAAGGACATCTTCGGCAAGGAACCCAACAAGAGCATCAACCCGGACGAGGTGGTGGCCGTCGGGGCGGCCATCCAGGGCGCGGTGCTCACCGGGGAGAAAGACGACATCGTCCTGCTGGACGTCACCCCCCTCTCGCTGGGCGTCGAGACGCTGGGCGGGGTGATGACCCGGCTCATCGAGCGCAACACGACCATCCCAACGAGCAAAAAGGAGGTCTTCAGCACGGCGGCGGACAATCAGACTGAAGTGACCATCCACGTGCTGCAAGGCGAACGGGAGATGGCCGCGGGGAACCGCTCGCTGGGGCGGTTCAACCTGAGCGGCATTCCGCCGGCCCCGCGGGGCCTGCCGCAGATCGAGGTCACCTTCGATATCGACGCGAACGGCATCCTGAACGTGTCGGCCAAGGACACGGCCACGAGCAAGGCGCAGTCGATCCGCATCGAAGGTTCTTCGGGGCTCGACAAGGACGAGATCGATCGGATGCGGCACGAGGCGGAGGAACACGCCGCGGATGACAAGGCCCGCCGCGAGTTGGTCGACCTCAAGAACCAGTCCGATTCGCTGATCTACCAGACCGAACGGAGTCTGCGGGAGGTGGGCGACAAGGTGCCGGCCGACGAGCGGGGCAAGATCGAGGCGGCGATCAACCAGCTCAAGGATGCACTGAAGGGCGACGACAAGGACGGAATCCGCAAATCGCACGAGCAGCTCGCGTTGGCCGCCCAGGCGATCGGCAAGATCATGTACGAGGAGGCGGCCCGCAAGGCCGCGGGCTCGGCCGGCGATGCCGGCGGCGACTCCGACGCGGGCGCCAAACCCGCCGAGGCCAAGGACGAGGACGTGATCGACGCGGAGTTTGAAGAGAAGAAGTGAGCGCGGGGATCGGGGGTCGGGAATCGGGGGACACGAGCCGGGGACGCAAGTCCCCGGGTAAGCGCGGGGTCGGGAATCGAGTGGCGCACCGCCGCGTGCGGCTTCGCAAGACGCCGAGCGAGATCGGCGGCCGCAGACAAGAGCAAGGGAAGGGGTTGCGCCGCGAAGAGGCAAGCCCGCAGCAGACTCGCACGTGAATCGGGCGTATAACTCACTCGCTTACTTGTTAACTTGCTAACTTGCTAACTCGCTCACTTGCTAACTCGCTTCACGTTCGGCGCGGGGGGCGATCGGCGGGCGCGGCGCCCTCGATACGACCGAAGACCATGCGGCCGGCGCTGGTCTGTAAAACGCTGGTAACCATGATCGGCACCGTCTGGCCGATCCGTTCTCTGGCCGCCTCGACCACGACCATCGTACCGTCCTCGAGATAACCCACCCCCTGACCTGCGGCCTCACCCGGCCGGATGATTTTGACGTGCATGGCCTCGCCGGGCAGGAACACCGGCTTGAGCGCGTTGGCCAGGTCGTTGATGTTGACCACCTCGACGCCGCGGATGGTGGCGACTTTGTTCAGGTTGTAGTCGTTGGTCACGATGCGCCCGTCGATCTTGCGTGCCAGGGTGACCAACTGGTGATCGACGGATTCGCCGGCGTCATTCCGCGGCTCGCGTGCGTCCTGGACCTGCACCTCGATCCGCTGGTTGACCTGAAGCCGGTTCACCACATCCAGACCCCGCCGCCCGCGGTTCCGCTTGAGCCGGTCGCCGCTGTCGGCGATCAGATGCAGCTCATTCAGGACGAACCGTGGAATGAGAATCGGCGCGTCGGTGGCCCAGGTCTCCAGGATCTCGGCGATGCGGCCGTCGATGATCACCGAGGTGTCCAGGATGAGGGGATGCGGCCCCTTGCGCTGCTTGGCGAACTCCACGTAGGGGATCACGAAGCGGACGTCGTCCTTGGTCTGCAGGATGAAGCTGACCGCCAGGTAGCAGGTGACGATGCCGACGAGCACCTTGGTCGTGCTGACGAGCGGGGTACCGGTCAGACCGGGCTGGTAAGCGTCCACCAGCAGGTCCAGAATGATCCCCACGCCGAAAGCCACCACCATGCCGATCACCAGGCCGAAGAACATCCCCGACAGCGCCAGGAGCGACTTCTGGGGAATGAAGATGTCGATGGCCAGGACCAGGCTGGCCACGCCCAGGGCGATGACCAGTGCGGGGAGCGCCAAGTCGGAGCGGTGGAGTTCGGCGTAGTTCAAGGCCACGCCGGCCACCATGAGCACGAACATGGCCCGGATCAGATGCAGCAGCATGAGCGATCTCCTGATAAAAGGGGAATGATCGGGCGCCTCGATTTCGGAATACCCCAAACGATGAATGAAGGGAACACAGAGACGTCCCGTGGTTTGGCATGTGCGCTCCTGAGGATCAGTTCGGGGGGCAGTGCCCCACCGGCCGGGCGGATGGAGACGTGCGGCGCTCCCGCCCGCGGCCCAGTCTCCCGTATGGGCCGAACCGTCCGAGCACCACCCACCGATCAGGTGGCATTCCTGGTGCCCCTCCACTATACCCCCCTGCCGTCGCCGAGGCAAAGCCCTGCTGACGACGCGGAAGTGGGAGCGGAGGCGGGCCGGCTCCCCGGAGCCGTGCGAAGCCGCAAGCGGGGCGGAGGGTCCTTGCGAAGCCGCAAGCGACGGGCGGACGGTCTCGCGTTGGGGGGCAGGTCAGATTAAAATGGTGGTTTGCGATCGAGTCTGCGCCTGCGAAACTTTGGGGAGTGTTTATGTCCAGCAATGTCGAGCGACGGCGGATGGCACCGGATGAGACCTGGCGTGTCTTCCGCATCATGGCCGAGTTCGTGGAAGGCTTCGAGCTGATGAGTCAGCTTGGGCCGGCCGTCACGGTGTACGGCTCGTCCCGACTGCTGCCGGGTACGCCCGCCTACCAGCAGGCCGTGCAGATGGGGGCCAAGCTGACCAAGGCGGGCTTCGCGGTGGTCACCGGCGGCGGCCCGGGCATCATGGAGGCGGCCAACAAGGGGGCGTATGAAGCGGGCGGCGTGAGCGTGGGGCTCAACATCAGCATTCCCAGCGAGCAGCAGGCCAACCCTTACGTGACGTTGGCCATGAACTTCGACTATTTCTTCGCTCGCAAGGTCATGTTCGTGAAGTACGCGGTGGCCCTGGTCTGCTTCCCGGGCGGGTTCGGCACGCTGGATGAGCTGTTCGAGACCCTGACGCTGCTGCAGACGCACAAAACACGGCTGTCGCCCGTCATTCTGATCGGGGTGGAGTTCTGGACGCCGTTGGTGACATGGCTGGAGCAGGCCCTGCTGACGCAGTACGGCGCGATCAGCGCCCCGGACCTCGAACTGTTCGTCCTGACCGATGATCTGGACGCGGCCGTGGCCCACATCGTGAACAAGGCGGCCGAGCAGGGTCCGTTGTGGCAGCAGCCGCTGCGGAGTTATAACGTGGAACCGCCGCGGTAAGGGTGACCGCCGCGGCCGGCGCCGGCAAGGCACTCGGGGAATACCCATGGCCCAAAGCCCAACCGCACGGAGGTCAGCAGCCCAGGCCCAGGGCCGTCTTGCGGCCATTGCGCTTGGCCTGACGGCGGGTCTGCTGGTCGCCCAACCGCCGCCCGGCGACCTCGCCCAGATCGAGCTGCTGCAGAACACGCTGGCGGCAGTGGCGGAAGGCGTCCGACCGACGGTGGTGGCGATCGTGGCCACACGGCCACTGGACGCCGCGGACAGTTCGAGCCAGCCCGACAGCCGCCCGGAGGCCGGCCCCTCGGACGATGATCGCCAACTCCCGGATCGCGTCGTGCCGGCCGTGGGCAGCGGGGTCATCATCGACCCCGACGGCATCATCCTGACCAACGAGCACGTGGTCCACGGAGCCCAGCCGGCGGACATCACCTGCATCCTTTCAGACGGTCAATCCTACCGCGTGCAAGAGGTCACGGCCGATCCGCGGCGTGACCTGGCAGTGCTGCGGATCAACGCCAAAGAGCTTTGTGCGGCCCGGCTGGGTGATCTGGCCGACGTGCGCCAGGGCCACTTCGCCATCGTCATGGGCAACCCGTTCGGTTCGGCTTCCGAAAGCCATGGCACGCCGGCCATGTCCTTCGGAATCATCAGCGCCCTGGGACGCGGGTTGACCCGGCAACTCGATCCCCTCATGACGGACCGCTACTACGGCAACCTCATCCAGACCGACGCCCGGATCAACCCGGGCAACAGCGGCGGGCCGTTACTCAACATCAAGGGCGAGGTGATCGGCATCAACACGGCCATCTCGACGCGGTCGGGTACCAGCGAAGGCGTGGGCTATGCCATTCCGCTGGACCGGGCCACCAAGGAGATCATCGCTCAACTGGCCCGCGGCGAGGAGGTGGATTACGGCTTCCTGGGCGTGGCTTTGCGGTCGACCACGGGAGCGGATCGTCAGGCGGCAGGTGCACCCGAGCGGGGCGGCGCTACGGTGGCCTCGGTGGAGTTCGGCACGCCGGCGGCCAACGCAAACCTCCAGTCCGGCGATGTGGTCGTCGCCTTCGACGGCGAGTCGGTGGCTAACGCCGACGAGCTGATCCGCCTGGTGGGCGGCGCCCGTGTCGGCGTACCGGCGAATCTGACCCTCTTTCGAGACAAGCGCCGCATGCACGTGACCGTGGTGCCCGCGCGGCGGAAGGTTCCACCTCCCAGTACCTGCAAGTGGCGTGGCCTCAAGCTCGCCCATCCGGACTGGGAGGTCTGCCTGGCGCACAAGCTGCCCATAGACGCGACCGGCGTGGTGGTCGTCGAGGTGGAGCCCAACAGTGCCGCCGCCAAGGCGGGGCTCGTGCCCGGGCAGGTCATCCAACAGATTGACGGTGTCCGCATTGCCGGTATCCGCCGGATGCTCCAGATCGCTGAGCAGACGGCGTCGCCGGTGACGATCATGGTCCGGGGCGACCCGCCCCGTGAGCTGACGCTGCCGTAGCCGAGAGAAATGGAGCTTGTGGGCCTGTGAAACGCGTCTACCTGGAAACGATGGGCTGCCAGATGAACATGCTCGACAGCGAGCTGGTTCTCGGGCAACTCTGCGCACTGAGCTATCGACCGACCGAAACGCTCGACTCAGCCGACCTGGTGCTGCTGAACACGTGCAGCGTCCGGCAACACGCCGAGGACAAAGTCTACAGCCGACTCGGCGAGGTTGACCGGGCCAAGCGCAGCCGGCCGGACATGATCGTCGGGGTCATCGGGTGCATGGCGGAGCGCGACCACGAGGGGCTTCGCCGTCGGGCCAGGCACATCGACCTGCTCTGCGGCCCGGGCAACCTGAACGAGATACCGGCCCTCATCGAGGAGGTCGAGACCTCGCGAAGCGAAACCCGCAAGCGAACGGTCGCCGTGGCCCTGGAGCACGATCACTCGCGCCGCGAGCCCGCCGCCCGACGCACGCTGCTGTACGACAGCATCGAAGCTCTCGATATCTCCCGCACGCTCCCGGCCGAAGGCAGCGTGCTGCAATCCTACGTGCGTGTGCAGCGGGGGTGCGACAAGTTCTGCACGTTCTGCGTGGTACCGTTCACCCGTGGGCCGGAGCGCAGCCGCCCGCCCGACCACATCGTCGAGGAGGCCCGGCGGCTCGTGGACCTCGGGGCCCGCGAGATCACCCTGCTGGGTCAGACGGTCAACAGCTACTCGTGCGACGACGGCGGCCGGGTGGTCCGATTCGCTGAGCTGCTCGCCCGCGTGCACGACGTGCCCGGGCTGGAGCGGCTGCGATTCGTGACCAGCTACCCGGGCGACTTCACCGACGACATTCTGGAGGCCATGCGCGATCTGCCCAAGCTGTGCGAGTACCTGCACCTGCCCGCCCAGAGCGGCTCCAACCCGGTTCTGAAGCGGATGCGGCGGCAGTACACGGTGGAGGAATACATCGGGTTGATCGAGCGTGCCCGGGCGACGGTGCCGGGCGTGTCGCTGGCCGGTGACTTCATCGTCGGGTTCAGCGGCGAGACCGAAGAGGAACACGCGGCGACGCTCGCCCTGGTGGAACGTGTGCGGTACAAGAACATCTTCATGTTCAAGTATTCGGAGCGGCCGGGCACGGTGGCCGAGCGGCGGATGGTCGATGACGTACCCGAGGACGTGAAACGCCGACGGCATATGGAATTGAGCCGACTGCAGCACGAGATATCCCTGGCCCACCATCAGGCCCTCGTGGGACGATGCGTCGAAGTGCTGGTCGAAGGCTACAGCAAGGCGGCCGTCCGGGCCCAGGAGGACGAGCAGAGCCGCGGGCAGGAGGTTTCCTGGCGGCGGTCGGACCAGTTGACCGGGCGTACGCGGGGCGACGAGATCGTCGTCTTCAGCGGCCCGCCGTCGCTGATCGGTCAGCTCGCGACCATCCGGGTCACTGCCGCGACCGCGCTGACCTTGCACGGCGAGGTGGCCGCCCAGCCCGCGTCGCTTGTTTCTTTGTCGGCGCTGTGATATCAACCGCCGCGTGCACCGGCGGGACGCCGGTGCCCCCCCCGGCGGGACGCGGCTCGACCGAGCTCGCCGAGGTCCGGTGCCACACCGCATTGGGAGGTTCTGCAGCTCATGATCATCACCATCGACGGACCGGCCGGTTCGGGCAAATCCACCGCCGCGCGCAAGCTCGCCGCCCTGCTCGGCGTCCCTTATCTCGACACGGGCGCCATGTACCGGGCCATCACCCTCAAGGCCCTCGATACCGGCGTTTCGCTGGATGACCCCGAGGCACTCGTGGCCCTCGCCCGGTCCACGGAGATCGAGCTCGACTGCGGCCCGACCTACGTGCGGGTCATCATGGATGGCCGGGACGTCAGCGAGGCCATCCGCTCCATGCGGGTCAGCCAGCATACGAACCCCGTCGCCCGCAACCCGCACATCCGCGAGGTGCTGGTCCGCAAGCAGGCCGCGATCGGGCGAACTCTCGGCTCACTGGTCACCGAGGGGCGCGACCAGGGCAGCGTGGTCTTCCCCAACGCCGACGTGAAGTTCCTGCTCGATGCCGCGGACACCAAACGGGCGGAGCGGCGGTACGTCGAGATCCAGGCGGACGGCGAGGAGGTGGACTACGAGGACGTGCTGGCCAACATCCGGCTGCGCGACGCCAACGACCAGAAGCAGTGGGCCGGCCTGCTGGCGTCCGGGGAAGCGGTGCACATCGACACGACGCACATGACCATCGCCCAGGTGGTGGACCGCCTGCGCAGTGAGATTCAACAGCGAATGGACGGTCGGCAGCCTTGAGACTCACACGGATGTCAGGTGTAAAACCTCTGTACGCGTTCTGCCGGTTCCTCTGCCAGTGGTTCTGCACGCTGTACATCAGAGCGCGGTGTTTCGGCATCCACCACGTGCCGCGTCAGGGCGGTGCGCTGCTGGTCTGCAATCACCAGAGCTTCATGGATCCCGTCCTGGTCGGCATCGCTCTGCCCCGCGAAGCCAGCTTCATGGCCCGCGACAGCCTGTTCCGCCATCCGCTCTTCGGGCGGCTAATCAGGAACCTCAACGCCTTCCCGGTGCGGCGTGGAACGGCGGACATCGGAGCCATCAAGGAATCGCTGCGGCGCCTGAAGCAAGGCCATCTCCTCGTGCTTTTTCCCGAGGGCACGCGGACGCCCAACGGCCGGATCGGCCCGATGCTGCCGGGCTTGGGCGCGATCGCGAAAAAAGCCCGGCTGCCGATCGTCCCCACCCTGGTCGACGGCATGCAGGAGGCGTGGCCCAGAGACCGGCTCCTGCCTCGTACCGGGAGCGTGATCGTCGAGTACGGCCGGCCGCTGCGCGCGGAGGATTACGCCCACCTCAGCGTCGAGGAGCTGATGGAGCTCATTCGGACCCGCCTGCTGGAGATGCAACGCCGTTGGCATGGCCGTCTGCGTGCGTGACGCTTACAATTCTCCGATGCAGCGCTCCCTCATCAGCGAGCCGCGGGCTTCAGCCCGCGCGGCCCTGCGAGGGGAAGCAAGGTTTGGCGCGTGAGGAATGTAATGCAGGTGAAACTGGCCCGCAAACGGGGTTTCTGCTTCGGAGTTGAGGATGCCATCGAACTGGCCGAGCGCACGCTGGGCGAGCATGCGCCCGGCCACGTGGTCGCTCTCGGGCCGGTCATCCATAACCGCCAGGTGGTCGAGCAACTCGAACAGGCCGGCCTGAACCAGTCCGCCCAGCTCGAGCGGCTTGAGCCCCACACCACCGTGCTGATCCGCTCACACGGGGTCGGCCCCGAGACCTACGACCAGGCCCGTGAGCTGCAGCTCGATCTGGTGGACGCGACCTGCGTGCTGGTCAAGCGGGCCCAGACGGTCGTTCGGCAACTGCACGAGGAAGGGTATCAGGTGGTCATGATCGGGGACGCGAACCATCCCGAGGTTCGCGGCGTCACCAGCTACGCCCCGAACGTGATCGTGGTCGACCGGGAGGAGGACTTGGCCGAGGCCCTGCCCTCGCGCGGGCGGCTGGGGGTCGTCGCCCAGACGACGCACGCCCCGGAGCACGTCGCCCAGATGATCGGGGCCATTGCCCGTCACCCATTCAGAGAGCTTAAGATTGTTAATACGCTCTGCCTGGAGGTTGTGCGTCGCCAGGAAGCCGCCGAGGAACTCTCCCGCGAAGTGGACGTCATGTTCGTGCTCGGCGGGCTGCATTCCGCCAATACCCAGGAACTGGCGCGCATCTGCCGCGAAGCCGGCGTGGACACCTTCCACCTCGAGACCTGGGGGCAATTCCGGCCGGACATGGCCCGCGGCCACCAGATCGCCGGGGTCACCGCCGGCGCCTCGACCCCCGATTTCATCATCAACGAGTTCGTTGAACGCCTGCAAGCGTTCGATCCGCAGGGGGAAAGGTAGAGCGGCAGTAGGCAGTAGGCAGCAGGCGTGGTCCGGGGGAGGGAGAACAAGAATCGGGGGAGGGCCGATCCGCTGAGGACCGAGACAACTTGTTGATGGACGTGCCCAAGCGGAGGTGACGAACAGCAACAAGTTGCCTTGGTCCCGGCCTTCAACGCGCGTCGCGCAGGATTCGGCCCATGATCGCCAGCGTCTCGACGATCTGGTCGCGGGACACGTCCAGATGCGTGAGTGCGCGGATGCGTGTGCCGCGGGCGAGCATCAGCACGCCGGCTTCGCGCAACCGGTCGGCCAGTTCAGCGGCCGGCATGCCCGTCACCTCGAAGAACACGATGTTCGTCTGCACCGTCGCGGGGTCGATGCTCACGCCGGGTAACGTGGCGACCCCCTCGGCCAGCAACCGGGCGTTCGCATGATCCTCCGCCAGCCGCAACCGATGATGGTCCAGGGCATACAGGGCCCCCGCCGCGATCACCCCGGCCTGACGCATTCCGCCGCCAAACTGCTTGCGGAATCGTCGCGCCCGCTCGATGAACGCCCGCGTACCCGCCAGCGCGGAGCCCACCGGCGCCCCCAACCCCTTCGAGAAACACACGCTGACCGAGTCGAAGTCGCGCGCGTACTCCCGCTCCGCGATGCCCGTGGCCACGGCCGCGTTCCAGAGCCGGGCTCCGTCGAGGTGGGTTCGCAGCCCGGCCTCACGGGCCGCGCCCACCACGTCAGCCACCGCCGCCAGCGACCAGATACTGCCCCCGCCCACGTTATGCGTATTCTCCACGCAAACCAGCTTCGTTGGGGGAAAGTGCACGTTCCCCGGCCGGAGCACCGCCCGCACGTCGGCCCCGGTAAAGATGCCCTGCCGCCCGGGCAACAGCCTGCAGGTCACGCCCGACAACGCCGCGGGAGCCCCGCCCTCGAACAGATAAACATGGGCGGAAGCCTCCATCAGCACCTCGTCACCGGGCTCGGTATGTACCCGCAAGGCCACCTGGTTGGTCATGGTCCCCGAGGGCATATAGCAGGCTGCTTCCTTGCCCAACAGTTCGGCCGTGCGGCGTTCCAGGGCCGCGACCGCGGGATCGTCGCCGAATACGTCGTCCCCTACCTCAGCGGCCGCCATCGCCTGCCGCATGGCGGGCGTTGGGCGGGTCACCGTGTCACTGCGCAGATCGATCATTCCGTCGGCTCCTTGATGCGGGGCAACGCGAAAACGGACACGGGGGCACCGCCGGCCTTCCGTTCCGACAACGACAGGATGATACCGAAGGAGGAGAGCGGCGGCTATGGACAGGAAGCAACGCTGGTGTTGAGTGCGTTACGCACCAGAACCAGATCGAGCACATTGATCAGCCCGTTGGCGTCCAGGTCCGCCTTGAAATTGGCGGCAGTGGCGGGTTGGTTCAGAACATTCCGGACCAGCACGAGATCGAGGACGCTGACCGTACCATCGCCGTTCACGTCCCCAGGCAAAGTCTGGACAGCCAACGTGAAGTCGGCGGGCAACTCGCCGCCGGACGCACCCACGATGCCGTCAGGCCCGCCGGCCAGGGTCAGGACTAGGCAGGCCTGCGATGGGACTTCGGCCAAGTCAACGATCAGGTCATTTCCTTCGGTAGCCAGAGCGGTGATCCGGCCCGCGCTCACCGCCACCTCCCGGCCCGGCTCAAGACTGCCGCCGGCGGCCTGGATGGGTTCACTGAAACTCACGACCATGCGCGTCGGAGCCTGCCAGCGCATCTCCACCGCCGTCGGTCCATCGACGGCCAGAGAGAGGTCAAACTCCCCTTCGGCGCCGTGGGCCATGCGGCTGGCACCCGCGACCACCGCCAGATACGGTTCCGTGTGCGCGGCGATGCGCACGTCATCAACGTAGAAGCCGGAAAACTCGTTGAACATGTCATCGCCGGTCCGGAAACGAAATCGGACCTGCACGACCGCCCCGGCAAATGGCGACAGATCCACCTCCGCCTGCTTCCACCCGTAGCTGGGATCGGCCAGCGTCACCAACCCGAGTGTCGCATCGGCGTGGGCCACGGGCACAAAGGGACCGCCGTTCGCCGCGACTTCCACACTGGCCATGTCATACTCACGGGGGTCGCACTCGGTCTCCAGCCAGTACGCGAACGTCAGCCGCACGGGGGGGTACCAGCCGGCAAGACTGACCGCCGGTGAGACGACCACGCCTTCGCCCATGCCGGCGTCGTAGTCACACAAGCCCTCGCGGCCATAGAACAAGACCGTGGGCCGGGAATGTCCATCCCCGCCGGCCTCGCAGCCGCCGGTCAGGTGCCATAGCCCGTTGCCATCGCCGGAATCGTTGTCGATGACGAACCCGCCCAGCCCGCCCTCGAAATCCGCGTACAGCAACGTCTGCTCCGCCCCGTGCGCCGCGGTTCCGAGCGCCAAGGCAAGGCCCAGCAGGACGGCGAGACATGGGCCGCGGTCTTGGCAGCCGGGAGTGGCCACTGAGCTCCCGGGCAGAGGCTGGACGGTGGGCTTACCGACCGCAGGTCGAGCGTGGACGGCCCGATGAGTGCGCGAGGCTGCGAGGATGACGGCACTACAAGAGCTGCTTCTCGAGCAAGCCGTCCCGGTGCTTCCAATGGCAGGAGGCGATTCCATTCCCGTTTCGCCCTTTCGATCGAGTTCGGTTGTGTCGTCCACGAGGATGCCGAACCGGGTGCTCTCTATGTCTATCGTCCGAGAATTCGGTGACAGGTCAAGGGGTGACGGGCAGTTTCAGGTAACTACCCCGGGTGGTGGTCCGCTGCGTTTGGCAGACCAAGCTGGATGGGCGACGTGTCGGGATCGGGCGCAACGGTGCGCACGTCACCCCAAGGTGCGAGGAGGGCCGCCAGATGGAATCGTGAAGCGGGATGACATATGACGGCTAACAGGCCCGCCACCTTGTCTGCAGGAGCCGGGCTGGTCGCTACGCCCGAGGCGGAGCAGTCGAGGCAAACCATGCCTCCCCGGGTGGGCACGAAGCCCTTGGCGCGGTAAACGGCCTCCCCTGCCGACCGGATGGCGTGTACCAGGGTCCCCAGGTCCACCGGCCGACCCATCGTGAGAACCAGCCGGGCGAAGTGCGGATCGGCACCTGGAGCGTATGCTCCAGGCGAGCCACCGGCGTGCCGCTCACCGAACAGATCAGAATCCACGCGGCAGTGCGCCGCCCGCACGACAGCCA
Organism: uncultured Planctomycetales bacterium; assembly: GCA_964511155.1. Classification (GTDB taxonomy): domain Bacteria; phylum Planctomycetota; class Phycisphaerae; order UBA1845; family PWPN01; genus JAAYDF01. The sequence continues at coordinate 13,742 of CAZEEJ010000001.1, read as the reverse complement.
GGTTCGGCTTGATGGCCGAGATTTGCCGCTCCACCTCCGCCAGGGCGGCCTCGTCGAACAGATCCACTTTGTTGAGGACCGCCAAGTCGCTGGCTTCAATCTGGGCGGTGATACTGGGCAGCATGTGCAGCAGTTTGACGAAGCTTCCAGGATCGACCACGCTGACAATCCGGCGGAGCTGGTAAATCTCGTCCAGGCGGGTCTCACGCAGCATGCGGGCGGCGACGTTCGGGTCGGCGATGCCGCTGGCCTCGATCACCAGGCCATCCAACGGCTCGGCCGGCCGATGGAAACGCTCCGCGATACCGCGAAGCTGTTCGATGAACGAACCGACCAGGCACTGACAGAAAATGCTTCCTCCGGGCAACGCGACCACGCGTGCGCCCTCCGCGGCGAGCAACCGCCCGTCCACGTCCACGGGGGCGAATTCGTTGACCAGAAAAACCAGCCGGCGGCCGCGATGTGCGGCAGCGACGTGGCGTAGCAACGTCGTCTTACCGCTGCCGAGAAAACCCGTGACCAGCGCGACGGGGATCATGGCTTCTGCTTATCCTCGATTCGCTGCTCGATCGTGCGCGAGAGCGTAGCGATGTCCGGGATAATGGACGGAAAGGTGACCTGCCCATCGATGCAGATGGTGGGGATCTGCCCCACGCCCAGCTTGGCCATGTGTCCCAGGCCGCTGCGGGTCGTGATCTTGTGCTCGCGGATGACGACCTTGTCGCCCAGCTTGCGCGTTGCGTTGTAAACCGCATCCACCATGTACTGGCAGGGAGCACAGGAGGCGGAATCGAGCGTCACCACGTCAACGAAAACCTTACCTTCATCGCCATAGTCGGGCAGCTCGACGTCTTCGTAGGCATGCTCCACGGCAACGGGCAGCGCCGCCCGGGCGACTTCGCGCTGGTAGGCATCGTGGACCATGAGGGCCACGGCCTCGAGGTTGCGCTCCGGGGTGTGGAACGGCAGGTCGCATCCGGGGGCGAGGACGAAACCGGTCGTGCCGCCCACATCCATGCAGTGCAGCGCATCCCGCCGGGCGTCCGCCTCACTGCCCAGCAGCAGGACGGTCGTCAGCTTCAGGTTCCCGCCGAACGACTTGCCGCCGGCCCGGGCCAGGTCGCGCAGCAGTTCCAGGGAGATGTTCTCGTCGACCGAAACATTGTCGCAGGCCGTGCGGCACATGTGCTCGAGGTTGCGCGTCGCATTGCCGCAGACAAACAGCGAGGAACACGCCCCGCGGTCCCGGACGTGCCGAAAAACCGGGTCCACGTACGGCCCGACGAACTCCGCGAAATGAGCCGACGAGATCTGGCTGGTCATCGGATCCACGACGGCGATCACATCCGCACCGTGGTCGAGGTAGAAGTCGGCGGCGCGGCGGGCCACGTCGGCACAGAACGCGAGCACGGCTTTGACCTGCTCCGGAGCGTTGTACATCTCCAGGAATAGATTGGTGCCCATCAGGTGCAGGGCCAGCGTGAATGGCCCGGTGATCAGGCCGTAGAGGGCAACCTGGTCGCCGTACCGCTGCTTCATGGCCGCCAGGGTCTCGCGGACGACCGGGTATCGGCCCCTGGCGGTGTCGAACACGGGTAAATCGGCCAACGTGCCGTCAACCAGCGGATGCGAGTTGACCGCGGGCGGGGTCTCCTCCGCCCAGTGCATCTGGCAGCCGAGGACCTCCGCTTCGAGCTGGAGGTCGAACACGATGGGCAGCCCGTCCGGCCGATACAGCTCGCAGGCCCGCTGCAGCCCCCCAACGATGAGGTCGCTGGAATGCAGGTATTCATCCGCCCTGACGCCGATCAGCTTGGCGCCATGCACGCCCACAAACGGCACCCACGCCGGCCGGGGCGTGGGCTGATTCCGCAAGGCTTGCAGGAGAAGGTCCTTACCCGTCATGGTCGCTCCTCGTCAGCCACCGAAGTCCACCTCGGCACCGGCCGGACGCCGGTGCCGCCCCGTAGCGGCCGCCCCCCGCGGCGGCCGGGCGGCCCATCCTGCCTGCACCGGCACAACCTCAGTCCCCCCGCTGCGTCAGCCGCTACGGGGGACTGCCGCGACAGGGATACACGCCCCGCCGCTAGTTCGCTCGTCGACCTGTTTTGCCTCTCACACCCCGGGAGCTTAAAGCGGCTGCATCATGACCTGCCGGACGGTAAGCTTCATCGGCCCGAACTGCTGACCGGCGTGCATCTGGAAGCCGATCCGGCCGTGGTCCGTCAGGTCGTCCTTGACGTCGGCCACCTGGAAGCCGTTGAGCCAGACCTGCAACCGGGGGCCTTCCGCCCGGATGTCCAGCGTGTTCCAGCCCTCGCGGTTGACCAGGTCGGGGTCGTCATTGATCGCCAGGAACATCTTGCCCGGGCAGTAAATGGTCCCCGAATAGGCGACGGGGTTGGTGTATTCGAGGATGTCGGCCTGGTAGGCTTTGTTGCCCGCCTGGTAGCGGAACCAGACGCCGCTGTTCGCCGGCCATTCCATGCGGTAGGTGACCTTGAGGTGAAAGTCTCGGTAGGATTCCGTCGTGAACAGCTCACCATGGGCAAAGTTCGGCCCCTGGGTGGCGATCAACATGCCGTTCTCGACCTTCCAGGCAGCGCCGCCCTCGGCTTCCCAGCCGGTGAGATCCTTGCCGTTGAAGAGCGGGACCCACTCCGCGGTCGCCGCCCCCGCCGTTACGGGGCACGCCGTGGTCCCCCTCGCCGGGCATGTCGCACACGGGCACGACTCGCAGCTTGAGCGACCCTCGGGCCGGCCCCCGCAGCAACCCAGCCCCGCTACCGTGACCATCGCCAACAACGCCACCATCAGCCTGTTGATCATCGTCAGCCTGCCTCCCTAAACGCGGTTTCGTGAAGACGGACGTCTTGCCCCGGAAATGGTCGGCGATCCGACGCCGGTTTGCAAGACCCGCCGCCGCCCCCACCGGCTTGGGCCTCATATTCAGAAGATTCCCCATTGCAGACGTGGACGGGGGAATGTATTATATAACGCAGAGGAGGGTTTGGGCGCCATGTGGGAAGACATCAATTTCGGTGCCCGGCCTGCGGAATCAGACCCAAGGAGTCAACCTATGGACCTTGCCCCGGATGCCCTGCGGCGGTGTTGCGTCATGGCCGCATGTGTCGGTTTGGCCCTGCTCATGGGAACCCAGGCCTTGTCGGCCGCGATCGTGATCGTGGACAACTCGGACCCGGAGTTCAAGGACTACAACAGCGCGTGGAGCGTGACCAGTCTGGATGGCCAGTGGGGACCGGATTATCGCTACAAGACCACCCGCACCTCCACGCCCTACAACCTTGTGGAATGGCGCCCAAATCTGCCGGCCGCGGGACAATACCAAGTGGCCGTCTGGTACCGGTCCATCGGTTCATCACGGCCTAACAATGCCCGCTACACCGTCTACCACAGCGGAGGCTCGTCCCTGGTCACCGTCAACCAGCAGACCAACGGTTCAACCTGGGTGACCCTCGGCACCTACAACTTTGCTGCCGGCACGGCTGGTTACGTTACCCTGAGCGATCAGGCCCAGAACAACAAGACCATCGTGGCCGATGCCGTCCGGTTCCGCACCATCGAGCCGGTCCAACTGACCATGGCGGTCAGCCCCCCCGGCACGGGGACCACCACCCCCGCGGCGGGCGGCCCGTACGCCAAAGACCAGGATGAGGTCGTGGCCATCTCCGCCGTTCCGGCCGAGGGGTACGTGTTCAAGGAGTGGACGGTCTCTGCGGGCGCCCCGGCAGCCGATCCCCTCCAGGCCAGCACCACGGTGGTCATGGACGCGACCAAAACGGTGACCGCGGTTTTCCAGGAACCGCCCCCCACGCCCGCGCAGTTCCGCGGTTTCTGGGCCGATGCCTTCCACGAGGGCTTCAGGACCGCGGCCCAGATCGACGCGATGGTTAGCCGTGCCGTCCAGGGCCGCTACAACGCCATCGTTGCCGAGGTCCTCGCCTACCAGGACAACGTCGGCGGGGGGCACGGGGCCTACTGGAACTCCAACATCATCCCCAAGGCCAGCGACGCGACGCCGGGTTTCGATCCCCTGGCCTACCTCTGCCAGAAGGCCGCGGCCGCCAACCTCGAGGTCCACTGCTGGCTGGTCGCCTTCCGGGTCAGCACAACCTGGCCGCCCAGCGGCAACACCATTATGGCCAACCACCCCGAGTGGCTCATGGTCATGGACACCAACAGCGGCAACGGACCGTCTACCGTGGACGGTTACTATGTGCTCGATGCCGGCTCGCCCGATGTGCAGGATTACCTGATCTCGATCCTCCGCGAGATCGCCGACAATTACCCCGTGGACGGCATCCATTGGGACTACATCCGATACACCAACAACGCGGCCGGGTATCCCGCCAGTAACTCTTACACCAAATCCAGCCTGGCCCGGTTCAAGCAGATTACCGGCTACGCCGGCACGCCCCCGAGCACCGACACGGACTGGAGAAACTTCCGGCGCCGAACCATCACCGAGTTGGTCCGCCGCGCCCAGGTCGAGGTGGCGACGGCCGACAACCCCCGCCAGCCGCTGCGACACAGTGCCGCCCTGATCACCTGGGGCAACGCGCCCTCTAGCTTCACCTCCTCCAGCGCGTACAGCATCTACCAGGACTGGCGGCTCTGGATGGAACAGGGCTACCTGGACACCGGCATCCCCATGACCTACTATCGCGAGCATGAACTCCCGACCTACTACCGCAACTGGGTCAACGCGTCGATCGGGTGGCGGTACAACCGACAATTGGTGACCGGGCCCGGCATCTACCTCAACACCATTGAAAACAGCATCATCCAGATGCAGTATGCCGTCGATGCGGGCGCGGACGGCTTGTGCACGTACTCATACGCCACGACCAACAACTCCGGCAGCTACTGGGACTGGTACCCTTACGTGGCCGCCAACTTCTGGGACGAGCCGGCCACCGTGCCCACCATGCCCTGGCGCGACCCGGCCACGGCGACGGAGGGGACGCTATTCGGCCGAGTCACCGACGGCGCGACCGGGCTGCCGGTGGATGACGCCACCGTCCAGGTGGGATCGCGCAGTGCACAGACCGACGGCAACGGGTACTACGTCATCACGCTCATCCCCGCCAGCGGCAGCGGCACGCTGTATCAGGTCACGGGCAGCAAGACGGGCCTCCCGACCACCGCGCTTGACGGCGTGCAGGTCGTGGCCGGATTGACGAAGCGGCAGGACATTGCCCTCGGAACCCAGGAGCCGCTCGCCCCGATCATTGCCGAGGTGTTGCCGGATCCGGTCGAGGCAACCGCGGGGCAACCCTATGTGCAACAGTTGACCTTGATCCAGGGCTTGGCCGACTCATGGTCCGTCATCGACGGGCCGCCCGGCGCCCAAGTCAGTTCGACCGGCCTGGTCAGCGGATGGACTCCCGGCCTGGCGGATGCGGGTAACCTTTTCGACTTCACCATTCGGGCGACCAACACCGTTGGCAGCGACGACGAGAGCTGGCAAGTGCTGGCCGTGGCTCCTCCGCCCTGTGAGGCAACACTCATCGCCGGGTTCGAGGGCATCGCCGACGGCGGCATGGGCATGTTCCGGCATCCACGGTTCTCGGGTTCGACCTCGGCTCATCTGCTTGAATCGCCGAGTATCAGCGAGGTGACCAGCGACGCCGCCGCCACCGGTGACAAGTCGCAGAAGCTCGAGTGGGGTTTTGTGGATACCGCCCCCCAACGTTGGGCGCGGGTGACGACGAACAACGCCACGCACGTTCCCAACCCGACGGTGGCCTTCGACAAGCCGATCCGCGTCCGGCTGCGGCTGGACAGTGGCTCGCTACGCGTCTGTGTGGGCCTTCGCGAGACCAACACCGAGGCAGCCATCGGCGCCGACGGCGGCACCGACGGACCGATGGAATGGATCGGGGCAACCGGAGCCAACGAGAATACCCCTCTTGGCGGCAAGCTCCTGAATGCCCGCCCCGGCGTGTGGCAGACCTTGATCTTCGATCCGCTCACCGACCCAATCACGACATTCACGGGCGACGGAGTGCTCAGCTCCACGACCGGTAAGGGAACGATCGAACACCTGGCGTTCACCAGCAATGGCACGGCCGGCCCATTCACCGTGTACGTCGACGACGTTGCCCAGTTGTGTGAGATGCCGCTGCCGGTCCCCGGTGACACCAATGGCGATGGCGACGTGGATGGCGAAGACCTGCTGGCGTTTATCGCGTGCCTGTCCGGGGCGGACCTGCCGCACGCCGCCGGGTGCGAGAGTTTCGACTTCGACGGTGACGGCGACGCGGACCTTGATGATTTCAGCATTTTCCAGGGTTGCCTGAGCGGCCCTGACGAGCCCGGCGACCCGGCCTGCGCCGGCAACTGAGGATGTATGCGAAAACGCCCAGCGGAGCCGCGACGCCAAGCTGAGCCGCGACCGTGAGGGAGCGGTTCTTACGGGCCCGCCGACAGCGAAGAACCGCTTCCTTACGGGCGCGGCTCTGATACGGGCGCGGCTCTGATACGGATGCGGCTCTGATACGGGCGCGGCTCTGATACGGATGCGGCTCTGCTCGGACCGGGCCGCGGCGCGAGCGAACCAGATGCCAGTCATCGGCCATGCATTCTGCGGCTTGGGGGCAGCCCACTGCGTCCCGGTGATCGGCGACAATCCGGCACGGCGTTCGCTCTGGGTGCCGCTGATCGTGGCGGTCGCCTACTTGCCCGACGTGCTCACGCAACTGGGTCTGAGCGCGGGGCTCGTCGGTGCGCGCGTGGTTTCGCATTCGCTGCTGACGGCGATCGTGCTGGCCGTGCCGGTCGGGCTGGGCTTGGCCTGGTTCGGACGACTCCCTTGGCGCCGAGGGGTGCTTCTCGCCCTGCTCCTCATCGGGCTGCATAGCGTGCTGGACGCTCTGCAATCCACGGATCGCCTGCCGCTGTGGCCGGTGTGGAACCGGCCCCTGCCGGACCGACTCACCATCATTCCCGTGGACCCGCGCGACGAGGCCATGCTGTTCGCGGTGCTGTTTGTGGTCTTCGTGATCGTTCGCCAGATCGTGCTTGCCGAGTCTCGCTCTCAAACGCCCGCGACGAACAACCTGGCACCGCCGCGAGCCGGGGCGATCCTGGGCCAAGTTCTGGCCGTCGCCATCCTGTTCGTCGCCATGGGCACCCACTACCTTCGGGCCACTCGCGAAGAAGAGCTCCAAGAAGCCAAGGCCCGGCTCCGCGACAGCGACTTCCAGGCGGTCCTCGTCTGGGCCGACCGGGCGGCGCGCTATCCGTCCACCGCCCGGCCCGGCCAGATCGACTACCTCAAGGCCGTGGCCTGGGAAGGGCTCAACAACCGCGAGCTGGCGGAACGGTACTACCTGACCAGCTACCAGGCCGATCCGTGGTACTTCTGGTGCGTGGGCGACCTGGGCTTTTTTTACGCCACCTCCGACCTGCCGCCGGAGGAACGTGCCCGCCAGGCGGCACCCTATATCCGCCGGCTACGAAAAGACTTCGCCCAATACGAGGCCCAACCGCGCATGCTGAGCCGCATCGAGAGACGCCTGGCGCGACCCGTGGCATCGCAGCCGGCTACCACGGAGGCTGATCGGCAGGACGCGATCGACACCCCCGGCGACTCGGGGTGATCTTCATCGACGGGCCGATATGACAGCGCTGCTTTGTGGCGGCCGCCGGGCGACGATGGAGTTTCGGGCGCCGTGTCACCTCTCACCTCGTTTGAGCAACGCCAAGCACGCGCAGGCATTCGTGTCTCACGCCCGGCCGGGGTCCGGCGAGACCTTCAGGCAATCTCTTGGGCGACCGGCTGCAGACATGCCTGGACGGCTGACCAGACGTTCTGGACGTCATTGGCCACCCCATCGCGGGCGATTTCCACGACGGTCCGGCTGCGAAGCTGGGCCTGGGTAACGCCGGAGTCGTATCGGACCCGGCCGGCCAACGGGATCACCGCTTCCCGGCAAAAGGCCTCGATGCGTGCCGTCATCTCCGGGTTCACATCCCACTTGTTGATGCAAATGCAGAGCTGGGTATTAAAGTGCCGTGCCAACTCCACGACTCGCTTGAGGTCGTGCTCGCCGCTCAACGTCGGCTCCGTCACGACCAAGGCCAGGCTGGCTCCTGTGATGGAGGCGATGACCGGACAGCCCACGCCGGGGGCACCATCGACGATGACCAACCCGATGCCCTGCCGGTCTGCGACCCGACGGGCGTGCTGACGAACGATGCTGACCAGTTTCCCGGAGTTCTCGGCGCCCACGCCGAGCCGGGCGTGGACCATGGGGCCGCACCGGGTCTCCGAAATAAACCACTCACCGCAAAGCCGCTCCGGAAAGTCGATGGCCCGCCCGGGGCAGACCTGGATGCACACCCCGCATCCTTCGCACAAGATCGGATCGATCCTGAAGCCGACGCGTTGAGACGCGGGGGATGGCCCCCCCATCGTCTGGATGAGATCGTCGATCCGTGCCGGACAGGATCGCTCGCAGTAATCGCAGTTCCGGCAGTCGTAGCGTACCCCGCGATGGAATCCCTCGAACTCCTCGACAGGAGACCACGGCACGATGGCACCAGATCGGCAATGGGTCCGGCACAGGCCGCAAGCGGTGCAGTCATCCTGGCGTATGACCGCCTCGTGACCACTGTAGAAGTCGTGGTGCTCTGCGATTTGGGGCGACAGGACAAGGTGGAGGTCCGCCGCATCTACGTCACAATCGGCGACGACGCATTGGCCGGAGAGTACCGCCAATGACGCGGCAATCGACGTCTTTCCCGTGCCGCCTTTGCCGCTGATGACAACGACCTCTTTCATCGGGCCCCCCTGGTAGCGGCCGAGCCGGCGGGCCGCGTCCCTCTGGCACGTTCATCCAGTGCCGCCAGCAGTCCGTCAAACAGTCCCTGGCAGGTGGGAACCGCCTCGCAGGCCAGTTCGCCCCGCGAGTAAGCCTCCGCAATCCGCCGGTCGTCCGGCACCTCGGCGAGGATCGGGATGCGGCAGGATCGGCAGTAATCCCACGCACACCGATCACCGATATCCGCCCGGTTGACCACCACGCCCACCGGCAAACCGAGGGCCTTCGCCATGTCCACGGCCAGTTTGAGGTCGTGCAGTCCGAAGGGCGTCGGTTCGGTCACCAGAACGAGAAAATCGACTCCCCGCACGCTCTCGATGACCGGGCAGGACGTGCCCGGCGGCGCGTCGATCACGGTCAATTCAAGCCGCGGAGGGGCGGCTCTGACTTGCCGGATCAGCGGCGGGCTCATCGCCTCGCCAATGTTGAGGACGCCCCGCGTGAACTGCACCGCGTTCGCCCAGCCCATCTCCAGCGTTCCGATTGTGCGCGGGACTTCGCTGATGGCCCCCGCCGGGCATGCAAGCATGCACGCCCCGCACCCGTGGCACAGCTCGGGGTAAACGAGAACGGTCTCGCCAAGCGGGACAATCGCGCTGAACTGACAGACCTCGCCGCACCGACCGCATTGCGTGCACCGGGTCTCGTCCACGCGCGGCACCGGCCGGGTCACGGGACGACGCGCCAGCCATTCCGGCTTGAGAAACAAATGCCCATTGGGCTCCTCCACGTCACAGTCCACGTAGGCGACCGTGCGGCCTTCGAGGGCGGCAACGTACGCCAGGTTCGTCGCCACCGTCGTCTTGCCCGTTCCACCTTTGCCGCTGGCCACGGCTATTCTCATCACGCACGGTTTCTCCTGATCCGGTATTGCCATGAACCGCACCCGGAATCCTTTGGGGCCGACGCCGGGGTCAACTCTCGGTGGGTTGTGCCGACTCCAGACTCGCGAGTCGCTGTTGCAGTTGCTCCAGGGTCTGCGCGAGTTGGGCGGTCTGACTCCTCAGGGCCTCCATCTCGTTTGGCGAAGTTGGAGCTGGGGCCGGGCTCACCGGGGTGACGCCCGGCTCTTGGGTGCGAGCCCCCAAGGGCGGTCCGGCGGCATAGAACTGATGCCGCCATCCGCGACGACCGCCCCCTCGCCCTCGCCCGAAACCCATGCCCTGTCCGCGTCCCGGCATCGGGCTCGCAAACCCGGGCGTCGTGTTACCCGCACAGTAGCCCATGCCTCGCCCCGTCATCGGTCCCACACCCGTCGAGCCTGTCCCATCACCTGCCGGCATATCTGAATCCTCCACGTCAAACGGGTCATCCACTCTGCCGGATCGAGCAGCCCGCCCCGGGGCGCATCGAACCGACGCCATCGCCTCCACAGTCAATCCCCCTTGCGGCCTCCTCGCATACCCCTGGCGCGCGTTTGCGACTCACGCGCGGGTCCGTTTTCTTGCGGACAGCCACGTCCGCCGGCTCCTCCTCGAAACCGCCGGCGCCGGCAGCAACCCGGCATCCGGAACGCGTCGTCCTCCAGGTTCCCAGCCAGAAAGGACTGCACGACCTCGTCCACCTGGCCGCAGATCTGAGAAATCACCTCCACACCTGCCGATCGCAAGGCCACTTCCAGCGGCCAGGAGATCGCCCCGCAGACGAGCACATCCGCCGGAAGCTGGGCGACCTGCTGAGCGCGCAGAGTCGGATCCGTGGCCGTCAACGGCACCTGGCGGCGCCCGACCTCACGAGCGTCAGTCACCTCGACGAGCAGGAGATTCCCCGCCACGTCGAACACCGGGGACACCCGCCCCTGCCACTGGGGGATCACGATTCTCATTGCCGGGAGAGCACACACTTGCCGTGCCAGCAGCTCCACCGCCATCCAAATGCACATAACCCATTGTCATCACGCAGCCTGGAGACAGTCCGCCGCCGGCCAGGGTCAGCAAGCAGCATTGCAGGCTGCAACGATATAGCGGGTCCCAGGATTGCATCCTGCACGTTTGCAGGTTAGGATCGTAAACTGGCCGCTACGGGGTAACAAGCCGCGGGCTTTAGCCCGCGCGGCTCTTTGACGGAGAGTAGCGGTTGCTTCACGTTCAAGCACCGCGCGGGCTGAAGCCCTCGGCGCTTTCGCATGCCGATGGTAATCGTGAGCGAGGACAACCAGTATGACCAGTGTTTCCAGCTCGCAACCGCAGAACGTGATTCTCGATTCCATCAACGAGGGCGTCTTCACCGTCGATCTCGACTGGCGCATCACGGCTTTCAATCGGGCGGCCGAGCGGATCACGGGAATTGATCGGCCGGAAGCCCTGGGCAGGCCCTGCTGCGAGGTCTTCCGAGCCAGTATCTGTGAGAATGCCTGCGTATTGCGGCGCACGCTGACCACCGGCAAGCCGATCGTGAACGCCACGGCCCATATCGTCAACCACGCCGGCCGGCGGATTCCGATTCGGATCTCCACCGCCCTGCTCAAGGGCCCGGACGGGGCCGTCGTCGGGGGCGTCGAGACCTTTCAGGACCTCAGCCAGATCGAGCAATTGCGGAAGGAACTCGAGGCCCGCTATACGTTCGAGGACATCGTGGGCCGCAGTTCGGCCATGACCAGCCTCTTCAAGATCCTGCCGCAGATTGCCGAGAGCGACAGCACCGTGCTGATCGAGGGAGCCAGTGGGACCGGCAAGGAACTGTTCGCCCGGGCCATCCACAATCTGTCGCGCCGCGGCAAAAAGCCCTTCGTGGCCATCAACTGTGCGGCCCTGCCGGATACGCTGCTGGAATCCGAGCTTTTTGGTCACAAGGCCGGCGCGTTCACCGACGCCCGCAAGGACAAACCCGGCCGATTCGCCCTCGCGGACGGCGGCACCATCTTCCTCGACGAGATCGGCGACATCTCTCCCGCCATGCAGGTGCGGTTGCTTCGTGTCCTGCAGGAGCGGTGCATCGAACCGCTGGGTTCGCTGAAGTCGGTGAAGGTCAACGTCCGCGTTGTGGCGGCCACCAATCAGGACCTTGCCAGGCTCACACGGGCCGGACAGTTCCGTGAGGATCTTTTCTATCGCATCCGTGTGGTCTACCTGAAACTGCCCTGCCTGCGTCAGCGCCGTGAGGATATCCCCCTGCTCGTCGATCGGCTGGTGGCCAAGTTCAACCGGCTTCAGGGCAAGGACCTGGCGGGCGTCTCCAACGAAGTGCTCGCCCGCCTCATGGAGCATGATTATCCGGGCAATGTCCGCGAACTGGAGAACATCATCGAACAGGCATTTGTGCTCTGCGACGGCGGCATGATCGAGCTGCACCACCTCCCTCCCGAACTCCGCCCGACCGCCGGGCAGGCCACCGGCGAGCACGGCCGGCCCACCACGCTTGACGCGATGGAGCGGGTGATGATCGCCGACGCCCTGCGGCGGCATCACGGCAACCGGCAACGCGCGGCCCGGGAACTCGGCGTCGACACCAGCACGCTCTATCGCAAGCTCAA
>CAZEEJ010000001.1:0-1411 GCA_964511155.1 uncultured Planctomycetales bacterium | reverse complement strand
TTCTCTACCATGCGCTGGCGGGAGGGGCCAGCCAGTCCCTGCGGATCGACACGCCACCGACCGACGGTCGCAGCCGACGACGATAGCATTGCAGCCTGCAACACTGCATGCACGCATCATTGCCGACCGAGGAGCATTGCCTCGATCCGCAGTCACCATAACTGATTGCTTGTAAGGCAGTTAAGGCGACCTCGCTCGTTACGCCTCGCGATGGAACGTCGCTTGCAGTGGAAATCGGGTCGCAAGACGAAAGGAGTCCCTATGCGAATCGTGGTAACCGCGCAAGGTCCGGGACTGGATTCGCCCGCCGACCCGCGTTTCGGCCGGGCAAGGTACCTGGTCCTGATCGACACCGATACGGGCGAGCATTCAGCGGTGGACAATGAGACCAACCTGAACGCGCCCCAGGGTGCGGGGATTCAGACCGGCAAGAAGGTCGTGGATCTCAAAGCCCAAGCCGTTATCACCGGCCACGTCGGGCCGAAGGCCTTCTCGGTGCTTGACGCCGCCGGCGTCGCGATCCACACGGGCGTATGGGGAACGGTTCGGCAAGCGCTCGAACAGTTCGAAGCGGGCACGCTGCACAAGACACAATCGGCGAACGTCGAAGGGCACTGGGGCTGAGTGGAGCGATCACAACAGCGCGATGGCCCTCGTCGCCTCAATGGAGCCGGTTGAATGTTTTCCAGAAGTGATTCACAGGAGAAGCCTATGAAGATTGCCGTACCGGTCGCCAATGGTCGTTTATGTCTTCACTTCGGGCACTGTTCGCAGTTCGTGATTCATCAGGTGGATCCCGCGGGTAAACGGACCCTGAGACGGGATTATCTTACCCCGCCGCCTCACGAGCCCGGCGTTCTGCCGCGATGGCTTCACGAAAACGGCGTGAATGTCGTCATTGCCGGCGGCATGGGCCAGCGGGCAAAAGAGCTCTTTGCACAAAACGGGATCGAGGTGGTTGTCGGCGCATCCGACGGAGACCCCGACGCGATTGTCACGGCCTACCTGTCAGGCACGTTGACCGCAGGTGAGAACATCTGTGACCACTGATCTGAGCCATCGATGTCATCCCTGCTGCCTGGTCTGCGGCAGCGACCGGCCGGACGGCCTGGGTCTGCGTTTCGAAAGACACGCCGACGGAAGCGTGGTGGCCGGGTTCGATTGCAACGCGGTCTTCCAGGGCTATCCGGATCGCCTGCACGGCGGCGTGGTGGCCATGCTGCTCGATGCCGCGATGACGCACTGTCTTTTCTCGCGGAACATTGCCGGCCTGACCGCCAAACTCAACATCCGCTACCATCGTCCGGTGTTGCTGGGTGTGCCTGCGGTCGTTCGGGCAAGACTTGTGGAGGCCAAACCGCCGCTGTACTATCTCGAAACCGACGTCCTGCAAGCTGGCAGCCTTTGCGCA